>VXWI01000025.1 GCA_009835985.1 Acidobacteriota bacterium | reverse complement strand
CCCCCCCCGCCCCCCCCCCTCCTTCCGATTAGCCATCTGCCGCGACCAGACCTTACTAGTCGCCTTCTTCCGGGTTGCGTTCTTCCGCGACGCCTTCTTCCGCGTTGCCTTCTTCCGCGTGGCCTTCTTCCGGGACGCCTTCTTCCGGGACGCCTTCTTCCGCGTCGTCTTCTTCCGCGTCGTCTTCTTGCGGGAAACCTTCTTGCGAGTGGCCCTCTTACGGGTGGTTGTCTTCTTCGTGACCTTCTTGCGCGACACCTTCTTGCGCGTTGCTCTACGTGCTGTTGCGTTGCGCGTCAATCGCTTGCGCGTCGCTTTCTTGCGAGTCACCTTCTTTCGGGATGCAGCCGCACGAGACGCGGTCCGGCGCGCGACACCTTTCTTGCGCGAGACCTTCTTTCGCGTGGCGCCACTACGTGACGCGACGCGTGCAATGACCTTCCTGACCGTTTTCTTCTTGGCCGACCGCCTGACCTTCTTCTTCATTACAGTTCTTTTCACCCCTCGCGAGGAATACGTTCATGGGATCAGGAACAAACGAAACGGCGTTCCGCTGCGCAACGCGCAACTTCAGCGTAACACTGCTCTCGAGGTTGGGTCAACCGATGAGTATGCCCGAACGGAATGAAGAAGGTCGATCACGGTGCGCCTGTTAGTCTTGCGACCGATATCGCTCAGACGCTTGACTGAGTGTGAAGCACATGTCTCGGGACGCGTCCAGTAACGTGCAGAACCCGCTTGGACACCGCCTCAAGGTCTGGGCGGAATACCTGAAGATTGAACATACGCTGTTCTCGGTTCCGCTGATCTACGCGGGAGCATTGTTGGCGGAACCACCACTCACGCCGCGCACGGCGGTGTTGATTCTCGTCGCGGCCACGGGGGCGCGCACGGCTGCGCTGGGACTGAACCGCATCCTCGACCGCCACCTTGACGCGCAGAACCCACGTACGGCGAATCGCGCCTTGCCGGCGGGCGCAATCTCCCTTCGGGGTGCGGTGGCCGTGGCAATGCTCGCGTTCATGGTCGCCCTGGTCGCGGCCTGGGCGATCTCGCCGCGTTGCCTGATCATTGCTCCCGTCCCGCTGGCGGCCTTCGTCGGGTATCCGCTCCTGAAACGAACCACCCGGTGGGCGCACCTGGGACTCGGCGTCACGCTCGCTCTGGGCCCTCTGTGCGGGTTTTACGCGGTGGCCCTCGAATGGCGAGGCCTTTTTCCGATCTTGATGCTGTCCGCGTTTACCGCACTCTGGTCCGCGGGCTTCGACATTCTCTATGCGACCCTCGATGAAGAGTCGGACCGCAGGACCGGTGTCTTCTCGCTGCCTGCGGCTATCGGGAGTCGGCGAGCGGTAAGGGTCGCTGCAGGAATGCATGCCCTCGCGTTCGCTGCTCTTATGATCCTGTTCTCAACCTCGCTCCATGGCGCAGTGTCCGGCCTCCTGTTCGCCCTCACCGGCGGCCTCTTCGTCTTGCAGCATCTGCTCCGGCAGCATGTGAATTTCGCGTTCTTCCAGGTGAACGCCGTGTTGGGTTGCGTCGTCTTCCTGGGCGTTGTGCTATCCCGCACCGCCATCCCGGGATCATGAGAATCGTCGTCGGCATGTCGGGCTCCTCGGGAGCGGTGTACGGCGTCCAGTTCCTGAAGCGCTGCCCGGGCGAGAAACACCTCATCGTGTCCCGCTGGGGAGAGGAGGTGCTGCGGCTCGAAACGGGCCTCGCGCTGGATGACCTGCAGGGTCACGTCCGGCGCGTTCATCGCGACTCCGATCTGGCCGCCCCCTGGTCGTCGGGCTCGAACCGCTACGACGCCCTGGTTCTGATCCCGTGCAGCCTTTCGACGCTGGGCAAGGTCGCGAACGGAATTGCGGACACGCTGATCACCCGGGCAGCTCAGGTCGCCCTCAAGGAGCGCATGCGCCTTGTCCTCTGCGTACGCGAGACACCGTGGTCCACGATCACCCTGCGGAACGCCCTCACCGTTTCCGAAGCGGGTGGGATCGTGATGCCCGTGGCTCCTCCCTGGTACCGGAACCCCGACTCCATGGCCGAAGTCGTGGACGGCTTCTGCGACAAGGTGCTCGGCGTTCTGGGAGTCGGCGACGCGCCCGGCTGGCGGGAAGAAGAGACCAGGTAAGCGTGGCAGCGGCGGTCTTCCGACCGGTGTTCTCGTGCTAGGATTTTTGCCCTTCGTTGAGGCTCCCTGCGCCCGGGATGCCGAACGCATCCGGCCGCTTTCCCGAGTGCCTGGAGCCGGAGATTCCCCGTGCTGATTGCCGAAGGCGTCGCGTTCCGCGACCGATCCCTGGTTCCGATCTGGGAGAAGGTTCTGGCCGGAGACCGCCTCGACTTCGAGGACGGAGTGACTCTCCTCCGGACCGTCGACCTTCCGGCGCTGGGCCGGATGGCGGACCACGTCGCCCGGGCGCGCAACGGAGACCGGGTCCAGTTCGTGGTGAACCGGCAGATCAACCCGACGAACCTGTGCGTTCTTTCCTGCGTCTTCTGCGACTTCGCCGCCAAGCCGGGCGACGCGCACGCCTACGAACAGTCCCTCGAGGAAGTCCTCGCGCAGGTGTCCGATGAACTCTCCGAGGTCCATATCGTGGGAGGCCTGCACCCCAAGTGGCCGTTCGCCCGCTATCTCGAGATCGTTCGCGAGATCCACCGGAACTTCCCGACCGTCCAGATCAAGGCGTGGACTGCCGTCGAGATCGACTGGTTCGCCCGGCTGGAGAAGACCAGCATCGAGGACATCCTGATCCAGTTGAAGGAGGCGGGGCTCCGGACGCTTCCCGGAGGTGGAGCGGAGGTGTTCTCGGACCGCGTCCGCAAGGAAACGTTCAAGACCAAGATCGGTCGTGAGCGCTGGTTCGAAGTGCATCGGGCGGCTCACCGCATGGGCATCATGACGAATGCGACCCTGCTCTACGGGCACATCGAAACGCTCGCCGAGCGGGTGGATCACATGATCCAGCTTCGGGAAGCGCAGGATGGCCGCGATCCGTCCGCTGCCGGGTTCCAGTCGTTCATCCCGCTCGCCCTGCAGCCGGGCAACACCGGGCTCGCCGAGCGTCAGGCGTCGGTGCTCGAGGACCTCCGCACCGTCGCCTGCGCCCGGCTGCTCCTCGACAACTTTCCCCACGTCAAGGCTTACTGGGTGATGCTCGGCGAGGACTCCGCGGCCATGGCGCTGAACTTCGGAGCCAGCGACCTCGACGGCACCATCGGCGAAGAGAAGATCGCCCATCTCGCGCAGGCGACGAGTCCGGTCGGCGTCGCCCGGGAGCGGCTCATCCAGATGATTCAGGACGCCGGCAAGGTCCCCGTGGAGCGCGACGCCCTCTACAACGTGGTGCAGGTCTGGGAGGCCGCCTGACGGCCGGCGGGACCGGTTCTCCTTCGTGCGCCTGCTGCTTGGGCAACTCGCCTACCTCAACACCCAGCCGTTCGAGCCCTTGCCGGGCCTGCGCGTGTTCCGCGCGTCTCCGTCCGAGATCGGCCGGCTCGCGGCGACTTCCGAGCTCGACGCCGGACTGCTGTCGGCAGGGGACCTGATTCGCAACGAAGGGCGGTACTCGCCGCTGGGAGATGCGCGCGGCGCCTTCGGGATCGCTTGCCGCAACGAGGCGGGAAGCGTCTTTCTCCTTTCGCGGCGCCCGGCGGAGCAGCTCGGCGGGAAGATCGTCGAGATCACCAGGGAGACCTCGACGTCGGTACTGCTGCTGCAGCTCTGGCTCGAGCAGCGGCTCGGCATCGAGCGTCCGGAGTACCGCTTGGGGGTCACGCGGGAACACGAGGCCGTCCTCCTGATCGGCGACGAGGCGCTTCGCGAGCGCGAACGGCCCGACGCGCGGTTCCCCTACCGGTTCGACCTCGCGGCCCGGTGGAAGGAATGGACCGGACTGCCGTTCGTCTTCGCGGTCTGGAGCGCCCGTCGGTCGTTGAGTGCGGCCAAGCGGTCCGGGCTCGAGGAGACGATCTCCGCCTCACTCGAACGGGGCATCGAGAGGATTCCCGAAATCGCGGAGGCGGCGGCGGGGCCGCTCGGTGATGGGTCGACCATTGCCAGGTATCTCCTGGATTTCACCTACCGGTTCGACGAGCCGGAGCGCGTGGGTTTCGAGACCTTCCGGCAACTGGCAAGGAAACGAAACCTCGTTCCCTCGTCACCGGCAACGCGGGACGGCGGCGCGCCATGTTGAACAGCGCGATGGACCGGATCCGGCGCAAGGTCGAAAGCCGCGTTCGGCTATCGGAAGCCGATGCCGTCTGGTTGATGGACGAGGCTCCCCTGCTGTTTGTCGGGGAGCTTGCCAACCACGACCGTTTCCGCCGGCATCCGGAACGGGAAGTCACCTTCGTGGTCGATACGAATCCCAACTACACGAACGTCTGCGAGGTGGACTGCACCTTCTGCGCCTTCTATCGGCCGCCTGGACACGCAGAGGCCTACACCCATTCCGTCGAGGAAATGCTGGACCGCATCGGCAGGGCCGTCGAGCAGGGCGCGACGACCGTCCTCCTGCAGGGCGGGGTCAACGAATCGCTGCCGCTCGACTATTACCTCGATCTGGTCCGCGGAACACGCGAACGTTTTCCAGAGGTGACCCCGCACTACTGGTCGGCGGTGGAAGTCGAAGGGATGGCGAAGGTCAGCGGGCTCGAGATCGGTGAGGTCCTGGTCAAGCTCAAGGAGGCGGGACAGGACACGCTCCCCGGAGGCGGCGCCGAGATCCTGAGCGACCGGGTGCGGCGGAAGGTGTCCCACAAGAAGGGGGGAGCGTCCGCCTGGCTCGATGTCCATCGAGAGGCGCATGCCGTTGGTTTCGTGAGTACCGCAACCATGATGTACGGCCACGTCGAAACGACCCAGGACATCGTCACCCACCTGTCGAGCATCCGCGAGCTGCAGGATGAGTTCCATGGATTCACGGCGTTCGTCCCCTGGAGTTTCAAGCCGGGAAACACTCCGCTCGTCCGGAAGATCCCGCACTACGCGGGGCCGAACGACTACCTCCGCATCCTGGGTGTCTCGCGACTCGTGCTGGACAACTTCGACCACATCCAGGCATCGTGGTTCAGCGAGGGCAAGAAGGCAGGCCAGGTCGGCCTGCACTGGGGCGCCGACGACTTCGGAGGCACGCTGCTCGAAGAGAACGTGCACGCGTGTACGGGTTTCATCAACCGCACGAGCATCGACGAGGTTCAGATCCTGATCAGGGAAGCCGGATTCACTCCGGTGCAGCGGGACACCAAGTACCGCACGTTGACAGGCGCCAGGTGACCTGGGCCTTCGCGGCGGCGCTCCTCGGAGTACTGGTCCTTTCGGCCTTCTTCTCGGGATCGGAAACCGCCTTCATGGCGGTGCGGCTCCACCGCCTGCGCGCCCTGGCGGTCCGCAGCCGCAAGGCGGCCGCCGTGATCCGGGTAGCCGAACATCCGGAACGTTTCCTGGGAGCGATCCTGACGGGAAACGTCTTCGCCAATGTGCTCGCCGGGGTGCTGGCTACCGTGGTGCTCTCGGCCGGAGCCGAGACAACCGAGGAGCGCGCCCGCGCGGCCACCCTTGCGACGCTCCTCGTCGGCGCCGCCCTGCTCGTGTTTGGCGAGATGGTGCCCAAGAGCATCGCCGCCCGTCACTCCGAGAAGTGGTCGCTCGGCATGGTGCGCCCGGTGCAGGGGCTGCTCTGGCTGCTCGGCCCGATCGCCGCCGCCCTGTCCTGGCTGGTGACGAACCTCCTGCAGGTCTTCGGCATCTCGCGTCCGGCGCGCGAGGCGACCATCAGCGCCGCGGAGATGCGGGAGAGCCTGCGGTTCGGGTCCGCCGGCGCCGACGCCGTCGAACGTCAGGTCCTGGTGAAACTCGCGGATGCCACCGGGAGGCGGCTCACCGAGGTCATGACCCCGAGGCGGGCGATCGTGGCCGTCCCGCTCGACGCGGAAGTCTCGGAGACGATGCGGCTCTTCCGCCAACACGGCCACACCCGGCTCCCGGTGGTGGGAAGCACGCTCGACGACGTGCGGGGCGTCCTGGATCTTCGCGACATCCTGCCGGCAGTCGAATCCGGAGCCGACTTCCGGCCGGAGAACCACCTCACGGCGGCGCGCTTTTCTCCGGGCAGCGCGACGCTCGCCCAGGCGCTCGTCCAGATGCGCGAACAGTCTTGCCGCATGCTCATCGTGGTGGATGAACACGGCGGTGTTGAAGGGCTGGTGACCTCGAGTTCGCTCCTCGGCGCCATTCGTGGTCCCGGCTCGGGAGAGAGCGCGCCGGGCCCCGGGGGGGCGTTTCTGCTTGACGGAACCCTGACCGTTTCCGAGGCCAACGCCGAACTCGCCCAGCAGGGACCCGGCGTGATCGGCCCCGAAGGAAGGATCGAGATTCCACCGGGCGATGACTACGACACCGTAGCGGGGTTCGTGCTCGCGCGGACCGGCCGCATCCCGGCAGCGGGAGAGACCGTCTCGATTCCGGGCGCCGTGCTCCAGGTGATCGCCGTGGACGGCCACCGGATCACCCGGCTGCGGATCGAGCCGGTCAACGCCGGGCCGTCGGGCTCGGAAGTCCAAGCGGATGGCACCTCGGGCGCCTGACTCCGGAGTCCCGGAGGCGTCGACGCCGGAGAAGCAAGGACCGGGGCGCCCGGTTCTCACGGCCGTTCGGGAAGCACTCGCCGCCGCCCTCGACTGGTTTCCGGACGATGCCGGGAACCGGTCCGTCCTGATCGGGTTCTCCGGTGGCATGGACTCGACGGCGCTGCTCCACCTGCTCGGCGGCCCCGGCGGGGTGCGCGAGAGGGCGGGTGGCCCGGCGTTGCTGGCGGCGCACCTCGACCACCGGCTCCGCCCCGATTCCGGGGAGCAGGCCAGGTTCGCGCGGACCGTCGCGTCGTCACTCGGGGTCGAATGCGTCAGCGGCCGGCAGGACGTCGGCAACCGCGCCCACCGGGAGGGGCGCTCGATCGAGGAGGCCGGCAGGCTGGCCCGGCTCGATTTCTTCGCCGAGGTTGCCCGGGAACGGGGCGCCGCGACGGTCCTCCTCGGGCACACGCTGACCGACCAGGCCGAGACCGTCCTGCTCCAGTTGGCGCGCGGCGCCGGCACGCTCGGGCTCGGCGCCATGGCCCCCGTCCGGAACGACGAGCGGGGAGTCGTGATCGTCCGGCCCCTGCTGTCGGTCTCCCGGACCGAGATCGCCCGGCTCGTAACCGAGTCGGAGTGGCCGTTCTATCCCGATCCCTCCAACGAACTCCAGCAATTCACCCGGAACCGGATCCGGCGGCAGCTCCTTCCGCTCTTCCACGACGCGGTGAACCCGCAGGCGGAAGCGGCGCTCGGCCGGACCGCCTCGCTCCTGCGGGACGATGAGGAGTGGCTGAGCGAAATCACCTCCGCCCGCTTCCGGGAGGTTGCGAGCGTGGTGGAACGCGCCGGCTCCCGCCTCGTCCGGTTTCGGGCTGTCGCGCTCGGAACGGCGCACCCGGCGTTGGCGCGCCGGCTCGTCCGGGAGGGACTCCGGATCGCCCGCGGAGATCTGCGGCGCATCGGAGCCGTGCACATCGAAGCGGTACTCCGGCTCGTCAGGGCGGGACGCGGCGGATCCTCGGTAAACCTCCCGGGGGCGGTCGCGCGGCTGGAGCAACGGGTGCTGACGGTCGCGGCCACCGAAGACGCCTCGGGCGGAAGCGCCGGCGAATCCTGAAGTACACCGATGTTGCGTCCGTCGTCCAATGCCCTCGTCGGACGCCCGAGTCGGCCGGGCCGGGAAATCCTCGGCGCAACCTATAATTTGGCGGGACGATCTTCGTAATGAGTAACGAAAACCGAGAGCCGAGATGAGTTCGACGATGAAGAACCTGATGTTCTGGCTGACGGCCTCGCTCGTGCTGATCCTGTTCTGGAACGTTTCGAGCCGCATCTCCGAAGAGGAGAACGAGCTCTCCTTCACGCAGTTCATGCAGCGCGTGGAAGAGGACAAGGTCACCGACGTCCGCATCAGCGGGACCGGCGCCGGAAGCGAGATCACGGGAACGGACGTGGAGGGCAACTCCTTCAAGACCTTCGCACCCGAGATGGAGGGCCTGGTGTCCACCCTGCTGGACCGCGGAATCAACGTGGAGGCCGACGACGCCAGCCGCACTCCCTGGATCGTGACCCTCCTGAGCTGGTTGCCGATCCTCCTCATCGTGGGACTCTTCTTCTTCCTCATTCGGCAGATGCAGGCGCCGGGCAACCGCGCCATGTCGTTCGGGCGCAGCCGCGCGAAGCTGACGTCGAACCAGCAGAAGAAGGTCACCTTCAAGGACGTGGCCGGCGTGGACGAGCCGAAGGAAGAGCTTCAGGAGATCATCGATTTCCTGAAGGAGCCCCAGAAGTTCCAGCGCCTCGGGGGACGGATTCCCAAGGGGGTGCTGCTGATGGGACCTCCCGGAACGGGCAAGACGCTGCTCGCCCGCGCCATCTCCGGGGAGGCCAACGTCCCCTTCTTCACCATCAGTGGCTCGGACTTCGTCGAGATGTTCGTGGGAGTCGGAGCCAGCCGGGTGCGCGACCTGTTCGAACAGGGCAAGAAGAACGCGCCGTGCATCATTTTCATCGACGAGATCGACGCCGTCGGCCGCCAGCGGGGAGCGGGCCTCGGCGGCGGACACGATGAGCGGGAACAGACCCTGAACCAGTTGCTCGTCGAAATGGACGGCTTCGAGTCCAACGACGGCGTCATCCTCATCGCTTCGACGAACCGGCCCGACGTGCTGGATCCGGCGCTCCTCCGCCCCGGCCGCTTCGACCGCCGGGTCGTGGTTTCCCTGCCCGACATCAAGGGCCGGGAGGGAGTCCTCAAGGTCCACAGCGCCCGCATCCCCTTCGAGTCCGACGTGGACCTCAGCATCATCGCGCGGGGCACTCCGGGCTTCTCGGGGGCGGATCTCGCCAACCTCGTGAACGAGGCGGCGCTGAACGCGGCGCGGCACACCCAGAAGAAGGTGCGCATGGAGGACTTCGAGCAGGCGAAGGACAAGGTCCTCATGGGCGCGGAACGCCGCTCGGTCATCATGACGCCGGACGAGAAACGCACGACGGCGTATCACGAGGCCGGACACGCGCTCGTCGCGGCGCTGCTCGACAAGGCCGACCCGCTGCACAAGGTCAGCATCATTCCGCGCGGGATGGCGATGGGGGTGACGATGCTGTTGCCGGAGGACGATCGGCGCACCCATGACCGGGACTACGTCGAGGCGATGATCGCGGTCAAGATGGGCGGCCGCCTCGCGGAGGAGATCGTCCTCGGACAGGTCACGACCGGAGCGTCCGACGACATCCAGAAGGCGACGGACCTGGCGCGCCGCATGGTCTGTGAATGGGGGATGAGTGAAACGCTGGGACCGCTCACGTTCGACCGATCGAACGCCGAGGTGTTCCTGGGGCGCGACCTGGCCGCCCGGAAGGACTACAGCGAGAGCACCGCGAAGGCGATCGATTCGGAAGTGCATCGCATCGTGGACGACGCCTACCACCGGGCGAAGAAGCTGCTCGAGGAGAACCGGGACGGGCTGGCAGCCGTCGCCGAGGCCCTCCTCGAGCGCGAAGTGCTGAGTTCCGAAGAAGTCCAGCTCGTCCTCGAAGGAAAACCGCTCCCCGAGCCCGCGCCCGCGCCGGCTGCGCCCGACGCCGACTCCGCCGACCCGGCTCCCGAACAGGTGCCCGGACGGGTCGCCATCACCCCTCCCCTGGTGCCCGAACCCGGCGGCGCTACCTGATTCCAGCCGCGGCGGGCTCCCGGTGCCAGAGTTCCCAGCCTGACTTCGATTGACCGAAAGAATCCCCGAGCTGGCCGAGACGCTCGCGGCGCGCCTGTCCTGGACCGACGTCCTGGACATCCTCCTGGTGGCCGGGGCGATCTACGTCCTGCTGAAACTCATCGAAGGGCGGCGCGCCTCCCAGATGGCCTTCGGCACCGTGATCGTCGGCGGCCTGCTGCTTCTCACCGGGTCGAGCCAGCTCGGGCTCACCACCGTCCAGTGGATCGTCCGCAACACGCTGCCCTACCTGGGGATCGCGATCATCGTCCTCTATCAGGCGGAGATCAGGACCGGCCTGGCCCAGATCGGCGGCGGCGGGTTCCTCCGCGGCCGGCGCCGGGACCTGGACCCGCAGCGCGCCACCATCGCGACGCTGGTCGATGCCGCGACCGATCTCTCCCGCCATCGGGTGGGAGCCATCGTCGTCTGGCAGGGGAACATCGGCCTCAAGAGCTATGCCGATTCCGGCATGCCGCTCGACGCGCAACTGAGCCCGGCATTACTGGTCTCGCTGTTCCAGCCCACCTCCCCGCTCCATGACGGAGCCGCCATCGTCAGCGGCGATCGGATCGTCGCCGCCCGCTGCGTACTGCCGCTCTCCCGGCACGACGCGGAAGGCGGCTTCGGAGGGACTCGTCACCGCGCCGCGCTGGGCCTTACCGAAGAGACCGACGCCACGGTGCTGGTCGTCTCCGAGGAGACCGGGCAGGCGAGCGTGGTTGCCGGCGGCCGGATCGTCCCGGTCGCCGATCGCTCGGATCTCGAAGCGGAACTCGCGAGGTCGCGTCCGGCCCCGTCCGGCGCCTCCGCGCCGGCACCGACCCGCCGCCTCTCGAGCCCGGAGGTCGTCCGTTGAGCAAGCTCGTCGCGGGATCCGACTCCTTCCGCGCCGTCGAGATGTTCCGCGCCATCCTGGCGCTCGTTCTCGCGTTCGGCCTCTGGTTCTTCGTCGCCGACGAGCCGGGGGCCGAGGTCCTCGTTTCCACACCGCTGGAGCTCGTGAACGTCCCGGCCGGACTCGAAGTCGTGGACCAGTCGGTCCAGGAGGTGGACGTGAGGCTTCGGGGCGCCTCCGGCCTGCTGCGCGACGCCCCCGTCCAGGGACTCCGGGCGCGGCTCGACCTGACAGGGGAAGCCCCCGGCGAGCGCACCTGGTTTCTCGGAGCCGAGGCGGTGGAAGCTCCTGCGGGGGTGCAGGTGATGCGGGTGGACCCTCCGCAGGTGCTCCTGCGCCTCGACCGCACCCTGACCAGCACCGTCCGGGTGAGCCCACGAGTGCTCGGCCAGCCGGCCACGGGGTTCGAGATCCACAGCGTCGTCATCGAACCCGTCGAACTCGCGGTGGAAGGGCCCGAGTCGCTGCTGCGCGACACGGCGCAGATCACCACCGAGCCGATCTCCGCCCAGGGACTGCGGGAAACCTTCTCGCAGCGCCTGCAGATCGAGCTCGATCCCGCCCTGCGCCCCAGCGTCCGCTATGTCGACGTCCGTCTCGATATCGGCGAAGCGCGGGAAGCCCGGGAACTGCGGCTCGCCGTCTGGATCACGCCGGCCGAGCCCGACGAACCTCCGTGCCAGCCAGCCGTGGCCGAAGTCGTGGCCAACGTGCGGATCCCCCAGAGCATGTTGAGCCAGGTCGACGAGTCGAACCTCTTCGCCGTGGTCTCGTGCACGGGACTCGAGGAGGGCATCTACGAAATCGTGCCCGAACTGCTCTTCCCGGAGGCTCCCGATGCGCCGATCGGCATCGTTTCCTTCGAACCGGAGACGGTCACCACGGTGGTCGGTTCCCCGGAGGAAATGACGACTCCGGCGTGGGGAGGCGCCTGACCGGGCCGTCATGACCGCTCCCGCCACGCCGCGCCCGCGTTCCTCCGCGCGCGAGTACTTCGAATCGATCTGCGCGGCGGTGATCCTCGCCCTGTTCGTGCGCACCTTCGTCTTCCAGGCGTTCAAGATCCCGACCGGCTCCATGCAGGACAACCTGCTCATCGGCGACCACCTGATGGTCAACAAGATGCTCTACCAGGACGGCGGCGCCGGAGTGCTGCCGTCGCGCGAGGTGGAGCGCGGCGACGTGGTGGTGTTCAAGTTCCCCGAGGAGCCCGACCGGGACTTCATCAAGCGGGTCGTGGGGCTCCCCGGAGAGACGCTCCAGATCGGACGCCAGCAGGTCCTGATCGACGGCGATCCGCTGCCCGAGGACTACACCCGGTTCGTCCATGGCGGACAGCCCGGAATGCGGGAGTACCGGGTACCGGACGGACACTATTTCGTGATGGGGGACAACCGGGACAACAGCCACGACAGCCGTTTCTGGGGCGCGCTTCCCGCCGAGAACATCAAGGGCAAGGGGCTCTTCATCTACTGGTCCTATGGCGCGCCGCGTGAGGAATACCTGGAGACCCGGCTGTCCCGGCGGCTCGTGGACCTGCTGCTGCTGCCGGTGAGGTTCTTTTCCCGGACCCGCTGGGACCGCTTCTTTACGCCGGTCCAGTAGGAACATCTCGAACTCGCTGCGCTCACGCGCAGCGATGCCGGCCAGAGGCCGGCGCTCCGACGACCGCAGAGCGGCGGCTCTTCAGGCGGTCCGGGGACCGAAGATGGCCGTGCCCACCCGGATCGTGGTGGCGCCCTCGGCGATCGCCACCTCGAAGTCGTGACTCATGCCCATCGAGAGTTCGGGGTCGCGAGGCAGCAACCCCGCTTCGGCCAACCGGCCGCCCAGCTCCCGGAGACGGACGAACCAAGGGCGCACCGCCTCCGGGTCGGGATCGAACGGCGGCATCAGCATGAGTCCCCCGAGCCGGAGACCCGACAGTCCGGCGATCTCCTCCAGCGCGCGCGGGAGGTCGGCCTCCGGAATTCCGAACTTGGCGGCCTCGCCAGCCAGGTCCACCTGCGCCAGCACCCGGATCGGAGGCCCGCCGGGCGGGACGACCCCCTGGCTGACCATGCCGCTCAGCCGGACGGCCAGGGCAAGGCTGTCCACCGACTGGATCACGGGAAAGAGCCCCGCGGCCTGCCGCGCCTTGTTGCGCTGGAGATGTCCGATCAGGTGCGGGGTGACCGAAGTCCGGAGGCCCGGGAGCTTCGCGGCTGCCTCCTGGATCCGGTTCTCTCCGAAGTCGGTGAGGCCGAGCGCGGCGGCGGCCTCGATGTCCGCGGCCGACCGGGTCTTCGAGACCGCCACCAGCCGGACCCCTCTCTCGGCCCGCCCGGCGCGGCGGCAGCTCTCGGAGATGCGGTCCCGCACCGCGGCGATGCGCTCGGCCAGCGAGGGCTGGTTCACGGCAGGGACTCCAGGAACCCGGTCGCCTCGTCCAGCCCGGTGATCACGGGGAAGGGCGGCAGGCTCCGCAGCAGTCGCCGGCCGTAGCCCATGCGGACGAGGCGCGAGTCCAGCACCGCGGCCAGCCCGACGTCCTGCCCGGAGCGGACCAGCCGGCCGAGACCCTGCTTCAGGGTCAGGGCCGCCTGCGGCACCGAGTAGTTGGCGAAGCCGTCGCCGGTCGCCTCCTCGGCCCGCTCGGCGCGCGCCCGGTGCAGGGGATCCGACGGCACCGGAAAGGGCAGCTTGTCGATCACCAGCAGGGTGAGCGCATCTCCCGGAACGTCCACGCCTTCCCAGAACGAGCGTACCCCCAGGAGGACCGCGTTCGGCGTGCTCCGGAAGGAATTCAGGAGCGCCGCGTGGCCGCCGCCTCGCTGCTGCCGCAGCACCGGGAAGGGACAGGCCGTCCCGAGCACCCGGCCCACCCGTTCCAGGTTCCCCCAGCTCGTGAACAGGATGAGCGCCCGACCCCGGCTGGCGGTGACCAGGTGGAGGATCCGCTCGGCGGCGGCGTCCTGAAACCCCGGGTCGCGGGGATCCACCAGATCCCTCGGGACGTAGAGCCGCGCCTGGTCCTCGAACCGGAAGGGCGAGGGAACCACCTTGCCCGAGGCCGCCGTCACCCCCAGCGCGCCGGCGGCGTAGTCGAAGCCGCCGTCGAGCGCCAGCGTCGCGGAGGTCAGGACGCAGGACTTCAGGGGATCGAAGAGCCCCTGCCGCAGTTCATCGCCCGGGTGCACAGGAGCGGTGCTCGCGAAACAGGTGCGCGCGCGGCCGGTCCCGGCCTTGCCGTTCCCGCCTTCCGGTCGCGCCGTTTCTCTCCGGAAGACACTCCAGTGGACGTAGTCGGGCCGCGGCGTCATCAGCGCGGTCAACTCGATGCGGAACTCGGTGATGCGCTTCAGGAGCCGCTCGGCGCCGGTCTCGCCGTCGCTCCCGTCGGGCGGCGGGTTCTCTCTGAGGGTCTCCCGCGCCTTCAGGAAATGGCTTTCGAGGGCCTGGAGTTGCAGCGAGGCCGCCTCGGCGTGCTCCCTCGCCTCGGGCGGCAGACTGTCGGGGTGGAACAGTCGCGGCCTGTCGTCGCGTTCCGGGGCCAGCGTCTCGAAGAGTTCGCGGTACGAGCGCCGCAACTTACGGATGGCCGGAGGGGAAGCGGGTTCCGGAACCGACCGCTTGAGGAAGCGCGTCAGGTCGGTCGCAAGCCGGTCCGCCGCCGCCCCCGAGAGCGTGCTCGAAAAGCCATGCGTGGCGGCGTCCTCGAGCCGGTGGGCCTCGTCCACGATCAGGTGGTCGTACTCGGGCAGCACCTCACCGAAATCGGTCTGGCGCACGATCAGGTCCGCCACCAGCAGATGATGGTTCACGATCAGGATCTGGCTGGCATGCGCCGCTTTCCGCAGCGTCGTGAGGTGACACTCGTCGTAGTGAGGACAGCGGCGGCCGATGCAGTTCTCGGAAATGGTTGAGATGCCGCGCCAGTAGTGGGTCGATCCCCGGAGCCCCCGAATCTCGTCACGATCTCCGGTCTTCGTCTTCTCCGCCCAGGCGGCGATCCGCCGCAGGTCGGCGCGGCGGCGCGAATCGAGCTTCAGGTCCCCCTCGGTCTGAAACTTCCCCCACTCCAGACGGCAGAGGTAGTTCTCCCGGCCCTTCATGCGGGCCACCGGCACGCGGCTTCCCAGGAGGCCCTGAAGCTGGGGGAGGTCCTTCTCGAAGAGCTGGTCCTGAAGGTTCTTGGTCGCCGTCGAGATCACCACCCGCTCCCCGCAGAGGAGCGCGGGGATCAGATAGGCGAACGACTTGCCGATGCCGGTTCCCGCCTCGATCATCAGCGCCCCGTCCCGGTTCAGCGTCTCTTCGACCCGCGCCGCCATTTCCACCTGCCCGGCCCGGTGTTCGAAGCCGGGGAGCGACTCGGCGAGCACCCCGTGGGGACCGAGGAAATCGGCCGCCCGGCTCATCCCCGACGCGCCCCCGCCGGCCAGCCAGTGCCGGAAACCGCCGGCAGCCGGCCAGCGCCCCCGCTGCTCACGCCGCCGGTGTTACGTACAGCGGGAACCCCGAGGCAAGTTCGGCAACCTCGGCGGCGATCCCGGCGAGCCCCGCCTCGTCACCCGCCGACCGGAGCGCCGCGTCCATCAGACGCGCGACCTCGGCCATCTCGCTCTCGCGCATGCCGCGCGTGGTGAGCGCCGCCGTACCCAGACGGATGCCGCTCGCGATCATCGGCTTCTCGGGATCGAAGGGGATCGTGTTCTTGTTCGCGGTGATCCCGGCGGTCTCCATCGCCACTTCGGCATCGCGGCCGGTGATCCCCCGTGCCCCCACGTCCACCAGCACGAGATGGTTGTCGGTCCCTCCGGAGACCAGCCGGAAGCCCAACGCCATGAGCGCCTCCGCCAGCACCTTGGCGTTCGCCACGATCTGCCGTGCGTACTCGGCGAAGGACGGATCGAGCGCCTCCCGGAAACACACCGCCTTGGCGGCGATCGTGTGCATCATCGGCCCACCCTGGATCCCGGGGAAGGTGATCCGGTTGAGGGCCTTCCCGTACGCCTTCTCGTTCCAGAGGATGAGCCCCCCACGCGGACCCCGCAGGGTCTTGTGCGTGGTGGTGGTGACGATGTCCGAATGGGGCACCGGACTCGGGATGGCGCCGCCGGCGACCAGACCGGCCACGTGGGCGATGTCGGTGACGACCTTCGCCCCGACCTCGTCCGCGATCTGGCGGATCTCCGCGCTCGGATAGAGGCGCGGATACGCGCTCGCGCCCACCATGATCATCTTGGGCCGGTGTTCCCGGGCGAGCCGCGCCAACTGGTCGAGATCGAGGCGTTCGTCCTCCCGCCGCACCCCGTACGCAACGGGCAGGTAGAACTGGCCCGAGAAGTTCAGCGGGTGGCCGTGCGTGAGGTGTCCACCCTGATCGAGGGCCATGCCGAGGAAGACGTCGCCCGGCTCCAGGATGGCCTGGTAGGCCACCATGTTGGCCTGGGAACCGCTGTGGGGCTGGACGTTCGCGAACCGGGAACCGAAGAGTTCCTTGGCCCGGTTGCGCGCCAGCCGTTCCGCCTCGTCGACGTGAATGCAGCCCCCGTAGTAACGCCGTCCGGGATACCCCTCGGCGTACTTGTTGGTCATCACTGACCCGGTGGCTTCCATGACCGCTTCGCTCGCAAAGTTCTCGGACGCGATCAGTTCGAGACCCTCGGACTGACGGACCTCCTCGGCATGGATCGCGGCGGCGATTTCGGGATCGCTCTCGGCGAGACGGGGACCCAGGTTGCGGCGGGGAAACGTTTGGCTCACGGGAGCGCCAGTATAGGACCGCTCAGACGAGGTAGGCAGCCGCGAACCCGAGCTGGGCGACCATCATCATCAGGTACATGTGCCGCCAGGACACGTGGTTGCTGTCGGTCGCGAGTTCGTCGGGACGGCGCAGCATGAGCCACGCGGTGAAGGCCCCGTAGAGCACGAGCGTGACGCCGAGCGCGTCGAGGAGCACGGGATTGCCGGTCAGCAGACCGGTGCGGACGCCCACGGGAATCAGCACGAAGGGCAGCACGAAGAAAGGTGCGATCCGCCAGGCCGCACCCCGGGAACCGTGCACCACCGGGAGCGTCCGGCAGCCCCCCGCGCGGTCTCCGGCGACATCGGAGAAGTCCTTGGTGGTGGTGGCGCCGAGCAGAAAGAGGCCGAAGATGAGCCCGATGAACCAGGGCTCCGGATCGAGCACCGTCTTCAGCGCCGACCAGCCGGCTACCTTCAGGAGCAGCCCCCGGGGAATGGCGACGGTCAGGTTGGCCAGCATGCCGAGCCGCTTCGTCCTGAGCGGCGGCGCCGAGTAGATCCAGACGAAGACGCTCGCCACGACGACGATCCAGAAGCACTCGTGCCGGCCACCGGGACTTACGAACCACGCCGCGACCAGCGACAGCGCCCAGCACGCCGCCGTGAACCACCATGCTTCCGCGAGGCCCAACCGCCCGGAAGGCAGGGGCCGGTCCGGTTTGGTGATCCGGTCGATGCCGAGGTCGCAGATCTGGTTCAGGGCGTTGCTCGCCGCGTTCAGGGTGGCGGCCATGACCGCCCCCAGGACGGGATAGATCCACGGGACGGCCTCGAGGGCCGGCGGCGCGCCGTACGCGGTGACGCTTCCACTGAGGAAACCGATCAGCGGGGGCAGCAGGGTGAACGGCCGCGAGAACTCACGGTAGAGCGTCAGCCGTTCGGAGACCACTCGAATCATCCGGCGCCGCCCCCGGTTGAAAGCCATCCCCACCCGAACGCCAGGAGGCCGCCGGCAAGGACGGAGACCGCGTTGACTCCGTCGTTGTCGAGAGTCCCGCGGGCCTCGAGCGGGGAGAGCAAACCTTCGAAAAGGGCGGCCACAAATCCGGCGGCGGCCACCGGCAGGAGCCACGCCGGCGGGATCAGCCCGCCCCCCGCGGCGACGCCGCAGACCACCAGGGAGGCCAGGAGCCCCGCAGCCGAACCCGCGAAGCTGATCCCGCCGGGTGTTCCGGCCGGCGCCCGGGAGAGGCCGGGGAGCCGCCGTACCGCCCCGCCCAGGGATTTCCCCACCTCCGAGGACACCGTGTCGGCCGCCGCGGTGGCGAGCGAACCGACGAACGCGGCGGCGGCGGAAGGGCCCCAGGAAACCGGGAACAGGCCCGCCAGCACGGCGAACAGCACGGGCGGTCCCCCGTTCGCGGCCACCTGCCTCGGCCCCCGGGCGCCGCCCCGGGCCTCCGCGATCCCGAGAGCACGTTTACGGGTCCAGCCCAGGCGCGTCGCGAGGGCACCGAGGGCGAAGTAGAGGAGCAGCACCCCGTACCCGGGCCCGCCCAGGCTCAGGACGACCGCGCCACCGACCACGAACCCGGCGAGCGCACCGGCCCCGGTGACGGTTCGGAGCCGCCACCCCAGGAAGGCGAGGACGCCGTTCAGCGCGAGCAGGGAGAACACGGGGCGTTACGTGGCGGGAATGGAGTTGGCCATTCTGGCGAAGCCCGGTTCGGGCGTGGTGCCATCCGGGAGTCTCGGGTCGTGCGTTTCGCCCGCCTGCGGCGGTCGATGCCGGCCGGAGGCCGGCGCTCCGGCCGGCGCTCCTCGCATCAGTAGTAGCTGTCGCGTCCACCCGCGCCGAAGCCGAAGCTGGTGAGTCCGCCGAGGGTGATGCTGAAGTGGAAGATGTTCTCGCTGCGGCTCACGAGGTTGTAGCGAATCCACTCGACGTTCAGCCCGCAACACTGGAACAGGAGGTCGGCCCGCAGCCGGACGTTGGACAGCCTCCGTTCGGTGATGTCGTAGTTGACGTCGAAACCGGTCCGAATCACTTCGGTCGGGAAGAAGTCGGTTCCGGCGCGGAGATAGCTCTTCGCGTCGACCTCCTCGCTGTCCGGGCCGCCGACCCGGCGCGCGCGGCGGGACCAGTTGAAGTTGAACCTTCGGTTGGAGAGCCGGTCCCCGACGCGCAATCCGGTGCGGATCGAGGTGAACAACCGCTCGTCCGGGTCCCACTCCATGGTCCAGTCGCCGTTCACGCTCTGGTCCGGGGTGAAACGGAAGTCCGAGCGGATGGGGGATTTCCGTATCTCAATCTCGCTCTCCTCGAAGGAGGAAGACACGTAGCGGGAGTCGTACGCGCCCGCCGTCGGATCGAAGTACCAGCTCTGCTGGATGCGCCAGGTAATGACGTCGGTCGCTGACGACTCCTCCACGCCGTCCCGGTAGCGCTTGGAGAGCAGGCGGTTCACCAGTCCGAAGCTGATCTGGTTCGCCTGCGTGGAGCTGTCGTAGCGGTCGAAGCGGTTGACGTAGTCGGACTGGTCGTCGCTCTTCCGGTATTCCCAGTTGGCCTCCGGCTCGATCAGGTGCTTGAAGCGGGCGGCGTAGAAGTTGCCCGGGGTGTCGAAGATGCGTTCGAACTTCGGACCGGACAGTTGCAGGGACGTTCCGTAGAACCGCCGGCTCAGTCCCAGTTCCGGATTGAACTCGTCCGTCTCGGGGTCGATCGACCCACCGTAGCGCAGATACCCGGCATCGATCTCGGCTCGCAACTGCAGGAACGGAATCTCCGGCAGGGAGAGACCCAGGGTCGGCCCCACGAAGAGCCGGTTCCACTCCTGGAAATCGTCCCGGCGCGAGCGGCCCACGCGCACGTAGTTGGCCTCGTAGCCGAGCTGGACGAACTGACCCAGCAGGTTCAGGTTTCGCCGGGTGATCGAGAACTGCGGCATCGTCTGCCGGCGGCTGCTCCGGGACGTGTACTGGGTGTCCTTGCGATCGATCTTGAACTTGATGCGGTGGCGGAAGAGTTGGCCGCTGAGATCCACCTTGGAGCGTTGGAACCGCCGGGTGGAGCGCGAAAAGGAGTCCTGGAAACGGCGGCTGAAGTCGAAGCTTGAGAACATGTCGCCGGCGGCGCTGAAGCGGAACCGGGCCGGCAGCCGCTGCGCCACGTTGAAGCTGAGCGAGTACTCGCGGTTCTCGGTGGTCTTGTCGTTGATCAGGAACCCTTCGGCTTCGCCCCGCGAACCGCTGTTCCCGCGATACCGGTACTCCATCCCCAGTCCGGTGCCGGCCACCGTGAAGTGGTCCACGCTGAACGTCGCGTCCATCGAGCGGTTGATGGCCCAGTAGAAGCCCTGGCTGATGAGGTGTCCCCGGAGGTCCGAGCGGCTGTAGCGCGGGATGAGGAAGCCCGTCTGCCGGCCGTCCTCCTCGAGGGGGTAGTAGAGCGCCGGGAAGTAGGTCACCGGCAGGTTCTTGACGCGAAACGCGACGTTGCGCAGCCACACGTGTTTTTCCGGCCGGACGACCGCGCGGCCGGCGGTGAACTTCCAGCGCGGATTCGGCTGGGCGCAGGTGGTGAAGGCTCCCCGCTCGATGGCGAAGGCCCCGTCGTCGAGTTCCTCGAGGGTCTCCGCGACGAAGTGAAAGTCCTGGCCGAGGATCCCCCGGGCGTTCCTGAAGACCGCCGTTCCGTCCTCGAGGCTGCCTTCCATCGACTCGGCGACGATCTTCTCGTCGCGGCGTTCGAAGACGACGTTGCCCTCGGCCCGAACGCTCAGCTCCTCCTCGTCGATCTCGATGCGATCGGCCTGGATCCGAAGTCCTCCATAGGCGACCTGTGCGTAGCCGTCGAGCACAACCTGAGAGCCCTCGCGGGTCACGTGTTCGGCGCGCGTGATCATCGTCCCCGCCGGCGGCGGGTCGTGGCTCCACGCCACGGGCGGCGCTTCCCGCTGGTTCCGGTTCCGCTGCTGGCCGAACTGGATCGGTGCGCCCTCGGCGAGAGCGGGAAGGATCAGAGCCAGGAGCAGGAGCGAGCTCCCGAGGTTCTCACGCACAGGAGACCGTCTTGGCGAAGTCACGATGGGATTGCTCGTCCCGGCGCCCGCGGTGAGCGGGACCCCTCGCCGTCTACCGGGCCGGCTCGTAATAGGGGTTCGTCCCGGCGGCGTGGTCCGTGGTGTCGAGGATGGCTCCGATCTCCGGAACCGCCCGGCGCAGGATCTTCTCGACCCCCTGGCGGAGGGTCGCCGTCGCCATGCCGCACCCCTGGCAGCCTCCCCCCATGCGGATGAAGACCTGGTTCTGCTCCACTCCGACGAGGTCGATGTATCCCCCGTGGGAGGCGACGGCCGGGTTGATCTCGTCGCGGAGCACGGCCTGGACGCGGTCCCGGATGTCCTCCGGAGCCGGAAGGCCGGCGAGCACCTCGGGATCCACCGCTGGCTCGGCGCCCTCGAGGACCGACCGGATCCGCTTTCCCGCCTCGCGGCCGATCGGCATCCAGTTGGCCTGGTTTTCCGCCGCCGTCACCGTGATCAGGTTGTCCTGGATCAGCACCCCCGAGACGCCGGGAATGCCCAGGAGTTCCCGCGCAAGCGCCGAGTTCTCCGAGCCTCCGGCGGAGTCGAAATAGACCGAACCCCCGGAGAGGACGGGACGGTCCACCACAAAGCGACAGGTCGAGGCATCGCGCGGCTCGGCCCGGATCCCGATCGCGGGAGCGGGCGGCGGCAGGGACATGCATGGAAGCGTAGCAGTCTCCCAAGCAAGGGGAAGACCACCCCACGACGCCCGCGCTACCACGGTGGCCGGAATTCACGAAACGTCGATCGCCCGATTCCGGGCAGTGAATCGCCTGGCGTGTTTCTGAATCGAACCGGCGCACCGGATACGGAATCCAAGGCGCCGAAAGACGGGACACCCGGGGTTCCGGGGCGATCCCGCGGCCGGAGCCGCCGATTCCCGGGGTAGCCGCGGCCCGCCGCCGGCAGAGAGTCCGGGCGCACCCCTTGCGCCTTCTTGGGGACATGCACGGCAACGCGTCGCAGCCCGCTCGGGGCCCCGGAACGGCACGAATTCAAAAAACGCCGGTCCAGTCCCACGCGCCGGGCGCGAAGCCGCAATCCCAACCCCCCAAGGAGAAGTACTTCCCATGAAACCACTCATTCCACTGGCGCTCGCGCTCTGGGCGTTAGGCGGCTCCGCCGCCTTTGGCCAGACCGCCGGAGAGATCGAGGGCCGGGTCACCGACTCCCAGGGTCTCGCCGTGCCCGGCGCGCGCGTCACCCTCTCCGGCGAAGCCCTCATCACCGAACAAAGCGCCGTGACCCTGAGCGACGGCTCCTACCGCTTCCGCTCCCTTCGCCGCGGCGCCTACGACGTGCGGTTCGAGATATCCGGATTCCAGACGCTGGTGCGCGAAGGCATCATCGTCGAGGGAAACCGCACCATCACCGTGCCCGTGACCCTCGAAGTCGCCACCGTAGCGGAAACCGTGACCGTCACCGGTGAAGCGCCGGTGGTGGACGTCCGGACGACCGCGCTCTCCACCGACTTCGGGACCGAGGCCCTCCACGAAGTGCCCTCCGCGACCGATGTCTGGGCGGTGCTCGCCCAGACTCCCGGCGTGCGCATGCGCGGCTACGACGTCGGCGGCAGCCACAAGAGCCAGCAGACCGGCTACGAGAGCTTCGGGATCCGCCGCCAGAACCGGATCCTCGCCGACGGCGTGGACACCACGGAGGGCGAAAGCGGCACCGGCTTCTACTTCGACTACTACTCCATCGAGGAGTTCACCACCTCGGCCGCCGGAGCGGACGTGGAGATGACCGGGCCCGGTTCGATGGTGGTGATGACCATGAAGAGCGGCGGCAACGAGTTCAGCGGCATGCTGCACGGGGACTACGAACACGAATCGTTCGTCGGCAACAACGTGGACCGCGAGCTGGAGGCGCGCAATTTCACGGGCAACCCGAACATCCTCTTCTGGGAGGCCCACGCCGACCTCGGCGGCCCGATCGTGGAGGACCGCGCCTGGTTCTACGGCTTCTACAACCACTTCCGGATCGACAAGCAGATCTCCGGAGTGGATCCCAACCTGGCGACCGACCTCGGCGACTTCGATCAGTTCGGCGGCAAGATCACTGCGCAGTTGACCAGCCGGGACCAGCTCATCGCGTACACCAACTACCAGTTGAAGGAGAAGCCGCAGCGCGGCCTCTCGAACACGGTCGGACCCGACTCGGTCCTCGCGCAGGCAAGTTGGAGCTGGGCGCACAAGGGCGAATGGCAGCGCGTGTGGGACGACCGCACCTTCTCGACGCTCGCCGTCAAGCACTTCGGGTTCGGCTGGCCCATGGTGCCGCAGGTGGACCCGGAGTCGAACCCGCCGCGCTTCGACCAGGCGACCGGGATCCACACCGGCGCCGGCTGGAACACCAACATCACGGGAACGCCGCCGTTCACCTTCGAACGCTGGAAGCCGCAGGTGACCGCCACTCTGAGCCACTACGTGCCCGACTTTCTCGGCAGCCACGACTTCAAGTTCGGATACGAGTTCCAGATCGACAGCCGGAAGTTCGGCGCCAACTCCAACTCCGGGCACGTCCGGTACATCGACGACAGCTCACAGGGCCGGCCCATGGACGTGGACCAGGTCGCGCTGTTCAGCATGCCGGCCGACGGCCAGATCAACGCCGACTCGCGGAACACCCACCACGATGTGTTCGCCCAGGACACCTGGCGGCCACATGCCAGGCTCACGCTGAACATCGGGGTCCGGTTCGGGCAGCAGCGGACCCACTTCCTGGACTCCGAGTCCAACCCGCTGTTCGCCGATTTCTTCCCGACCGGCGTGACCGAGGGTCAGACGCTCGTCACCTGGAACACCTGGGCCCCCCGGCTCGGGGCAACCTACGAGATCGCTCCGGGAACGGTGCTGAAGGGTCACTACGGCCGCTACTACGTGAACCTCGCGGACGCTCACCGGCGCGCTGACCCGGCCAACGTGGCCTGGGTCCGGTTCGATTTCCTCGACCAGAACGCGAACGGGCTCTACGACGGCGCTCAGGAACTCGGGACCCTCCGGGCCGAGAGCGGCGCCACCGGCACCGCGATCCGCGCCCTGGGAACCGCGGTGAACCCGGACCTGGAGAAGGAATTCGTGGATGAGTTCAGCGTCTCGTTCGAGCACGAACTCGTCGCCGACACCGCGCTCCGCGCGTCCTACGTGCGCAAACAGCTCAATGCCGACAGCGGCCAATGGAACGTGGCCCAGCAGACGGCGCTGCTCGAAGGCCGCGGCATTCCCTGCGGCGCGGACTTCGACTGTCCCGTGAACGCACTCACCGGCGCGCCCATCAACGTGCAGCGGGTTCCGGACGACGTCGCCAACGTGGTGGACATCCGCTCGGACACCTTCCCCGGGATGGAGGCCAGCTACGACACGATCCAGTTCGCCGCGAACCGACGCTTCGCCGGCGGTTTCTTCGTGCAGGCGAGCTTCGACTACCAGTGGCGCGACGAGCACCGCTCGGCCTCGGGCGAGTCCCGCAGCCCGCTGACCGCCGACCCGATCGACGTGGGCTCCGACGGTCACGGCACGGTCTGGCAGAACCACAGCCTCGACGTGCCGTTCCGTCAGGAAACCACCAACTGGAACGGACGGCTGCTCGCGCGCTACTCGCTGCCCTACGGCGTCGCGGTGTCGGGCAACATCCGTTACCAGAGCGGCTGGCCCTGGGCGCCGATCCAGCGGGTCTCGATCCCCGGTTCCGGCACGCAGCCGGTCTTCCTCTCGAACCTCGACGAGAACCGCTCGGATGACGTGACGATCGCGGACTTCCGCATCGAGAAGGGGTTCGATGTAGGGAACGGCGCCCTCCTCACCGCGATGGTGGACGTCTACAACGCGTTCAACTCCAATGCGGTGTCCAACTTCAACCTGCGCACCGGCTCCAACTACAACAACGTGATCGCCGCGATCGACCCCCGCGCCGCCAAGGTCGGCCTCCGGTTGACCTTCTAGGCGGTTCCCGGCCATGGTGGCCGGCGAAAACTCGCCGGCCACCGCTCGCGGCCATCGGCGCGGAGTGCGAAACTACGTTCGCAACAGCGATGGCCACGACGCCCCCCGCCCGCAGCCGCCAACCAGAAAAGACGCTTCTCCTCGGAACGGTCGCGGCCCTCGTCGCCGTGTTCCTCAGTCCCGCAGACCTCGCGGCCCAACGGCGTGAGCCCATCCCCTCACCGTTCGCGCCGCTCGGAATCCAGCGGATGTCCGAACTGGCGACCCAGGTGGTCGCAGGCACCATCGAGCGCATGGAATCGACCTGGAACCACGACCATTCGCGGATCTACACCCGGGTGACGATGCGGGTCGAGCGGGTGCTGTCGGGCCAGGCCGGGAGGCGAATCGTGTTCCGCATACCGGGCGGAACGGTCGGAGACACCACCGTCATGGTTTCGGAAATGCCGCACTTCCGGGAGGGCGAGGACACGGTCGTCTTCCTGCGCGGCTCCCGGGGGCGCCTGCCGTCGGTCCTCGGCGGGGTGGAAGGAAAGATGCCGCTTGCCCGCGCCGACGACGGGAGCCTCAGCCTGTTGTTTCCAATCCAGCTTGCATCGGACGGAGACGCCAGCGCCGCCACCCGCGAACTCGAAGACCTGGAGAGTCTGGTGCGCGGCCACGCCCTCCGTCGGTAGGGCGCGTCGCGCGAACTAGCGCCGGCCGCGGCGCCGGTCCGGCGGCAGGTCCACCTCGCCACGCACGTTCTCGTAATCGATGCGGGACCTGCGGACTCCGGTGACGGTCAGACCCCCTTCGACGTCGCGAACCCGGACGCGGCCGGAGCCGGCGTCGCTGACGCGCACCTCACCGCCCACCTCCTCGATCTCGATGCCGCCCGAACCGTCGTCCGTCACGACCACGTTTCCGGTCACCCCGCGGACCCGGGCTCCGCCGGAGCCGTCTTCGAGGCGGACGTTGCCCGCGATGTCACGGATCGTGAGGCTCCCCGAGCCGTCCTCCACGGACACGTCGCCGGTGATGTCCTCGATGGTCAGGCTGCCGGAGCCGTCCTCGACGCGCACATCGCCCCCGACGCCCCGGATGCGCAGGCTTCCCGACCCGTCATCGACCCTGGCGCGTGCCACGTCCGAGATCACCGCCGATCCGGACTTGTCCTCCAGTTCGACGGCGGTACCGGCCGGAACCCGGACCGCGAGGTGGATGCTGGCGTAGTTGTTCCTCCAAAAACCCCAGCCGCCACTCCGCCGCTCCGGGTAGGTCGTGTCGAGGCGTCCTCCCTGAAGCGACACCGCCAGGCCGTCGAGGAGTTCCGCGCTGGCGGCGCACAGGGTGGCAGCCACCCGGAATTCCGAGAGCCCGGGTTCCCCGGTGATCTCGACCGCGCCGGCCCCGCTCTTCACCTCGAGGGTCCCGCCCGCGGGATCGCTCAGGTTCACCGTGTTCCGGTGCTCGCAGTGTTCGGGATCCGGTTGCGCCCAGGCGGCCGGCGCCACCAGCGCCGTCATCGCGAGCAGGATCGTCGTCTTCCGGGGTGTCGTCATCGGGGTGCCTCCCGCGGGGAGCCGCGAATCGCGTGTTGGCGCCGCTCGCCCCGCAACCGACATAACGGACGGCCGCGCCGTTCGGTTCCGCCTCGAAACCACGGTCCGCGTCCCTATACTGACGGGGCTTTGAGCCGTCGCGCCGGGATCCTCTTCATCGCGGCGTTCGGTCTCGCCGGGGCCAGGTCCGCGGCCGCCCAGGGATTCACCGAGGTGACGGACGAAGCGGGCATCCGCTTCATCCACGACGCCGGGGACGAGGGCCACTTTTCGCTGCCGGAGATCACCGGGGCGGGGGCCGGGTTCTTCGACGCCGACGGGGACGGAGACCTCGACATCTACCTGCTACAGGGCGGCCGGCCTGCCGACCCCGCGGGACCGAGGCCCGGAGCGCCCGGAAACGGGCTCTACCTCCAGGGGCCCCCGGGGTCGTTCACCGACGCGGGCGCCGCCTCGGGGACCGCCGATACGGGATACGGCATGGGACTCGCCGCCGCGGATTTCGACGGAGACGGCCGGACCGATCTCTTCGTCACCAACTACGGGCCGGACGTCCTCTACCGGAACCTCGGTGACGGGCGGTTCGAGGACGTGACCGCCAGGGCCGGCGTGGCCGGCGAGGGGTGGTCCTCCTCGGCGGCGTTTTGCGACTACGACGCCGACGGGCGGCTCGACCTCTACGTCGCCCGCTACGTGCGGAACGATCCGGGGAAGTTCTGCACTCAGCAGGACGGCAGCCGCGACTACTGCAGTCCGCAGGTCTTCCCGGGGGTCCACGACTACCTCTACCGAAACCTCGGCGGTGGACGGTTCGAGGACGTCTCGCTCGCGGCCGGACTCCGCGCCGTGCACGCGCCCGGGCTGGGCGTCGTCTGCCACGACTTCGACGGCGACCGGCGCCTCGACTTCTACGTGGCGAACGACGGCGAGGCGAACCAGCTCTGGCTGAATCAGGGCGCGGACGGATTCGCGGACGACGCGTTCCTGGCGGGGGTCGCCCTGAACGACGCCGGCCGGCCGGAGGCGGGCATGGGCATCGCGCTCGGGGACGTGGACCACGACCTCGATCTCGATCTCTTCATCACCCACGTGGCGGACGAGACCAACACGCTCTACCGCAGCGACGGCGCGGACTTCGGCCTCTCGTTCGCCGACCGCACCGGCCCGTCGGGGCTCGGTCCGGCCAGCATGGCCATGACCGGTTTCGGGACCGGCTTTGTGGATCTCGACCTCGACGGCGCTCTCGACCTTGTCGTCGCGAACGGCCGGGTGCAGCGGAAACCCGCCCTTCCCGGGGCGCTCGGGGACTCCTTCTGGAAGGCGTTCGGCGAACCGAACCAGGTGTTCCGGAACGGCGGCGTCGAAGCAAGCGATGCGCTCTTCGGCGATTTTGGCGGCGCCGGCGACTTCGCAGCGGTCATCGAGGTGAGCCGCGGCCTTGCTCTTGCCGACTACGACGAGGACGGGGACCTGGATCTGCTCCTGGCGAACGCCGAAGGGCCCGCACGGCTCTACCGGAACGACTTCGGGCGTGCCGGGTCGCCGCTGCGCGTCAGCACGCTGGACCGCGAGGGACGGCCCTCCTTCCCCGCGGTGGTGACCGCCGCCTTTCAGGACGGCAGCCAATCCGTTCGCCGCGCCGACCCGGGGGGGAGCTACCTGGCGACCGGTGATCCGCGGGCCTTCTTCGCCGTCCCCAACGGCGCCCGGGTGAGCGAGTTCGTCGTCGTGTGGCCGGACGGCGCACGGGAGGCCTTCCCGGCGACCGGAGCCGATACCGTCAGCCTGCGCCGCGGCGCCGGCGAATCCCGCTGAAGACAATGGCTCGCTCCCGGCAGCCCCGGAAGCGGCGGGGGGAGAAGACCGGCAGGATTCCTAGGAAGACCGACGAGCCCCGGGGATCCTCGCGCCGACCACCGGGACTCGACGGGACCTCTCCGAAACCGGCGGCCGAGTGGCGTGGAGGCCCTTCCCGGTCCCTCTGGCTCGGGGCCGCGGCCGCGGTCCTGATCGCGGCCTTCTTCATCCTCCGGGGAGGCGGCCCGGACCTTCCCGACCCTCCGGACCCCGACCTCTCCGGGATGGAGCCGGAAGTCGCGGAGGTGATCCGGCGGGCCCGTACCGAAGTCCTCGACGACCGCGAATCCCCGGACCGCTGGGCGGCGCTCGGCGCCGCGCTCCTGGCTCACGAACTCCATTCGGAGGCGGCCGCCGCGTACACCGCTGCGGGCGCGCTGGCCGCGGACGACTATCGCTTTCCGTACCTCAGGGCCCGGTCCCTCTGGCGCCCGAACCCCGAGCTGGCCGAAGCCGCTGCGCTCGAAGCGATCGGCCTGAATCCCTCCTACATTCCCGCCTACCTGCTCGCGGGACAGATCGCCGAGGACCGCGCGGATCCCGAGACCGCAAAGGACCACTACCGAACGGCTCTTGAGCGGCTGGGCAGAACCCGCTCCGCGCCGGCCAACACCGCGGCCGCGAGTTTCCGGCTCGGACGCCTGCTCGCGGGCGACGGAAACCTCGAAGAGGCGCTGCCGCTCCTGGAGCAGGCGGAGGGCCTCGCTCCTGAGTCCGGCGCCATCGCCGCCGCGCTGGCCCGCGTCTACCGGCGGACGGGTGACGGCGGAAAGGCGCAAGCCGCGGCGGAACGCGCCCGCAGTCTCGACCACGACCTCATGATCCGCGATCCGTTGATCGACGCGGTGAACAACGTGGCGGCCTCCGTGATCGGCAAGGAGCGCCGCGCCTTCGCCGCCGAGGGCGCGGGACGTCCCGAGGTGGCGGAGCGTCTGCTCCGCGAGATGATCCGGTCGCGCCCGGACGCCGCGGACCTCTACTACAACCTCGGAAACAACCTCTCCCGGCAGGGGAGGAATGAGGAAGCGCTCGCCGCTTGGGCCACCGCGCTCGAGAAGAACCCCGACCACGTCGCGGCGCTCATCAACTCGAGCATCGTTCTCGCGCAGTCCGGGAGTCTCGGCGAGGCGGAGCGACGCTGCCTCCACGCCCTCGAGATCCAGCCTAACCATCCGGGTGCGCTCTCCAGTCTCGGCAGCATCGCCGCGCTCGGCGGCAGAAGAGCGGATGCGCTTCGCTGGTTCCGGCGGGCGCTCGAACAGGAGCCCGAGCGCGCGGGGACCCATGATTCGATCGCCCAGGTACTCGCGGCGAACCGCCAGTTCGCTGACGCGATCCGCCATTTCCGGATCGCGGTCGGCAAGGAACCATTCCGGGGCGACTACCGGTTGGGACTCGCCGCCACCCTCGCCTCAACCGGTGATTTCGAGGGCGCCTGGGCGGTGGCCCATGACGGCCGCCGATTGGGAATCGAGCTACCCGCAAACTTCCTCGGGATGTTGCGCCAGGCGATGCCGGAACCGGCATTCCGCTAGCGCGCTCGACTCCCGCCCAGCAGCGCTTGGAGACGTTTGAATCCAGTGGGAAACCCGCCGTATGATCGGTTCAATAATTTGAATGTTCCGTCCCGCTTCGCGATTCGAAATGCCGCGCCAGGGTGCGGTACGTCGAATAACCAGGCGGTCAGCGGAAGCTCCCCTTGTCTTTTCCCGTGAAGGAGGGACCATGAGAAAGATTCTTCTCGCTCTTCTGCTCCTCGCGTTCGCCGTGCCGGCGGCCGCCCAGCAGCAGTACGGGCGCCTCGAAGGCGCCGCACGCGACGCCCAGGGACTCGCCCTCCCCGGAGTGTCGGTCAGCCTCACCGGTGAGGCCATCATCGGAGGCCGGAACGCCACCACCGACATCGACGGCTCGTACCGGTTCCAGGCGCTGCCCCCGGGCGACTACAACATCCAGTTCGAACTGAGCGGTTTCCAGACCGTCGTGTTCGAAGCCGTCCGGGTCGTGACCGGCGCCACCTTCACGGTGGACGCCAACATGCAGATCGCGACGGTGGCGGAGACGGTCACCGTGACCGGCGAATCGCCGGTGGTGGACGTCAAGTCCACCGGCGTGGCGGCGACCTTCGACAAGACCCAGCTCGACGAGGTCCCCACCGCCACCGACATGTGGGCGGTGCTCCAGCAAAGCCCGGGAGTCCGGGTCCAGGGCTTCGACGTGGGCGGTTCGCACAAGAGTCAGCAGTCCATGTACGAGACCTTCGGCGTGCGGAGCCAGAACCGGGTCCTCTACGAGGGCGTGAACACCACCGAGGGCTCCGGCTCGGCGGGTGGCTACTACGACTACTACGCGATGGAGGAGATGCAGGTCTCGGCGCAGGGCTCGGACGTGGAGATGTCCACCCCGGGCGCGCAGATCCAGACCACCGTCAAGAGCGGCGGGAACGAGTTCTCCGGTCTCGAGAGCGGGGCCTGGAACCCCGCCGACTGGATCGCCGACAACTTCGACAGCGAACTCGAATCCAACAACGCCTCCGCTGCCCCGGTGCTCAAGTTCTACGAGTACCACATCGATCTGGGCGGCCCCATCGTGCGGGACAAGGCGTGGTTCTACGCGGCCTACAACAACTTCTACATCGACACCGCGGTATCGGGTCAGCCGATCGAACTCGGCACCGACGTCGGGGACTTCGACATCTTCACCGCCAAGGTGAACTACCAGGTCACCGAGCGCGACCAGTTCATCGGCTTCTCGACCTGGTCGTGGAAGCGGAAGCCCAACCGCTCCATTTCGGCCACCATCCCGGCCGAGTCGGTGCTGGCCCAGGACTACTGGATCTGGCTGCACAAGGCCGAGTGGCAGCGGGTCTGGAGCGACCGGCTCTACAGCAACATCATGGTCGGCCACATGGGCACGGTCTGGCCCATGACCCCCAAGGGCGACCCCATCAACGGGAACGAGCCGCGTATCGAGGCGACCAACAACCTGCGCTCGGGCGCCGGCTGGCAGCCCTTCACCTCGAAGCGCTGGAAGCCGCAGAGCACGGGTCAGTTCAACTACTACGTCCCGATCGGTACGGGCAGCCACGACTTCAAGTTCGGCTGGGATTGGCAGCTCGACTCGCAGCTCTTCGGCTGGAACTCGAACTCCGGGGCGGTCCGCTACCTCGACGACATGAACGAGGGGCGGCCCCACAACGTGGACCGCGTCCTTCTGGTGGGCGTCCCGAACCTGACCGACGACCGGAACATGCACGCGGACTTCTTCGCGCAGGACGTCTGGACGGTGAACGACCGCCTGACGGTAACGCTTGGTTTCCGGGTCGGCAGCCAGATCCTTTCCTACCTGGAATCGGACAACAAGCCGGGCAGTCCCTGCCCCGACTCGCTGCTCTGCCAGTTCGAACTGCCGTCCAACCAGTCCACCTACCTCACCGAGGTCTTCGGCGCCGGCGCCACGATCCCGGGCGACCATGTCTATTCGCACTGGAACGTCGCCCCCCGGGCGGGCTTTACCTACGACATCACCGGTGAAGGCACTTCGGTGTTCAAGGCGTATGCGGGCCGCTACTACTCGAACATCGGGACCGGTCTCGGCTCCGCGAACCCGGGTGGACAGGCAAGCGCCAACTACATCTTCCTCGACCAGAACATGAACGGGGTGCTCGAGGATTCATCCGAACTCGGAGAGCGGCTCACGTTCAATGCCGGCGCCGGCGCGGGAACGCCGATCGACCCGAACTGGTCCCTCGCGTGGGCGGACGAGGCCAGCGCCGCGATCGAGCACGAACTCACCGCGGACCTCGGATCCAGAGTCTCCTATGTGTACAAGCGCATGCGGAACACCTGGTCGAGCGGCCTGAACCAGGTGCTCCTCAACAACCGCAACACCTCGATCGCGCTCGGCAACGCCGAGGGCTGTGCCGGCGACTGTCCCGGCGGTTTCAGCCGGTCGTTCAACCTGCGGGTCATCCCGGAGGATCTGGTGGGGGCGACCGACAACATCACCATGAACCACCCGGGAGGCGAAAGCGACATGGACTTCCACACCCTGTCGCTGGCGCTCAACAAGCGGTTCCGCAACAACTTCTTCTACAACGTCTACTTCGACTACCAGTGGCGGTCCGAGCCGCGGAGTCCCGGCACCTCGTCCACCTCGTGGGCGGCCCGGAACCCACTCTCGGCGGACCCCACCGCCCAGGGGTGGTTCATCAACTACGACCAGGACATCCCGACGGTGCAGGACACCAGCACCTACCAGTTCAAGACCTCGGCGCGCTACGTGCTGCCGTACGAGATCGGGCTGGCAGGCACCTACCGGCTTATCAGCGGCTTCAACTTCGCCCCGACGCACCGGCTGAGCATCTACGGCGGCAGCCTGAAGCCCTACGTCTGGCTGGCGCCCATGAACGAGGATCGCTCCGACAACGTGGCCATCCTGGACTTCCGGGTGGACAAGTCGTTCGAGGTCGGGGACGGGATCCGCATCCAGGCGATCTTCGACCTGTTCAACGCGCTGAACGCCAACACGGTGACGAACTTCCAGTTGCTCGATACGGCGTATCGGAACGTGGTGGACTACCTGAAAGGACGAACGATCGGGTTCTCGGCGAGGTTGACTTTCTGACCCGCTGAGCCGTCCGCTCGGGACCTGGCCCGCCGGCTTCCCCACGGAAGCCGGCGGGCTTTTCTTTTTGCCGCTGAGGACTGTACGTATCCCGTCAGTGGATCGAAAAAATTGGATCGGATTCGCGAATCCGTTCTTCTTCCCTCTGTATCATGTTGAAAAATGGGCCCTTGTGGATTCAGAAGACCCGATCGATCGATGGCACATCTCTTGCCGAACTCTGGTACCGTTTCTTCTACTTTCCCCCCAAGGAGGGACCATGAGAAAGATTCTTCTCGCTCTTCTGTTCCTGGCGTTCGCCCTCCCGGCGGCCGCCCAGCAGCAGTACGGGCGCCTCGAAGGCGCGGCGCGCGACGCACAGGGACTCGCTCTCCCCGGAGTGTCGGTCAGCCTCACCGGTGAGGCCATCATCGGAGGCCGGAACGCCACCACCGACATCGACGGCTCGTACCGGTTCCAGGCGCTGCCCCCGGGCGACTACAACATCCAGTTCGAACTGAGCGGTTTCCAGACCGTCGTGTTCGAAGCCGTCCGGGTCGTGACCGGCGCCACCTTCACGGTGGACGCCAACATGCAGATTGCGACCGTGGCGGAGACGGTCACCGTGACCGGCGAGTCGCCGGTGGTGGACGTCAAGTCCACCGGCGTCGCCGCGACCTTCGACAAGACCCAGCTCGACGAGGTCCCGACCGCCACCGACATGTGGGCGGTGCTCCACCAGAGCCCGGGCATCCGCGTCCAGGGCTACGACGTGGGCGGCTCCCACAAGAGCCAGCAGTCCATGTACGAGACCTTCGGAGTGCGGAGTCAGAACCGGGTCCTCTACGAGGGCGTGAACACCACCGAGGGCACCGGCTCGGCCGGCGGCTACTACGACTACTACGCGATGGAGGAAATGCAGGTCTCGGCGCAGGGTGCGGACGTGGAGATGTCGACCCCGGGCGCGCAGATCCAGACCACCGTGAAGAGCGGCGGTAACGATTTCTCGGGTCTGCAGAGCGGGGCCTGGAACCCGCCCGACCTGATCGCCGACAACTTCAACTCCGAACTGGAGGCGCAGGGCGGTTCGCCGTCGCCGGTGCTCAGCTTCTATGAGTTCCACCTGGATCTCGGCGGCCCCATCGTGCGGGACAAGGCGTGGTTCTACGGCGCCTACAACAACTTCTATATCGACACTGCGATCTCGGGCGTGGACCAGAACCTCGCCACCGACATCGGCGACTTCGACATCTTCACCGCGAAGGTGAACTACCAGATCACGGAGCGTGACCAGTTCATCGGCTTTTCGACCTGGTCGTGGAAGCGGAAGCCCAACCGCGGACTCTCCGCCACCCGTCCGGCCGAATCCATCCTCGCCCAGGACTACTGGATCTGGCTCCACAAGGCCGAGTGGCAGCGCGTCTGGAGCGACCGGTTCTTCAGCAACATCATGGTCGGCCACATGGGGACGACCTGGCCGATGGTCCCGAAGGACGATCCGATCAACGGCAACGAGCCAAGGTTCAACCTGGCTAGCAGCCACGTGTCGGGCGCCGGCTGGCAGCCGTTTACCAGGAACCGCTGGAAGCCGCAGAGCACCGCCCAGTTCAACTACTACGTGCCGATCGGGAACGGCAGCCATGACTTCAAGTTCGGCTGGGACTGGCAGATCGACAGCGAGCTCCGCGGGTTCAACACGAACTCAGGCGGCATCCGCTACCGCGACGATCCGGGTCAGGGCCGCCCGCTCAACGTGCACCAGGTGGACCTCGTGGGAGTTCCGAACCTGGTGGAGAACCGGAACATGCACGCGGACTTCTTCGTGCAGGACGTCTGGACGGTTAACGACCGCCTGACGCTGATGGCCGGCGTCCGCGTAGGCAGCCAGATCCTCTACTACCTGGAAGCGGACAACTCGCCCGGAAGCGCCTGCCAGGACGTACTCCAGTGCAAGTTCGAACTTCCAGCGCACCAGGGCCAGATCCTGATGAACGTCTTCGGCGCCGGCGGCGTGACGCCCGGGGCCGACGTGTTCGACCACTGGAACGTCGCGCCGCGGGTGGGACTGACCTATGACATCACCGGCGAAGGTTCCAGCGTCTTCAAGACCTACTTCGGACGCTACTACTCCAACATCGGGACCGGGCTTCTCTCGGCGAACCCCGGCGGCCAGCCTTCGGCCCGCTACGAGTTCCTCGACCAGAACATGAACGGCGTCCTCGACGACGTCTCGGAACTGGGCCAGCAGCTCTCGTTCACGGCTGGCGCCGGTTCCGGTTCCACGACGCCCATCGATCCGAACTGGACGCTTCCCTGGGCGGACGAGTTGAGCGCCTCGGTCGAGCACGAGTTGACCGCCGACCTCGGTGCGCGTGTTTCGTACGTGTACAAGCGGATGCGGAACACCTGGAGCAGCTACGACCAGGCGGACCTGGGTCTGAACACCCCGATCACGATTCCGACCTGCGACGGGTGTCCCGCGGGCTACAACCGGTCGTTCAACCTGCTCCTCTACCCCGAGGAACTGGTCGGCACGACCGACAGGCTGACCACGAACCACCCGGCCGGCGAGAGCGACATGGACTTCCACACCGTTTCGCTCGGACTCAACAAGCGCTTCCGGAGCAACTTCTTCTACAACGTGTACTTCGACTACCAGTGGCGGTCGGAGCCCCGGAGCGCGGCCGGGTCGTCCAGCGGCTGGGCAACCAGTTCGCCGCTGTCTTCCGACCCCACGTCGCAGGGCTGGTTCATCAACTACGACCAGGACATCCCGACGGTTCAGGACACGACCACCTACCAGTTGAAGGCTTCCGCACGGTATGTCCTCCCGTACGAGATCGGAGTGGCGGGAACGTATCGGCTCGTGAGCGGCTACAACTACGCGCCGACCCACCGGAACACGGTGTACGACGGGCGGGTGACGGTCACTTCCTGGCTCGCTCCCATGAACGAGGCCCGGTCACCGAACGTGACCATCGTGGACTTCCGCCTCGACAAGTCCTTCGCGCTGAGCGATCGCATGAACGCACAGTTCATCTTCGACATCTTCAACGCGATGAACGCCAACACGATCGTGAACTTCCAGTTGCTCGATTCGGTGGTGCCGTATCAGAACATCGTGGAGTACCTGAAAGGACGAACGATCGGGCTTTCCGCGAGGTTGACCTTCTGATCTGACAGCAGGCCAGCCAACCGGTTCAGCCGGAACAGCACGGCCCGCCGGTCCCGCAAGGGGCCGGCGGGTCTTTTCTTTTGTGCATGACTTCGGCCAAGATCGGCGCATGTTCCCGTCCCGAAGCGCTGCGGTCGCAGCGGCGTTCCTGCTGGCATCATCGTGGGGCTGCGGAGGCGACCCGGATCGCGCCGAGTCTCCATCCAGGCAGGCGACGGCGCCACGGGAACCCCTCTCTGCCGCGGACGCGGGCGTGGGCGCCGACGTGTGCGCCGCCTGTCACGCGGACATCGTCCTGGCCCAGGCGGAACACCCCATGGCGCAGACCGCGGGCGTGGTGACGGAAACGACCCGTGGGCACTGGTTCTCGGACGAGATGCTGGCGCGGGCGGTCTCCTGGTCAGCAGCGATCGGACCGCAGCCGGCTTACGAGCTCGAAGCCGATGGAGGTGTCCGGTTCACCGCACCGGGCGCCGATCCGCCGGAGGTCCCGGTGGATGCCGTCTTCGGCTCCGGACTTCGGGGCCTCACCCCCGTCTCGTTCGCGCCTGGCCGCCGGCTGCGCGAACTCCGGCTCTCCTTCTCCCACGCCCGGGACGGATGGTTCCCGACTCCGGGGGGTGAAGAGGACGAAGACGCCCTGGGCAACCTCGACACGACCGAAGAGAGCGCAAACTGCATCGGCTGCCACGCCACCGCGCTCGCGTGGGACGAGGACGGGCGATTCAACCCGCACGAAGCCGTGCTGGGCGTCTCCTGCGAGCGTTGCCACGGCTCCGGCATCGCGCACGTCGAGGCGCAGTCGGCGGACGGTGATCCCGGTCCCATCTTCCATCCCGGGAAGCTCTCACCCGCGGATCAGGTCGTCTTCTGCGGGCAGTGCCACCGCCAACCGACCGACTTCGAACCCCGTGAGATTCTGGCCCGCGATCCGCTGTTGGCGCGCCACGCCGGGGCGAGCCTGATGATGAGCGCCTGTTTCCGCGGGTCCGCTCCCGCAACCACGATCACGTGCACCGAGTGCCACGACCCGCATCTACCTGACCCCGCCGGACCGGCCCGGACTCGCGCCGTCTGCTCCCGTTGCCACGAGGACGTCCCGTCGCTCCACCGGCAGACCGTGGTCACGGCTGAGTCCGACTGCGCCGGGTGCCACCTGCCGACCGAACGCGAGGCGTTCCACGGCACTCCGTTCACCGACCACTGGATCCGGCTGCCCGGGGAGGCGCCGACCCCCGCCTCGGCTGCCGGCCGCCGGGAACTCGCCTGGCTCGAGGATCTCTACCAGCGGCGGATCCCCGAAGAAAACCCTCCCGCGAAATCAGCCCGCCTTCGCGCCGGCCTCGCCGAGCTGCTCCACATCCGCGGAGCCCGGGCCGAGGCGCAGGCGCTGCTGGCGGAAGCGCTCGAAGGCGGCGCCGACTACGAAACACGGTTGAAGGCCGGCGCACTGTTCCGGGACGGCGGACGGGTTCCCGACGCCCTCGCCGCGTTCCGGGAAGCCGCGTCCGAGCGGCCCCGGACTCCGCACGCCCACTACGAACTGGGCGAAACGCTGCTTCAGTCCGGCGACTTCGCGAGCGCGGTCGGGCCGCTTGCGACCGCGGCGGAACTGAGCGCCGGTTCCGCGGGGATCCACGCCGCGCTGGGCGCCGCGCTGCTGGGCGCCGACCGGCCGGCGGAGGCGATCGCCGCGTTTCGCGACGCCCTGAGACTCGAGCCGGAGCTTCCCGCAGCGCTTGGGCCGCTGGCCGGAATCCTCGCCGCCCACCCGCGACGCGACCTGCGAAGTCCGGACGAGGCAGTAGGCCTGGCAGAGCGCCTCGCGGGACAGTTCGCGTTTCAGGAACCCCGCTCGCTGGATGTTTTCGGGGCTGCCCTGGCGGCGATTGGGGATTTCAACGGCGCCATGCAGGCCGCGGAACGCGCCGCCAACCTGGCTACGAACGCCGGGGCCGCCGCAGATGCCGCGGCATTTTCGCAACGCCTGGCGCTTTATCGGGCCGGCCGCCCGTACGTGGGCCCGCTGCCGACGACCGACGTTCGCCCCTGACCACAGACCGAGGCGTTTCCCGCCACGCGCTGCATACCGGCACCCGGGTACACTGCGAAACCCGGTCAGCCGGGGGGCTGACCTCGAACCTCCCCAAGGAGCAACACGATGCGCGATGTGAAGATCCTTCTGATTGCAGGTGCCCTGGCGCTAGGCGCCTACGGCTGTGGCGGCGCCACGGCCCCCGAGATGGAGGAACCGGCCGGAAGCCCCGATCTGGTGCAGCGGAACCTGCCGAATCCGAACCCGGTGGTCATCACCCAGTGGGCCGATCTCCCGGACGGCCGGACCTGGGGTTCCACGGCCGGTGTGGACATCGGCCCGGACGGCCACGTCTGGGTCTACGACCGCTGTGGCGCGAACGCGCTGGCCGGCGGCTGCGAGGAGAACCCGGACATCAATCCCATCCTCAAGTACGACCGGCACACGGGCGAACTCCTCGCGGAGTTCGGCGCCGGGCTCTTCGTGCTCCCGCACGGACTGCATGTGGACGATGACGGCAACGTGTGGGTCACGGACTCGCAGGGGAACGAGGCCGGGACCAAGGGCCACCAGGTCATCAAGTTCACCCCCGAGGGTGAAGAGTTGATGCGACTCGGGATCGCCGGCCAGCCGGGGACCGGCCCCGGCCAGCTCCACGAGCCCTGCGACGTCATCACGGCGCCGAACGGCGATATCTTCGTTTCCGACGGCCACAGCGGCCAGAGCCCGGATCCGCCGGAAGGGCGCACCGGACGCATGCTCAAGTACGACTCCGAAGGCAACTTCATCAAGGAGTGGGGCATCATCGGCTTCCGACCCGGCCAGTTCCGCACGCCCCACGGGGTGGAGTTCGATTCCCAGGGACGGCTCTTCGTGGCCGACCGGGGCAACCACCGGATCCAGATCTTCGACCAGGACGGGAACCTGCTGGACATCTACTACCAGTTCAGCCGGATCAGCGGGCTGTTCATCACCGACGACGACATGCTCTACGCGATCGATTCCGAGTCCACGGAGACGAACCACTACGGGTGGCTGAACGGGATCCGCATCGGCCACGCAAGCGAGGACAAGGTGACGGCCTTCATTCCTCCGCACTACCCCGCCGAGGGACGGGTGCTGCAGGGCGTTGCGGGCGAGGGCGTCGCGGTGGATGAGGACGGAAACGTGTTCGTCGCCGAGGGACCCGCCTCACGCCCGACCGCGGGCGGCGGCCTCACCAAGTACGAACGCGCCCCGCAGTAATCCCCAAACTCACGCCGGTTTCAGGAAAACAGCGCGTTCACCTTGCCCAGCGTCTCGGCTACCACTTGGCGCGGGGCGATGGCTGCCGATGTCAGGCGCCGCGCCCGCCAATCGAGGCTGCGTACCTGATCCGCCAGAACGACGCCCACGATGGGGCCGCCCGGCGGCAACTCCACTTCGAAGGGATATCCCTTCACCGTGGAGGTGATCGGAGCGAACAGGGCGACGCCTGACTGCTCGTTGTATTCCCTTGGACTCAGGACGAGCGCCGGGCGATGGCCCGCCTGTTCGTGCCCGGCCTGCGGGTTGAAGTTCAACCAGACGAGTTCGCCGCGGTCGGGAACGTGAGGATCGCCTACCACTCCTCCTTGCCCTTGGTTGCTCCCCAGTCCGCCTCACCGTGGCGATTGTCCGCAGTGATGCCGGCAACCAGGTCCCTGAGCTCGTAGCGCCGCTTGCGAAGGATCACTTCGTCCCGGCGCGGGACGAGTTCAACGACCGCCCCTTCGCGCACGCCCCATTGCTCGGCGACGGGCTTGGGAATCCGGATCGCGAGGCTTGCACCCCAGCGCGAGACAGTCGTTCGAGCACCCATGAGATCGTCCGTAGAGATATCCAAAGTATATCCCTGATTGCTAAGCGGGCGCAGTTTCTTCTCACCCGGCGAAACCGGTCCCGAGGGTTGGCGATCCGCGATTCCGCCCGCCTCCGGCGGGCTGTGCCGGCCGGAGCCCGGCGTTCCAGGCAGAAGGCCCGCCGCCCCAAAGGGCGGCGGGCCTTGAAGGTGCTTGAGCTGGAGGATCCCTAGAACGTCAGGCGGGCGCTGAGGCCGATGGTGCGGCCCTGGATCCACTCGATCGGTTCGCGGTACGCGGAGCCGACCCGCATGTTGAAGTTGGTTTCGGTGGCGTCGTTGAGGGCGTTGAAGACGTCGAGCATGAGCTGAACCTCCGCCCGACCGTCCAGCGAGAAGGTCTTGTCCACGCGGAAGTCGAGGATCGTCACGGTATCGGAACGCCGCTCGTCGAGGTTGTCGAGAAAGATGCGCTGCGAGCCGACGTTCGGCACCGCGATCGACAGGATGGGGGACCAGTTGTAGCCGCTCACGAGGCGCAGCGTGGCCGCAGCCCCAAAGTCGTAGGGGAACACGTAGCGGCCGGCGGTCTTGGCCTGCCAGTTGGAGAGATCCTGCACGAGGGGCACGGGGCCGTACGAGTAGTGCCAATCCACGTTGATCGGATCCGTGGTCAGGGGGCTCGTGGACTCGTTGTTGCTGCGCCGGGCCTCGTGGCGCCACTGGTAGTCGAAGTAGGGGCCTGTAAGCAATTTTGTGTGCTGAGCCGGTTTTCACAGTTACACCGAGAGC
>VXWI01000061.1 GCA_009835985.1 Acidobacteriota bacterium | reverse complement strand
CCCCTGCCCCCGTGCCCCCGCCCTGGCCGGCGATCGCGCAGATCACTTCGGCGCCAGAGCGGGACTCCTACCACCAAGACGAGGAGATCGTCGTTCTGGTGGACTTCGAGCCCGGGAAGGATGTCACCGTGGTGGGCTCACCGCGACTCCGTATCAAGGTCGGCGAACACGTCCGGCTGGCCGATTTCCTCCCCTGGCGTGACTGGCCCCGGCCGCGGTGGGGACAGCGGTTCCGGTACCTCGTCGGTCTCGACGATGAGGACTCGGACGGCATCAGCATCGAGGCCGACGCCCTCGACTTCTCCGACGGCGCGTTCCTGGACGCTGCCGGCGTGGAGATCGAGGTCGAAATCTACGCGATTACTTCGGACCACGTCACGAGGGATCACGTCCGGTTCGAGCCCGGCGAGAGCGTCCCCGCCCATCCGGTGCTCGGTGCGCCCGAGCCGCGCGTCTGCACGAACGAGATGCAGGAGGCCCGGGCGTTTAGCCACCACGCGGTCCTGCTTGACGAATGGGACGGAACGCCGTTCTCCGTCTACTTCGACGAGGCGATCCCCGCGAGCGAGCGGGACGACGCCGAGCACTTCTTCGGGGTCGCGGAGCGCCTGGCCGACCGGATCGCGGCGCAGATCGGCTACCCGATCATCGAGCTGGGCGGCTGGCTCCCGGTGGAGAAGCGGAGCTTCGTGTTCCGGGATGCCGACCTGCGCGACTGCGAACGGCCGCGGCCGGGAGAAATCATCGTCACCGCGCTCCCGGACGACACGTCCTACGGGGGCGCCGCCAGGCCGCACTGTGCCGCGTTCTTTTGGGACGACGGCGACATCGACACCACCTGGGACGCTCCGTTCGCCCACGAACTCTTCCACCTGTTCGCCTTCGGGCACTCCCCGATAACCCACCCGGACGAGGTGTGGCGACGTGGGATTCCCATGTCCGTTCGGCTGACGACGGCCTTCGGGTTGCCGAGGGATTTGGGGGTCACGTTCGACGACGTGGACGCGCTGCGCTGCGTCTTCCCGGAGGGTGGGCGTTGACGCGCGCGTGGCCGCTCGCGGCCCTGCTGCTCGCCGCCGGCTGCGGCACCGGCACCGACGGCAAGCCCGTCGCGCGCCCCACCGCCCCGGAGCCAGCGCCGCCACCGGAGCCGGCCCCGGAGGCACCCGGCATGCCGACCGGCGTGCGCGTGCTGGAGGTCGGCGAGACCTTCATCTTGTGGACCTGGGACCCCGTGGAGGAAGCCACCGGCTACCGGGTCGATGTGGGTCCGGCAGGAACGCCCGCGCAGGAACGGGAGCCGCCGGTCCCTATCGAGGAACCGCCGCATCGCAGCGACGGGCTCGCGCCCGAAACGAGCTACCGCATGTGGGTCCAGGCGGTGCGCGAGACCGCCGGGGGCCGCGCGGTAAGCGACTGGACGAACTACATCGCAGAGGACACCTGGCCGGACTTCTGGGCGGCCTGCAAGGATGAGCAGGATCAGGCCCGTGAACGCAACACGTCCCCTGTCCTGATCGACGAATGGGACGGGACTCCGTTCCCCATCTACTTTGATGAGGCGATCCCCGAGAGCGAGCGGGCCGACGCCGAGCATCTCTTCGGGGTCGCCGAGCGCCTGGCCGACCGGATCGAGGACCAGATCGGATACCGGATCATCGAGCTGGGGGGCTGGCTGCCTGTCGAGAAACGGACCTTCGAGATTCGGGATGCCGACTTGCGCGACTGCGAACGCGTACGCCCGGGAGAGATCATCGTCACGGTGATCCCGGAGGACCGGCCCGACCTCCGGGCGGCAGCCAGGCCGTACTGCGCCGCGTTCTTTTGGGACGACAACGACCTCGACGCCACGTGGGATGGTGTGTTCTCCCACGAACTCTTCCACCTGTTCGGCTTCGGGCATTCCCTGGAAACCCACCCGCAGGAGGCGTGGCAGGGTGGGATTCCCATGTCCGTGCGGCTGACGAATGCCCGTCGGTTCCCGAGGGATTTGGGGGTTACGTTCGACGACGTGGACGCGCTGCGCTGCATCTTCCCCGAGGGCGGGTGATGAACCGAATCTGGCCGCTCGCCGCCGTGCTGCTCGCCGCCGACGCCGGCACCTCCCACCACCCCGGAGGCGCCGAAAGCTCCCACGAACGTCCGGGTGTAGCGGACAAGCGCACCCGCGCTGCGGTGCCTACACCTACCTCCAGCCCTTTATGACCTACTGGCCGTGCCGCGGGTGCCAGGATTCCCGGACCCCACGCGGCAGCTTCGTTGACGCCCTGACCCTGTCACGAAATCTTCCATGTCCTCTGCTTCGTGCACTTCGACGACTACGACTTCCTGGAGCGCAACGACGGAGTCCCTATGACGCGCACGCTCACCTGGACGCAGGGGCGGATGCGGATGCGGTGCTGTGGGAGGACATCGAGCTACTGCGCTGCATCTTTCCGCGCCCGGACTTCGCGCGCTAGCAGGCCCCGGATGCTCCCGGCCCCGCCCCTCGGACCGGATGGCCCTCGTCTTGCGTGCCGGTCTGCTACCCAACAGGGGAGTAACACCATGAAAAATCATCGGAATACCGTCCTTCCCGTCCTGATCGTCGCCGCGCTGCTGCTGCCCGCCATGGCGCCGGCCCAAACCGACGAGCCGGAGCCGTGGTGGGCGGCCGCGCTGGCGCCGGTCCCCAGGTATGTGCCCGCGCCGCCGCCGGTCCTCGGCTATGTGCCCGAGCCGTCGCCGGTGCCGTGGCTCCCCGGGCCGTTCCCCGGCTCGGAGTCCCAGGCGGAGAGGCGGTGGGAGTGCGCGCACGGGTGCGAAACCGCGCACTACGCCGGGGTGGTGCTCATGGACGAGGCCGCGCGGCTCACGGACCTCGCGCGGTGGCGGGACGTGAAGCTCCTGGAACCCGCGCCGCTGTCCGGGCCGACGCTGACTCAGCTCCCGGTGTTCGATCCCGTATCCCGGTTGCAGCGGCGAGCGGCGAGCGCGCTGGAGAGCAGCGCCCTGATGCTCTGGCACCACTGGCAGTCGCCGCCCTGCACCGGCCGCTAGCCGGACAGGGGCGGCGGTGGTCCGCGCTATTCGTCGTCCGCAACCGCGGGCACGGACACCTGGGACGCGAAGCGGCAGCAATGAACGGTCGCCACCCTGCTCGATGACACCACCTGGTGCGAGGATTGCGGGGTCGAAGTGACGGTCGACGAGCGGCCCATCGAGGGGGCCGGCTCCGGCGCCCGGAGGGACCCGTGAAGTACCCCCGCGAGATCGCCCGGTGGAAACGCCTCTATGACAAGCTCGACGACTGGTTCTTCGACTTCGACCAATGGCTGGCCACGCCCGGCCCGGTGGGCGGCTTCGCGTGGCTGCTGATCGCGGTGGTCATGCCCGCGGTCGGGATGCTGGTGTTCCTCGTGTTCTGCGTCCTGGCGCTGCTCGAATGGCTGGGCCTGATCGGCGGCGCCCCGTGAGCGGGCGCTCGGAATCGTCGAAATCGTGGGCTCTCTCGACGTCTTGCGCCTTCTCGCACCGGCCTGCGACACTTTGAGTTCTACTCCCCCTGGCGTCCCCAACGGGAGTCGAACCCGTGTTTTCGCCGTGAAAGGGCGACGTCCTGGGCCTCTAGACGATGGGGACCCGAGGGGGTAGGCCGTGCAGGTTTCGAACCTGCGACATCTCGCTTAAAAGGCGAGCGCTCTGCCAACTGAGCTAACGGCCCGACCGCGAGAAGGGCCGGAATGTTAGCAGGGGAACGAGGGCGCTCCGGCCAGCCGGCGCCGCGCCCTCAGTCCCCGAAGACGCCCGTCTCGCGCCGCCGCACGAACGCCTCCCGGTCCGGCCCCGTCGAGACCAGCGTGACCGGCACCCCCGAGAGTTCCTCCAGCGTGTCCAGATAGCGCCGCGCCTCCCGGGGGAGGTCATCCAGCCGGGTCGCACCCGCGGTCGGCCGGTCCCAGCCGGGCATGCGCCGGTACTCGACCTCGCAGCGCGCGAGCGCCCCGAACTCGCCCGGAAACTCCTCCACGGGGTCCCCGTCCAGCCGGTAGCGGACCCCGATGCGGACCTCGTCCAGCCCGTCCAGGACGTCCAGCTTGGTGATCGCGAGCTCGTCCAGCCCGTTCACCCGCCGCGCGTAGCGCAGGACGACGCTGTCGAACCAGCCGCAGCGGCGCGGCCGGCGGGTCGTGGCGCCGAACTCGTTGCCCTTCTCCTGGATCCGGCGGTTCTGCTCCGGATCCATCTCGGTGGGGAACGGCCCCTCGCCCACGCGGGTCATGTAGGCCTTCGATACGCCGAGCACCCTCCCCACCGCGCCCGGGCCGACCCCGGCGCCCACCGCGGCGCCCGCCGCCACCGCGGTGGAGGAGGTCACGAAGGGATAGGTCCCGTGGTCCAGATCGAGGAGCGTGGCCTGGGCCCCCTCGAACAGGACGCCGTTCCCGGCCTCGAGGGTCTCGTGGATCACGAGCGAGGTGTCCGCGATCAGCGGCAGGACCCGGGCCGCGAAGCGGTCGAGCAACTCCCGCGTGCCGGCGACCTCGTCCGCAATCCGGCGCTCGCTCCAGCCGAGCAGTTCGCCGTGCCCGGCGATCAGGTGGGCGAGCCGCTCGTCGCGGTACTCCGGATGGCGCAGGTCTCCGAGCCGGAGGCCCCGGCGGGCGGCCTTGTCCGCGTAGGCCGGGCCGATACCCCGGCGGGTGGTCCCGATCCGGTGCTTCCCGAGCCGTTCCTCCTCCCGGGCCTCGATCGCCCGGTGCACCGGGAGGATGATCTGGGCCCGGTCCGAGAGCAACAGGTCGGGCGAGGGATCGCGGCCGGCCGCCTCCAGCATCTCCACTTCCTCGAAGAAGGCGAGCGGGTCCACGACACAGCCGTTTCCCACGATGGAGCGGACCCCCGGGTGGAGCACCGCGGAAGGAAGGAGGTGCAGGATGAACTCGCTTCCCCCGGTGACCACCGTGTGTCCCGCGTTGTGGCCGCCCCCGAAACGCACCACCGTGTGGAAGCGCGGGGCGAGGATGTCGACGAACTTGCCCTTCCCCTCGTCGCCCCACTGGGTCCCGACGACCGCCAGTCCGGGCACAGTTCGAAGGCCTGTAACGAAAGGATGGGATCCGGAGCGGGTCTATTCGAGACCGAGGAGGTCCCGGACTTCGTTTTCGAGCCGCTCGGGCGTGCGGCTCGGGTTGAATCCGATGTGACGCAGGCGGACGACGCCCTCCCGGTCCGTGATGTAGGTGGTCGGCATCGCGAAGACGCGGAACGCCTCGTCGGCCTCCACCGTGGAGAGCAGGTTCACGTACTTCGCCCCGTGCTCGTCGAGGAAGGCCTGGACCTCCTCGACGGAGGGGACGTTGTCGTCCACGTGCAACCCGACGACCACGAGCCCCTCGTCGCGGTAGCGGTCCTCGAGTTCCTGGAGGAACGGCAGCGAGTCCACGCAGGGGCCGCACCAGACCGCCCAGAAGTCGTACACCACGATCTTCCCGGGGAACCGCAGCGAGACGAGGTTACCGTCGAGATCGGGGAGTTCGAGGTCGGGCGCCGGCTCGTCGATCACGCCGCGCCGCTCGCCGGACTGCGGAGGCGCTTCCGCAAGAGCGGCCGCGGGAAGGACGAGGGCAAGGGCCACGACGAGGGCGAAGTGACTGTGCTTCATGCGGAAACCTCCTGCGCCGCCTGGGCGGGAGCGGCGGACTCCTGCTCCGCGAGCCAGCGCTCGCAGGCGATCGCCGCCATGCAGCCGGTGCCGGCGGCCGTTACCGCCTGCCGGTAGGTGGGATCCATGACGTCTCCGCAGGCGAAGACCCCTTCGACCGAGGTCGTCGTGGCGCCCGGGGTGACGACCACGTAACCGTTGCCGTCGAGCTCGAGCGCGCCGGTGAGGATCTCGGTGTTCGGGACGTGACCGATGGCGATGAAGAGCGCTCCCACCGGGAGCCCGGATTCGGCGCCGGTCTTCAGGTTCCGGAGCCGGAGGTCCGTGACCCCTTCGTGGTTCCCGAGCACCTCTTCGACGACCGAGTCCCAGACGAACCGGACCTTCGGGTTGTCGAGCGCCCGCTGGGCCATGATCTTGGAGGCCCGGAGCGCATCCCGGCGGTGGATCACGTGGACGGTGGTCGCGAAACGGGTGAGGAAGAGCGCTTCCTCCATGGCGGTGTCGCCCCCGCCGACGACGGCCATCTCCCGGCCCCGGTAGAGCGCCCCGTCGCAGGTCGCGCAGGCCGAGACGCCGCGGTTCATGAACTCCTTCTCGGAGGGAAGGCCGAGCCAGCGGGCGCGGGCGCCGGTGGCGACGATCACCGAGTCCGCGGTGTAGATGGTCCCGGCGGCGGTCACCGAATATGGCCGCGCCGCGAAGTCCACGGCGGTCGCGTCCACCTGGAGGACCTCGGTGCCGAACCGCTCCGCCTGGCGGCGGAAGAGGTCCATCATCTCGTAGCCGGTGACGCCGTCGGGAAAGCCCGGGTAGTTCTCCACATCGGTGGTGAGCATGAGTTGCCCGCCCGGCAGGCCGATGTCGGGATCCATCCCCGAGCCGGCCAGCAGGAGCGGCTGGAGTTCGGCGCGAGCAGCGTAGAGCGCTGCGGTGTAGCCGGCGGGGCCGCTCCCGACGATGATGACGCGGCGGGGTTCAGCCGTCATTCCCTTCCCTTCTTTCTTGTTCTTCGTTCTGGCGTGGTTCGCGGCAGGGGCGAGACTAGCACGCAGACAGGAGCCGCCTCCTATCGGAACGTCATCCGCGAGAGCTCCGCAAAATCGGACACCGCGAGTTGCTCGGGCCGCAGACCCGCGTCGATTCCCAGGGTGTCGAGGGCGGCCTCCACGCGTCCGGCCAGCTCCTGATCCGGAAGCCGGCTGACGCAGTTGCGCAGGGTCTTCCGGCGATGCGCGAAGAGGCCGCGCACCAGCGCCCGGAAATGGCGCTCCCGGCCGACGGCGGGCGGGTCCGGGCGCGGGGTAAGGCGGATCACCGCGGACACCACCCGCGGCCGCGGCCGGAAAGCGCCCGGGTGGATGCGGAAGGCGAGCTCGGCGCGGAGCGCCTGCTGGACCACCACGCTGAGCGCGCTGTAGTCACGCTCGCCGCAGCGGGCCACCACCCGGTCGGCCACCTCCTTCTGGAGTGTCAGGGTGAGCGCGTCGAACAGCGGCGGAGCGCCGCGGGTCGCGTGCCCCTCGATGAGGCGGAGAAGGAGCGGCGAAGCCACCGAGAACGGCAGGTTCCCGCAGATCGGCAACGGCGGCGTGGCCCCGAAGCCGGCGATGGCCGCGGCGAGGTCGAGCTCGAGCGCGTCCCCGACCACCACCCGGAGGTTCTCGGACAGGCCCCGCTCCCGGGCGTGCTCCTCCAGCCGTCCGGCAAGCCGCGGGTCCACTTCGATCGCCAGCACCCGGACCCCGGCGGCCAGCAGCGGGAAGGTCAGCGCGCCCTTCCCGGGTCCGATCTCCACGATCGTCCCCGGCTCTCCGGCGCCGAGCGCCGCGGCAACGAATCGCTCGGCCACCGACCGGTCGTGGAGAAAGTTCTGCCCCCGCGCCCGCGTCGGAAAGAACGTCACACCGGGCATTCTCGCGTAGGCGGAAGCCACCCTTTCCGCGTGGCGTTGCGCCGTGCGCGGTGCCGAGCACCGCGCGTGCCGGTCTGGAGACCCCCACCGGGAGAAACGCTCATGATCGGTCCCCCTGCTCACCCCGCCGGGCATGAAAACGGCGAGAACGGCTTGAGCTCGGAGCGCC
>VXWI01000082.1:25518-41175 GCA_009835985.1 Acidobacteriota bacterium | reverse complement strand
GAGCGTCGTCCCCACAACCGGCGAGGGTCACAAGGGCGAGGAGCAGCGCTGCGCGGAGTCGCTTCACGAACCCGCCTCCCGCCGCCGGTCGCGGGCCGGATGGACCGTGATGTCCGGGGCCCGGGTGATTTCGCCGCGCCGGATCTCGAACCAACGCTGCTCGTGCTGGAGTTCCAGCGAGCCGGCGGCCGCCGCGTCGGCGATGAACGAGTGGGCGAGGACCTGGTGCAGCGGGCGGATCCAGAAGTGGCGGAAACCGGGTTCGAGACCCTCCAGGAGGAACTGGCCCCACGAGTCGGTGAACGCCCCCGCTCCGAAGACCGCCCCGTCCGCCGCGTAGGTGACGCTCTGGACGTAGACGAAGGGCGCCGGCTCACCGTTCGCCAGCAAGACCCGGCCGGTGAGCGCACCGCGGGACTCGACGAATCCCGGCGCCGGGTAGAGCAGCGACGCCCCCACGGCGTCATCCGGCTCCAGAACGACGGTCCGGATGGTCCCGTAGGACATCCGGGGGTGGGGCTGGAGGCTGGTGACGCCGTCCGGGAAGTGCCCCGGCGGCCGTTCCACCGCGCCGGGCCGGGCGAGCCACGTGGGATTCATGGCGCTGTGGGCGAGACCGAGGCAGTGCCCGACCTCGTGCATCACCGTCCGCGCGAGGTAGTCCAGGAGCTCTTCGAATGCGGTCGGAGCGTCGAGCGACCGGCCCTCGAGGTAGTCCGGGCTGAAGTGAATGTCACAGCCGGTCACCCGGCCGCGGGTGTACTGCACGTCCGCCGTGGCAAACGGCCCGCCGGCGACGATTTCGAGCGAGGAGAAACCGATCGTGTTGATCCCGTCGTTCATCCTGCCCTGCTCGGCCGCGACCGTCTCCTCCTCCAGCACGATTTCGAGATCGGCGGTGTCGATCTCCCTCCAGGCGCGGATCCCGCGTTCCGCACTCGCACGCCAGAGCGCGGCGTCGAACCCCGGGATGTCGGGAAGGTTCTCGTTCTCGAGGAGCCGGAAGCGCAGCGGAAACGCCGAGGCGTCCCAGCGGATCGCCCCCGCGACGGAAGCGATCCGGTGCAGCCCGCCGTGGCGCGCGAAGAACCGGTACCCGTTCGCCGGGGTGGCTGTCCAGAGGGCAGCGAACAGGATCAGGATGGCTGTCCCCCGGCGGCACATGTTTCCGCAGTATGGCACCGCCCGGCGCTTAGACTCCGCCGCCGATGACCACCGAGGAGGGGCCGTGGGCCTCCGGCAATGAAGGGAAACCCGACTGGTCCGCGGCGACCCGCCACCTGTCCGATCGTGACCCGGTTCTCCGTGCGCTGATCGGCCGGGTCGGGCCCTGCACGCTCGCCCCCCGCCCCAACGTGTTCGGGACGCTGGTGGGCGCCATCGTGGCCCAGCAGATCTCGGCGGCGGCGGCCCGCTCGATCCACAGGCGTCTCTGGGCGCTGACCCGGGGACAGCCCCCGGGGCCGCGGGACATCCTGAAGCGGCGGGAGACGACTCTCCGGCGGGTCGGGCTTTCGCGGCAGAAGATCGCCTATCTGCGCGACCTCGCCTCGCGCGTCGACAGCGGGGAGCTGGATCTCCGGACACTCGAAACGATGGAAGACGACGCGGTGCGCGCCGCGCTGACGGCGGTCAAGGGCATCGGCAACTGGACCGCCGACATGCACCTCATCTTCACGCAGAACCGGCCGGACGTCTTCGCGCCGGGGGATGCCGCGGTGCTCTTCGCGATGCGGGATCTCTACGCTCTGGCGGAGGACGCGCCGCCCGCCGAATACGCGCGGATCAGCGACGGCTGGCGGCCGTTCCGGAGCATCGGCGTCTGGTACATGTACGAGCACATCCACGCGCTGCGGGCGGCGCGGCGCGCGGGGGCATAGGCAAACGTCCGGTCGAAGTGCATCTTTGCTTCGACTTTTCCACATTCCGGGTCCGGGTGGGAAAAAACCGGCGCGGTTTACGTCTGTAGTCCAAGGAGGGCTACACGTGAACCAGCCGAAGAAGCAACCGCCAATCACCGGAACCGTTGCCGCGGCTCCCAAAGCGCCCTACACTGCGGCTCGCGATGCGAAGGACAGGTCAGTGAACGGGACGGCGGCGGACGGGTCGACCCAGGCGCTCGACCGCCGGCTCACCGAGGGGTTGAACCTGCTCCACGGACGGCTCGACGTACTCCACGAGGACATCCGCGAGAATCGGAGGGACATCAAGCAGCTCCGGCAGGAGTTGTGGGACGGCCTGAAGGATGCATCCGGGGAGCGAGGGAGACTGGCGACCAAAACAGACCTCGCCGCGCTCCACGAGTCGCAGAGTCAGTTCCGGGCCGAGGTGGCGGCGCGGTTCACCGCGCTTGAAGAGTCGCAGAATCAACTCCGTGCCGAGATGAATGTCCGTTTCGCCGCGCTCGAAGAGTCGAATCGGCAGATCATCGCGATCGTCAGCCGGATCCAGGAAAGGAGCGAGGCCGCCGCGTGGACTCGCCGCCGGGTTCTGGCCGCCGTCGCCGCCGGAATCAGCCTGCTGCTCGTCGGTGCGGCGCTCCAGCCGCTCCTGGAGCGGGCGGCCGCGGCGCTCCTCGGCGGCTAGTGATGAAGAGTCAGGTGCGCCACTACCGGGGCAATCAGGCTTCGGTGACATTCGATACCCACCGCTGCATCCATTCCGAGGTCTGTGTGCGCGGGCTGCCGCAGGTGTTCGACGTCTCGCGCCGTCCCTGGATCCTCCCGGACGAGGCCGATCCGAAACGCCTCGAGCGAGTCGTGCTGGGCTGTCCCACCGGGGCGCTGCGCATGGCGCCGCCCAGCGAACAGAAGGTCGAGAAAGGCGCCGCCGCGGCCGCGACCGTCCTGCCCGAGGAACCGCGGAAGAAGAACTCCGCCTCCATCACCCCGGATGGGCCGTACTACGTCCGCGGCAACCTCGAGATCGAGGAGACGCCGGGCGCGGAGGTCTTGGAGGACACGCGGGTCGCGTTCTGCCGGTGCGGACACTCGGAGAACAAGCCGCTCTGCGACGGGTCGCACGGCCGCGTCGGATTCCGCTGCGAGGCCGCGGTCACGCCGGGCTCCGAGCCGGCCCCGGCGGTCGCCGACGAGGCAGCCCCGGTTCGCTTCACGCCCTTCCCGAACGGCCCGCTGGGCTTTCGCGGCCCCCTCACCATCTCGGGCCGCGGGGGTGCGCGGGTCACCCGCGACCAGGGGAAGCTCTGCCGGTGCGGGCATTCGAAGAACCGGCCGCTCTGCGACGGGTCGCACCGGGACGTGGGGTTCAGCGCTCCGTAGGGGACTGCGGTTTCGCGGCCTGCGGCCGCGATGCCGGCTGGAAGCCGGCGCTCCGGGCGCCCCTACTGTTCGGAGGTCAGGGCGCGGGCGTCGAACAGGCGGTAGGCGCGTTCCACCGCGATCTGGGGTGCTCCCGGTCCGGTGACGGAGGGGAAGTGCTCTCCGTGGGCGGTTAGATCGATGCGGCCCGCCGCCTCCGCCGCCGAAACTCCCTCGCCGTGGGCGGCCTCGGCCTGGGCCCAGAAGTCATCGAGGTAGGCGGCGAGGTACTCGAGCTTCGCCTTGCCCTCGAAGGGCGGGCCGTGGCCAGGGAGCACCAGGTCGAAGTTCAGCTCGGCGAAGCGGCGGACCGTCTCTCCCCATTCCGGATATCCGTCCCCCATGAAGGGCAGGCCGAAGGTGACCAGGTCGCCCGTGATGAGCACCCGCTGCCCGGGCAGGAACGTCACCACGTCGCCGGCGGTGTGCCCGCGCCCCAGGAACAGCAACTGAATCTCGTGCCCGCCCCGGTGGAGGGTCATCCGCCGCTCGAGGGTGATGGTGGGTGGCACCGGCGTGATGGAGGCCGTCGCCTCCTGGTAGGCCCGCGTCCTCGCCAGAGCGTCCTCGATCTCGGCGCGGTCGGCTTCCGCCGCCGCCTCCAGGCGGCTCTCGAGCGTGGCGATCTGTTCCGGCAGCGTTTCCACGAACGCATCCCAGGCGGTCCCGGAGTTGGAGCCGCCGCCAGCGACCACGTCGTAGGTGGCCTCGTGGCCGAGGATCTCCACCTCGTCCCCGAAGACCTGGTTCCCGTGGATGTGGTCGAAGTGGAAGTGCGTGTTGACCACGTAGCGGACCGGCTTGGGGGTCAGCGGCGAAAGCTCCTGGAGCAGCACCCACGCCGCCGCCGGGGTGATGTGGGAGTCCACGAGCAGCAGCGACTCGCCGAGGTCCACGATCGCCGCGTTCGCGCCCACGTTCATGGCGCCGGTGCCGACCGCGTGCCAGATGCCGGGGCGCACCTCGGCGATCTCGAAGGCCGCTCCCTGGTGGGCGGTGGCGCCCGGAGGCGGCGGGTCTTCCGCGGGAGGCGGCGCGCCGCAGGCGACAAGCGCGAAGAGGGCCGCGGCCGCGATGCAGAAAGGAACGGCGTGCTTCATGACTCGGATCCTCCCGCCGGATGTGGCGGAACGTGAAGGCTACCGAACCCGTTGCGACGGTTTCCCGGCGTCCACACGGGTTGGCACGGTCGTTGCGAAAACCGGAGCAACAGCGCCCTGGCGGGCCAAAGGAACAACACGATGAGAAACAACCCGACTGCCAACCCATCGCGGCTCGGCGTGAACCGGACGCCGCTCGCCGCCCTTTCAACCGCGATCCTCGTCGTCCTCCTTTCCGTGGGCCTCGTGGCCTGCGGTGAGAGTCCGATGGTGCCGGAGGCGCACGGTCCGGAGTCCGGAAGTGAATCCGGAACCGAATCCGGCAGCGAGAGCAGCTCGGGGTCCGGCGAGCCTGGTGAGTCCGGGACGCAGTACGGGCTCGCCGACACGGCACACGAAACCCGGAGCGGAGTCGACCTGGTCATGAGCTACGACGCCGCGGCCCAGGCCTTCACGGGCACCGTGACGAACACGACGGCGGCAGCCATCTCGAACGTCCGGGTCGAGATCCACCTGTCGAACGGAGTCGAACTAGGCCCGACCGCCCGGGTCACCCTGAACGCCGGCCAGACAAACCCGGTCCAGCTCGCCGCCAGCGGGCAGAGTTTCACCCGCTGGAGCGTTCACGTCGAGCTCGGTTCAGGAGCGAACTGACCCGCCGGATTCCTTGGAAGGGGCGCCGACCTCGATTGGCGCCTGACCGGTGGGGGCCGGGAGATCCGGCCCCGGTCGCAAAACCGCATGGCGCGCCAGATCTGGCGCGCCATCGTCATCTCCCGGCCCCGGCGGAGCGCAGCAGCGGCGCGGACCACCGAGGTTCCAGGGCGTGCGCGAGCTGGAGCACCCCGAAGTCGTCCCGCGGTCGGCCGACAATCTGGAGGCCCACGGGCAGCCCTTCGGATGTCTTGCCGGCGGGGACCGACACCGCCGGACAGCCGAGCAGCGAGACCCAGGCGCAGGACGCCATCCAGTCCGTGTACGTCCGCATGGGGACCCCGGCGATCTCCGTCGGATACTCGATGCCGACATCGAAGGGCGGCGCCTGGGAGACCGGTAGCGCCAGGAACTCGTAGCGCTCGAAGAACGCTCGCGCCCGGCGGAGCAGCACCGTCCAGCGTCGGGAGGCGTCGGCAAGGTCCGGCGCGCCGAGCGCCCTGCCCCGCTCGATGTTCCAGATGACCGTGTCCTTCATGGACTCCCGGTGGCGGTCGAGGAGCGGACCCCAGTTGAGTTCGAAGTACCACGCCCGCCAGCGGTCGAACGCGATGTCGGCGCCGCCCATGTCCGGATCGGCGTCCTCGACCTCGCACCCGACCCGCTCGAGCGCCCCGCGCGCCGGGGCGAGCGCGGCCGGAACGCGTGGATCGAACGGGACGCCGCCGAAGCCCGTGCTCCACGCCACCCGGACGTCCGCGAAGTCGCGCTCGAGGCGCTTCCGGAAGACCTCCCCCGGCTCCGCCAGCGAGAGCGGCGCCCGCCGATCCGGTCCCGCGATGGCGCTCAGCATCAACGCCGCATCGGCGGCGGTCCGCGCCATCGGCCCCTGGACCGGAACCGGGAACCAGGGGGTCTCGTCAGGCCAGACCGGCACCCGGCCCGGAGAGGGCCGGAACCCGACCACCCCGCAGAAGCTGGCCGGGTTTCGCAGCGAGCCGCCGTAGTCGCTGCCGTCCGCGATCGGGACCATCCCGGACACCAGCGCCACCGCGGCGCCGCCGCTGCTGCCGCCGCAGGTCTTCGTCTCGTCCCAGGGGTTCCGGGTGGGTCCGAAGACCGCGTTGAAGGTCTGGGAACCGGCGCCGAACTCGGGCGTGTTCGTCTTGCCGATGGTGATGGCCCCAGCCGCCCGCAGCCGCTCGACGATCAGCGCGTCCTCGTCGGGAACGAAGTCGGCGAAGATCGGCGATCCGAAGGTCGTGCGGATGCCCCGGGTGAGGGTCAGGTCCTTGTGCGCCACCGGCAGCCCGTGGAGCGGCCCCAGCGGGTCGCCCCCGGCCACCGCCGCGTCGGCCTTCGCCGCCTCGCCGAGCAGCGTCTCTTCCGGAAGCAGGGTGACGATCGCGTTCAGGCGCGGGTTCGCCTCCTCGATCCGGGCGAGGTGGGCGCGCATGACCTCCACCGCGGACACCTCGCGGCTGGCGATGAGCCGGACCAGCTCACCCGCCGCGGCGGCACACAGATCGGACATCAGGCCGACAGGGTGATCAGCCGCGTCGTGAGTTCCGCGAGGCCGCCCAGGCCCGGCAGGGCGGCGTCGAGCCAGAGAACCCGGCGTCCGCGCCGCTTCAGTTCCTCGTAGTCGGCGGCGGCCTGCAGGCGCGAGAAGGCCCCGGTGCCGAGCCCGCCGAGCGCGGCCGGCAACTCGGGACTCGGCGGAATCAGGATGTCCGGTCCGGAGTCCCAGGTCAGCATCAGGACCGCGAGGTCCGGGGGTCCGCCCTTCTCGATCTGGCCGAGCGAGTGCAGGAGTCCCGACCCGAACCCGATCGCGGGCGTCACCCGGAACCGCGCCGCGAGCTGCCGCTGGAGCGCGTGGACCAGTCCTTCGGACATCCGGTTCCGGTGGCCGAAGGCGTTGACCGCGAGTCCTCCTGCCGCCGCCTCGGTGAGGAACCCGCGGATGTCCGAGTCGGAGACCCCGGGCGGCCGCGGAGCCGACTCGGGACTCGCCGAGAGCCGGCGGGCGGCGGCCTTCGTGTCCTCGACGTCCGGTTGATCGTAGGGATCCATTCCCATCCGGAAGGCCGCGACCGCAACCGCGATCTGCCAGCGGAAGAGGAAGGCGAGTCGCCCGGAGGGGTCCGGCGGGCAATGGACCGCCGGGGCTCCGGCGGCCGCGCCCGCCTCGAGCCGCTGCCGGTCCGTGGCATCGGCCGGACCCACGTGAATCACCAGGTTCGTTTCCGCCCGCCCCTCCGGGTGCGGCCACTCGCAGGTGACCGGCAGGATCCCGGTGCCCTGCTTCCCGGTGGTCTCCGCGAAGAGCTGCTCCAGCCAGGGGAGCACTCCCTCCCATCCCGCCGCCGCGGTGAGGTGCGCGTGCCACCGTCCCTCGGCCTGCAGCCCGGCGAGCAGCGAGCCGAGACGAACACCCGGCTCCGCCGCCGCTCCACCCCCGTCCAGCGCCTCGCGTACCCGGCGGACGCCCGAGAGTGCGTCTCCCAGCTCGCACCCGGCCAGGACCGCCGGCAACAGCCCGAAGGCGCTGAGCGCCGAAAACCGGCCGCCCACGTCGACCTTCCCGGCGAACCGCGCCCGGTACCCGGCCCGGTCGGCCCACCGGTGGAGCGGCGTGCCGGGATCGGTGACGGCGAGGAACTGCCTTCCGGGGACCGCCCCGGCGCTCTGGAGCGTGCCGTAGATCACGGCCTCGAGTGCGCGCGTCTCCACCGTGGTTCCCGATTTCGACGCCACCAGGAAGACGGTCTCGCGCTGGCGGTCCGGCCGCAGGGACTCCAGCACCGCTTCCGGCGCGAGGCTGTCGAGGAACTCCACCGCGAGCCCGCGCCCGCGGGGAAGCCCCGAGACGAGCGCCCGGGGGGCGAGCGAGGAGCCGCCGATCGCCACCACCACGAGGCGCCTGAAACCGTCGGCGAGCAGCTCGTCTCGGAGGCGGACGTAGTCGGGCAATGCCCGGCCGGCGGTAAGCGGAAGGTCCACCCAGCCCAGGCGATCCTCGCCGCCCCGGGAACCCGTGATCCCGAGCCCGCCCGGTGGCGAGCGGTCGGTCCAGGGGGCCGCCGCGTCCTCCGGGAGGGTCTCCAGCGGGCGAACCGACAGCTTCCTGTCGCAGCCGTTGAAGAAGCTCCAGGTCATGTTGACTGCTTGCGAAGAAGGAGGACGCTTCAAGCGGTTCGAAGACCCGGAGCACCGGGGAACGCGGCGGTCAGCAAGGGCGCCCGGAGGCGGGCTACCATTGGCGACCGGCTCCCGCACGTCGGCCGGGAGCCCGCGGAGCGTACCAATGAGCCATCTCGTCAAGACCTCGAAACGGATTCGATACGAAAAGAGCCCCGTCGGGGGTTCCGTCACCGACCCCACGGTCTTCTTCAACCGCCGGGCCCTCGTGAAGGCGCTCGGGAGCGCGGCGCTGGTCGGGCCCTACACCCTCGCCTGCGGCACGAACGCCGAGGGCGCGGAGATGCTGGAGATCCCCTACTCCCGGCCCGACGTGTTTCCCGCGAAGAAGAACGAGGCCTACCGGATCCCCGGGATGATCGAGCGCAAGGAGCTGACCGCGCGCGAGGTCGCGGGTTCGCACAACAACTTCTACGAGTTCCTGGCCGGCCGCGGCGGCGCGGTCTGGAAACTCGCCGGCGACTACAAGCCCATCCCGTGGGCCGTCGAGGTGACGGGCGAGTGCAACAAGCCGCGCACCTTCGATCTCGACGACCTGCTCGCGTTCGAGCACGAAGAGCGGATCTACCACTTCCGCTGTGTGGAGCGCTGGGCGATGAACGTGCCGTGGACCGGGTTCCCGCTGTCGGCGCTGCTGGACGCGGTGGAGCCGAACAGCAACGCGCGGTTCGTGGCGTTCACCTCCCTGAACCGGCCGGAGGAGATGCCGGGGCTCGCATCCAGCAACTGGTACCCCTGGCCCTACCACGAGGCGCTCCGGATGGACGAGGCCATGAACCCGCTCGCGTTCGTGGTCACCGGAATCTACGGCGATCCGCTGGTCCGCCAGCACGGCGCGCCGATCCGGATGGCGATCCCCTGGAAGTACGGCTACAAGGGCCCCAAGGCGGTGGTGAAGATCGAGCTTACGCGCGGGCAGCCGCCCTTCTTCTGGGAGATGCAGCGGCACGAGTACGGGTTCTTGTCGAACATCAATCCGAACATCCCGCATCCCCGCTGGAGCCAGGCGGAGTCCTACTGGCTGGACAACCGGGCCAACTTCCCGACGCCGCTCTTCAACGGTTACGCGGACCAGGTCGCGTCGCTCTATCCCAACGAGCCGATGACCCCGCAAAGGCCGCTGCGGATGGGACAGACCGCGCGCTGACCGCAGTTTCCCGATGTCATGGATTGCGGTGGGCGCCGCCGCGATGCTGCTCGGGGTCGTCGCCGGCGCCTTCGGTGCGCACGGCCTGGCGCCCCGGCTTGACGCCCGGGCGCTCCAGACCTTCGAGACCGCCGTCCGCTACCACCTGATCCACGGATTGGGACTGCTCGCGGTCGGGGCGCTGGTGGCGCGGGACCTGGGCTCCCCCGCCTCGCTGGCCGGGGCGCTGATGACCGCCGGGATCGTCCTCTTTTCGGGCAGCCTCTACTGGCTGGCGCTCGGCGGGCCGGCGTGGCTCGGTCCGGTGACCCCGCTCGGAGGACTCTGCCTCATCGCCGCCTGGGGCTGTCTCCTCGTCGCCGTCGTCCGTCAGCTATGAGCCCGGAGGAGCGGCGGGCGTTTCAGGACTACTACCCGGACTCGACGAAGCACTGCTACGGGTGCGGATCCCGCAACCCGGACGGCTACCGCATCCAGAGCTTCGCCGAAGGCGACGAGGCGGTCTGCCGCTTCACGCCGGAGCCCTTCCACACCGCGGTGCCGGGGGCGGTGTACGGCGGACTGATCGCGTCGCTCATCGATTGCCACGGAACCGGAACGGCCGCGTGGGAGGCGTACCGGGCCGTGGACCGGCCGATGGACAGCGATCCGCCGCTGCGCTTCGTGACCGGCTCGCTCCGGGTGAGCTACCGGAAGCCGACGCCGCTCGGGGTGGAGCTCGTGCTGCGGGCGCGGGCGACCGAGGTCGGCGACCGCAAGGTACGGGTTGCGGTGCAGGTGGAGGCCGGCGGGGTGGTCACCGCGGAAGGCGAGGTGGTGGCGGTCCGGATCCCGGAGGCCTGGCTCGCGAGCTTGGCATCAGGCTCGGGGCCCTGAAGCGGGCTCCATCCACCCGTTCGCGGCAAAGCCGCGAACGGTGCTAGACTGGTCTGACTAGTCCAATCTTGACAATGAACTTGACCCTTTCCACCTACGAGGCGAAAGCCCGCTTTTCCGAAGTCATGCGGCTGGTCCGCGAAGGACGCACCGTGAACATCTCCTACCACGGGAAACCGGTGGCCGAGATCCGGCCGATCGAGGGGAAGAAGAAGACCCTCGAGGAGCATCTCGACGAACTGGAACGCCGGGGACTTGTGTCTCCGCCCGCCGAGCCTGGTCCGTTCCGTCCGGGACCCGTCGTCCGCAGGCCAGGCGCCCTGCGGCGTTTTCTGGACGAGCGCGAATGAGCATCGCCTATGTGGATTCTTCGGTGCTCGTCGCCATCGCCCTGGGTGAAAGCGGAAGCGAGGCGGTAACCGAACGACTGGCGGGCTTCACGAGGCTGTACTCGTCAAACTTGCTCGAGGCGGAGTTGCGCAGCGCATTGGTGCGCGAGAGCGTTGGCTGGTCCCAGAAGCACACGGAAGGGATCCGCTGGATCTGGACCGATCGGTCACTCGGCGATGAGATGGAGACCATCCTCCGCATCCGGTATCTGAAGGGGGCCGACCTCTGGCACCTGGCGGCGGCGGTTTCCTTCGTCCCGGATCCCCGGGCGATGACGTTCGTGACGCTGGACGAACGGCAGCGGGCGGTGGCGGCCGAACTCGGCTTCCAGGTCTGACCCTGCGCGACGAGGCCGCCTGCTAGGCGGACTCGCCCGTATAGAAGGCGGTTACGCGCTTCGCCGCCATCCGCGCGGCGCCGGGGTCGGCGCCGGCGGCAACCGCGGCCCGTTCCCATCCCCTGCTGCTCCCGGCGCCGAACGCCCGGCCGTCCGCCGACGCGGCGAACGCGGCCTCGTCCGGCTTCGGCGCCGCAGGGTCGGCGAGGTAAAACGCCAATCCCAGGAGACCGAACTCCCACCCCACGCCGGTCGCTCCGGGCCCGTACCTGTCCCAGTGCTCGGACGGCCGCACGGTGTGCGTGAGCGTCAGCCGCGCCTGGCCCGCCCCCTCCTCCGCGACCGAGACCTCGACCCAACTGACGTCCTCGCCGAACTCCCAGGTCAGGGCGAAGCGCGACGGCCGTTCGCACTCGGTGATGACGCCGCCGGCGTTGCCCTCGATCTGGTAGCGGCCGCCCGCTTCGAAGTCGCCGCTCACCGGCGCAAACCAGCGCGGCAGACGCTCGGGCTTCGTCACCGCTTCCCACAGGTCCGGGGCCGTCGCGCGGAAGGAGCGGGACAGCGTGACCGCGCGGACCGGCTTGCCCTCACGCTCTCCCAAGGAGACGGCGCGTTCGAGGGCGGAGAGGTGGGTGGAAGGATCGAAGGTCACGCTTTGCGCTCCTAGTCGGCCAGCACGCCGAGCGGCTTCCGCCGCAGGATGTCCACGGCCGCCAGGGCCCCCACGCCGGCCGCGCCCAGCGCCGGGAGCGCGATCGCGAACAGGATGAGCGACGGGTCCGCCTCGAAGGGGAGCTGCATGATCTCCCGCACCACGAAGAAGGCGGTGGCCGAGGCTCCGAGCGCCGCGGCGGCGCCCGCCACCGCGCCGATGACGCTGTGCTCGAGCAGGGTGATCGCCACCACCCGGTTGCGGCCCGCCCCGAATACGCGGAGCACCGCGGTCTCGCGGCGGCGGGCGCCGATGTGGACGGCGACGGTGCCGATCAGGATCAGCAGGCCGCCGACCAGCGCGATCAGCCCCACGATGCGGATGGCGAGCGCGACGCTGTCCGCCACCTGCTGCATGGTGTCCAGCACGTCGCGGAGGTCCACCACGGAGACGTTCGGGAACTCGCCCACGACCGCCCCCTGGAACCGGGCCCGCTCCACCACGTCGTCCGGCCCCCGCACGAAACCCGCGTAGGACATCGGGAAGTGCGCCACGCTGTCCGGATGGAAGAGGAAGGTGAACCCGCCGTTCCGGGCGTTCCGCCACTCCACGTCGCGGATCGAGGTGACCCGCGCGTCGAGCGTCTCGCCCATGATCTCGAAGCGCATCGTGTCCCCGAGCTGGACGCCGCGATCCTCCTGCACCCAGTTCTCGATGGACACCTCGGCGCCCTCGGCGGGTCGCTCGCCCCAGAACGCGCCCTCGGTGACGACCTCGTTGTCTTCGAGCCAGTCGCGCGAGCTCACGGTGTATTCCCGTGACAGGCCCCCGGCCCGCCGCACCGCGGCCCGGTCCTCGAGGTGCACGTCGCGGCCGAAGATGCCGTGGATCCGGGTCTGGAGCACCGGGATCAGGTTGATGTCGGGGATCCCCCGGGCGGCGGCGTTCGCGCGGACCCCGTCCACCTGGTCGGCCTGGATATCCAGGAAGAAGAGGTCGGGATCGTCGCTGCTCTCCTGGAAGGTGAACTCGCGCTGGACGTTCCGCTCGATGCCCACCGTGGCGAGAACGAGGAACACCCCCACCCCGAGCGCGACCAGCACCACCCGGATCTGGCGCGCGCCCCGGAGCACGGTGCGCACCGCGTGGCGCACCGCGAAGGTGCGGGCCGAGGCGAGCGGCGTCAGCCCGCGGAGGATCAGGCCGCCGAGGACCCAGAGCAGCACCGCCACCAGCACGAACCCACCGGTGACCGCGAGGGTGATCCGCAGCGATCCCGACTGCCAGCCCGCGAACCCGAAGAAGACGAGCACCGCCCCGGCCGCCACCGCCGCCTCGAGCCGCCGGGCGGCCGGGGATCCCCGCTCGTCCAGCATGTCCCCGCTGCGCAGGAGCCCCAGCGGACGCACCCGGCGGAGCGGCAGCAGCGGGAAGACCGCGGAGAGCAGCGAGACGAGGCCGCCGGTGAGCGCGCCCTGGAGCGCCGCCGCCGGGGTGAGCCGCGCCGCGACCTCGAGGCCCCCGACCTCGACCTCCGGGATGAAGAGGTGGAGCGCCGCCGCTCCGGCGGCGATGCCGAAGGCGCTCGCGAACCCGGCGAGCACCGCCATCTGCAGGAGCGCGATCGCCAGGACGGTGCGTGAAGGCACTCCGAGACAGCGCTCGATGGCCGCCGAAGGCAGGCTCTGGCGGGTGAAGGCCCGCGCCACGCTGAAGACGCCGATGCCGCCGAGCAGCAGGATCACGAAGCCCGCGAGGCTCAGGTAGTCCTCGCCGCGCCGGATGCGCCGGGCGAGGCGGTCTCCCGTCTGCCGGAACGTCCGCACCCGGACGGGCTGGTCCTCGAGCGCCGCCCGCAGACCCGCCGCGAGTCCGCCGACCGCCTCCTCGTTCGCCACCGCGAACAGCACCTCCCAGCGGGCGCGCTCCGGGACGTCGAGCAATCCGGTGCGCTCGAGGTCGGCGAGCGCCACCAGCACCCGCGGCCCGCGCCGGAAGAAGTCGATCCCCGCCCCCGGCTCGGCGAGCAGGTCGCCGCGCACCTCGAAGGGCTCGCCGCCGAGGATGATCGGGTCCCCCACCTCGAGTCCCAGCCGGACCCGCACCTCCGGCCGGACGAGCGCCCCCCGCCCGGCGAGCAGTTCCGGCCCGAACGGCGCTCCGGTCACTTCGAGGTCGCCGTAGAGCGGGAAGGCGCCGTCCACCCCCTTCAGTTCGACCATCGCGCCCCGGAGCGGGTCGTCGGCCGAGCGCGCGAGCGTCGCGATCTGCGCCGAACGCGACACCCCGGTGAGGGGGTGGCCGGAAGCCACGTCGTCGAAGCTGGCCTCGGTCTCGTCGGTGAACCCCTCCCCGGTGGAAACCGTCACGTCGGCGGCCATCAGGAACCGCGACTCGCTGGTAAGCGCCGCCTGCAGGCTGTCCGCCGCGGAACGGAGCACCACGATCGCGGCGACCCCGATGCCGACCGCGACGAAGAAGAGCGCGAGCCGGCGGACCGAGGAGCGGAGTTCCCGGAACGCCATCCGGACCGCGAACCGCATGTCGCGCTCGCGTCAGACCGCCGCCAAGGCGGGTTCGGGGGCGGGTTCCGCGGCCGGCGCGTCGTCGTGGAGCCGTCCGCCGCGGAGCAGCAGCCGGCGGTCGGCGCGCTCCGCGAGTTCGGTGTCGTGGGTCGCGACCAGCACGGTGGCCCCGGTGCGGTCGCGGACCCCGACCAGCAACTCCGCGATCCGGGCCCCGGTGTCCTCGTCGAGGTTTCCGGTGGGCTCGTCGGCGAACACCACCCGCGGCTCGTTCGAGACCGCGCGGGCGATGGCCACCCGCTGCTGCTCGCCGCCGGACATCTGGGACGGCAGGTGGTGGGCGCGTTCGCCGATCCCGAAGGAATCGAGGAGATCCCGGGCCCGCTCGACCGCGTCGCCGGCTCCCGCGATCTCGAGCGGCACCGCCACGTTCTCGAGCGCCGTCAGATTGGGCAGCAGGTGGAAGGACTGGAAAACGAAGCCGATGTTCTTCGACCGGAACTGCGCGAGGCTCTCCTCGTCGAGGCCGGTGAGGTCGGTGCCGGCCACCTCCACGGTGCCCGCGGTCGGGTGGTCGAGTCCGGCGAGCAACCCCAGCAGGGTGGACTTTCCGCACCCCGAGGGCCCCCGGACGCAGACGATCTCGCCCGCGGGGACCGACAGGTCGAGTCCGCTGAGGATGGTGAGGTCGCGGTCGCCGCTCCTGACCGTCTTTTCGAGGCCGATCGCCTGGATCATCGCTTCCCTCAGGGAACGCCGGCCGCGCCGGGAGGTTCCGCAAGCAGGGGCTTCAGGGCGGCGAAAGCGTTGTCGGCAAGCCGGAGCGCCCCCTCGGCGGTGGGGTGGATCCCGTCGCGCTGGTTCAGCTCGGCGACGCCCGCCACCCCCTCGAGCAGGCTCGGCAGCAGGGGCACACCCGTGGCTGCGGCCACTTCCCGGAACGTCTCGGCGAAGCCGTCCTCGTAGTCCCGGCCGAGCTCGGGGGGCGCGGGGACCCCGGCGAGCAGCACCCTCAGGCCGCGTCCCTCCGCCTCCCGGATCATGGCCTCGAGGTTGTCCATCATCACGTCCACAGGGACGCCGCGCAGGCCGTCGTTCCCGCCGAGCGCGATCACCACCAGTTCGGCCGACGGGTTCCGGTCGAGGACGAAGGGGAGGCGGCGCAACCCGCCCGAAGTGGTCTCTCCGGACACCCCGGCGTTCACGACCCGGTAGGCGAACCCCCCGGCGTCGAGGCGTTCCTGCAGCCGCGCCGGCCAGGCCTCGTCGAGGTCGATGCCGTAGCCGGCGGTCAGGCTGTCCCCGAAGGCCACGAGCGCGGGACGGGGATCGTCCTCCGCGGGAGCGTCGGCCGGCGGCGGGGCCGTCTCCGGCGCCCGCGAGAGTTCCCGGACGTCGGGTTCGCCGCAGCCGGCGCGCCCGCCGGCCACTCCGGCGGCCCGGGCGCGT
>VXWI01000082.1:0-25508 GCA_009835985.1 Acidobacteriota bacterium | reverse complement strand
GGTCGTGTCGGTCCGCCGGGGGTGGGGGGGCGGGGGGGGGGGTGGGGGGGGGGCCCCCCGTTCGGTGTGGGGGGTGGGGGTGCCCCCTCCTACCACACGCAGGCGGGCCACTCCGGCGGCCAGGACGCGTGCCCGGGCGGCAGGAGAGAGCGCTCGTCGGAACATCGGGGAAGGAACGGGGCGTTCCCGCGCTCGGAACCCCGGTAGAACCGGGTGCCGGGAGGGGCGGGTAAAGGTCCCGGGGAGGCGCGAAGAATAACGCCCGTAGAATGCCCGCCGACCGTGGCCAACCGCGACCCGAGCGTCCCCCGGACCGTCGTGTTCCTCTGCGTCGCCAACTCGGCCCGCAGCCAGCTCGCCGAGGCGCTCGCCCGCCGGATCGCGCCCCCGGGAACGATGGTGCTGAGCGCCGGATCGAACCCCTGGCGGGTCCACCCGATGGCGATCCGGGTGCTGGACGAGGTCGGCATCGACATCAGCCGGGCACGCTCGAAGGGGATCGACGAGATCCACATCGAGCGCGCCGGCCTGGTGGTCACCCTCTGCGCCGAGGAAGTGTGCCCGGTAGTGCCCGGCAGCGTCCGGCGCCTCCACTGGCCACTCGAGGACCCGGCGGAGGCCTGGGGCGAGGAGGAGATGCTCCAGCGGTTCCGCGAGACCCGCGACCTGCTCATGGAGAAGCTCGGAGAGCTGTTCGGGGTCTCGCCCGCGATCGGACCGGCGCGGAACGTCTGACCGTCAGCGGGGCGGCTGGGCTCCGGATTAGGGCGGAGTTCGGCCCATTAGCCTTGAAAACTGGACGCGGCGCGTCCAGTTTTCAAGGCTGCGCGGGTCCAGCGCCAGGGTTCAGGCCCGGCGTCGCGCGAGGTCGGCGAGCGTGATCTCCCTCGCTTCCTCCAGCGAAACGACGTCGAGCCCCACCTCGGCGCCCGGGAGCGCCTGGGCGAGGCGGGCGAGGTCCGGGGCGACGACGGTCCCGATCTTGGGATAGCCGCCGGTGATGCCCTGGTCGGCGCCCATGACGATGGGGTGGCCGCCGGGCGGCACCTGGATCGTCCCGTGCGGGTTCGCGTCCGAGACGATCTCCTTCATCCCCGCGCGGTGTTCGAGGATGGGGCCGTCGAGCCGGACGCCCATCCGGTTCGAGTCGTTCGAGACCGTGAAGCGCAGCTCGGAGAGGCGGGCGACGCAGTCGTCGGTGAAGCAGTCCTCCTGCGGTCCGAGGCTGATCCGGAGCCGGAGCGGCCCCTGTTGTGGCGGACGGCGGGCGTCGGGCTCGAACCGGTTCTCGCGGCCCCCCTCCGGGGCGGCGCCGACGTGGAGCCCGTCGCCGGAGCGGAGCGCGCGGCCCTTGAAGCCCCCGAAGGCGGCGGTGAGGTAGGTGGCCCGGGATCCCAGCACTTCAGGGACCTCCACGCCGCCGGCGAACGCCAGGTAAGTCCGCATTCCGTCCGGCGGACCGGTGAAGCGGAGGACGCTCCCCGACGGCGCGAGGAAGGAGGTACCCACCGGGACCGGCCAGCGGCTGCCGCCCGGAAGGTGCAGCACCCCGCGGTGGTCCGAGCCGCCGAGCGCGGCCAACAGCGGACGGAGGAAGCGGAGCACCGGGCCCATCAGGGTGCATTCGAGCCCGGCGGCGCCGTCCGGGTTCCCGACCGCCCGGTTGGCGAAGCGGAGCGACGCCGGGTCGGCGGCGCCCGACCAGGGGACCCCGTAGCGCTGGTAGCCGGGGCGTCCGAGGTCCTGGACGGTGGTGAGGAGCCCGCCGCGCTCCACCTCGATGGCCGGCGGCCCCTTGGGGGGCGGCGGGGCGCCGGTCTGCTCCGCCGGCCGTTCGGGAAGCTCCGCCACCGGCAGGAACCGCACCTGGTCGCCGGGCAGGCAGCCGCTCGGCGGACTCTTGCCGGGGTCGAAGAGGAGCGCCGGGTCCATCCGCCCCAGAAGGTGCCAGCCGCCCGGCGTGACCCACGGGTAGATGCCGGTCTGGGCCCGGGCCATCGAGACCGCGCCGGCCGGGACCCGGACCCGGGGAACGGACCGTCGCGGGATGTCGAGGCGGGGATCGGCCATCCCCAGGTAGGGAAAGCCGGGCGTGAAGCCGATGATGAAGACCCGGTAGTCGCGCCCGGAGTGGATCCGGATCAGTTCCTCGACGGACACGCCGAGGCGGGCGGCCACGTCGGGGAGGTCCTCCCCGTCGTAGACACAGGGGAACTCGATGCGGCGGGGTGGCCGCGCGGGCTCCCGGCCCGCCCGGCGGGCAAGGTCCAGCGCCGCGCTGCGGATCGCTTCGGGATCCGCCTCCGGATCGTGGAAGACCAGCACCGAACGGAAGGTGGGGACCGCTTCCCGAAAGCCCTCGAAGGGCTCCCGCTCGAGCAGCGCCGCGAGCGCGGTGGCCCGCTCGTTCAGCTCGATGGAGATCTCGTTCCCGAACTCGACGGCGAAGGCGGCCTCGCCGGCGTTGCGAATGGCGGGCTCCCCCATTCCGGACAACGACCCGATTCCGGAGGGGGCGCGCCTAACCGAGCGGACGGACCGCGACCCCGGCCGCTTCGAGCCGGCGCCGGACGGTGCGGGCGTTGTCGAGCGCCGCCGGGTTGTCGCCGTGGAGGCAGAGGGTCTCGGCGGCCACCGGCACCTCGGTGCCGTCGTGCGCGATCACCGCTCCCTGGGCGATCGCGACCGCCTGCGCCGCGGCCTTTTCGGGGTCGTGGATGACCGAACCCGGGATCCGCCGCGACTGGAGCGTGCCGTCCGGGTTGTAGACCCGGTCCGCGAACGCCTCGCCGGCGAAGCGGAGCCCCTCGGACTCGGCGGCCGCCCGCATCGTGGCCGCGGTGGCGAGGCCGACGAAAACGAGGCCCTTGTCTGCCCGGGCCACCGCGCGGGCGAGCGCCGCGGAGAGCTTCGGATCGCCGACCGCCTGGTTGTAGAGGGCGCCGTGCGGCTTCACGTGCACCATGCGGCCGTTCCGGGAACGCACGAAAGCGGCGAGCGCCCCCACCTGGTAGAGGACGTCGGCCTCGACCTCGTCCGGCGGCGCCTGGATGGGCCGGCGGCCGAAGCCCCGGAGATCGTGGTGGCCGGGGTGCGCGCCGACCGCGACCCCCTTCTCCATCGCCATCCCCACGGTGCGGTCCATGATCACCGGATCGCCGGCGTGGAAACCGCATGCCACGTTCGCCGAGGTGACGATCTCGAGGATCTCCTCGTCGCAGCCGAGGTCGTAGTTGCCGAAGCTTTCGCCCATGTCACAGTTGAGGTCGATGCGCATGGCCCGATTCTACGGAACGGCGCTCGTCTGCGCCGCCGCGGTCGGTACAGCCCCGTTACAATCCCACGCCATGGGTAAAGGTGATCGGCGAACCAAGCGAGGCAAGATCTTCCAGGGCACGACCGGGAAGCGTCGGCCGAAGCGGCGCAAGAAGTAGGGCACCGTGCCCGCCTCGGGCGGCGTCCTCCGCTATCTGAAGGCCAAGGGCTCGGTCGATGCGCGGTCGGTGAACGTGCAGGTGCGGGAGGCGTGCGTCCGCGCGCTCGCCGAGCTTCCGGCGGACCGCCCGCTGCGGGTGGTCGAACTCGGCGGCGGCGCCGGGGGCGCGTTCCGCTACTGGATGTCGCTGCTCGTCCCGTTCCAGCGGGTGGAGTTCACCGCGACCGACCGCGACGGCGGGCTGCTCGAGGCCTACCGCGAGGAAGTGGTTTCGCTGGCCGGCAAGCTCGGCATCTCGGCGACCGGCGATGACCCGCGGCGCCTCCGCCTCGACGACGGCGGGCGGATGATCGACCTTCGCCTCCGCGAAGCGGTGTTGCCGGAAGGGTTCCCGAGGGAGGACGAGGGGTCGTTCGACCTCATGGTCGCCCAGTCCTTCTGGGACCTCGTGCCGCCGGGGACGGCGCTGGCGCTCGGCCGGCACCTGCTCGCTCCCCGCGGCGTCTTCTACGCGACGCTCACGTTCAGCGGCGGCACCCGCTTCGCGCCGCCGCACGAACTGGACCGGCAACTCCTGCACTGCTACCACGCGAGCATGGGAGGCGAGCGCGGCGGAGACCCCTATGCCGGGGAACGCCTCCTCGGCCACGTCCGCATGCCGGGGTCGGGCTTTTCGGAGCTCGCCACCGGTCGCTCCGACTGGAGGGTCGTCCCGACGGACCAGGGCTACCTCGCCGACGAGAAGTACTTCCTGCTCACCGTGCTGGGGTTCATCGAGAAGGAACTCCTCGCCTCGACGGAAGTCCGGGACGACCAGCTGGACTGGTGGATGGGGATCCGGCGCCGGCAGCTCGCCGACGGCCAGCTCTCCTACGCCGCCCGGCAGCAGGACCTCGCCGCCCGGCGCGACGATTAGTTCGTACGACCGGCGATCAGCCGGTCCACTTCCGTCTTCAGCCGGTCCAGGATCCGGTCGTAGGGGTAGGCGCCGAGCGACTCCGGACCCTTCTTCAGATTCACGAACGCCGGCCCGCACCAGAGCCCGAGGTCGGCGTCGTCGGTCTCGCCGGGGCCGTTCACCCGGCAGCCCATGACCGCGATGGTGATCGCGTGGCGCTCGGCGTAGCGGGTCATCTCGCGGACGTCCTCGGCGAGTTCGATGAACTTCTCGTTCTCGACCCGCGAGCAGGAGGGGCAGGAGATGATGTTCAGCTTGTCCTTCGGGAACTCGGGGACCGAGCGGAAACGGCCGTTCGCGATGTCGGTAAGGATCTGGTGGCCCGCCGTCACCTCTTCCGGCTTCCGGGGGTTTGGCAGCGTGAGCGAGACGCGCACGGTGTCCCCGATACCCCGGCTGACGAGCTGCTCGAAGGCGATGCGGGTCTTGATGACCCCCTCGGGCGGCATCCCGGCCTCGGTGACCCCGAGGTGGAGCGGCACGTCGGGCCGCTCGCCGGCGAAGCGGCGGTTCCCCTCGATGACGTTGGCGGGATCCGAGTCCTTGAGGGAGACGACGTAGCGGGTGAATCCCAGCTTGTCGAGCATCTCGCAGTGCTCGGCGGCGGACTGCACCATCGCCCCGACGGGATCGTCGTGGAAGCGGTCCTGGTGCGCCGGATCCATGGAGCCGCAGTTCACCCCGATGCGGATGGCGCAGTCGTGCTCCCCGGCGACCCCGGCGAGGTACTTCACCTTGTCGGCGACCGGCCGCGAGGTCTCGTGGTGCCAGAGGTGGCCCGGGTTGTAGCGGATCTTGTCCACGTGCGGGGCGACGGTCTCGGCGAGCCGGTAGCTCTCCTGGAGGTCCACGGCGAGGTTGGCGGCGGTGCGATTCCGGACCTCGGCGAGCGCCTCGACGTCTTTCCTGCTGTCCACCGCGATGCGCACGATTCCCGCCCCCGCTTCGCGGAGCGCCTCGGCCTGGGCGGAGGTCGCCTCCACGTCCTGGGTGTGCGTCGCGCACATGCTCTGCACCACGATCGGCTGGTGGTCGCCGACCGTGACGTTCCCGACCCGGACCCGGCGGGTCGGATTCCGCTCCGTCATGGGTGGAATGTTAGGCGGGTCGGCGTAGGATTGCCGGCTCAGGAGTCGCGCCGATGAAATTCGAACCGTTCGTGATGGAACGATGCCTCTGCCGGTGGGAGAACACTGTCCGGCTGAACATCTCGGAGAGCGGGGTCCACCCGCTGACGTTCGCCGAGCTGACGGACGGCGCGGACCTCGGAGACACGCTGCTCGGCTACACCCAGAGCAACGGCACGATCCCGCTCCGCGAGCGGATCGCGGCGCTCTACCCCGGGTCGAACGTGGACCAGATCCTCGTGACCACCGGCACCGCCGAGGCCAACTTCCTCTCCGCCCTGACCACCCTGTCGCCCGGCGACGAGGTGGTGGCGATGATCCCGAACTACATGCAGATCATCGGGGCGTGCCGCTCGCTCGGCGCCCGGGTCATCCCCTTCCCGCTGGTCGAGGAAAACGGCTGGCGGCCCGATCTGGACGCGCTCGACGCCGCGGTCAGCGACCGGACGAAGATGATCCTCGTCTGCAACCCGAACAACCCGAGCGGCGCGGTGCTGACCGAGCCCGAGATGGACCGCATCGTGGCGGCCGCGGAGCGGTGCGGCGCCTGGCTGCTCGCCGACGAGGTCTATCGCGGCGCCGAACTGAGCGGCGAGGAGTGCCCGACCTTCTGGGGCCGGACCGACCGGATCCTGCTGAACGCCGGGCTCTCGAAGGCGTTCGGGCTGCCGGGATTGCGCGTAGGCTGGACGGTGACCACCGAGGAGAAGGCGACCGAACTGTGGAGCCACCGGGACTACAGCAGCCTGGCGCTGAGCGCGATGTCCGACCGGCTAGCGCAGATCGCCCTCGACAAGCGTCCGGCGATCCTGGAGCGCACGCGGAGCATCATCCGCCGCCAGCTCCCGATGGTGTCCGACTGGGTGGCGTCCCATGAGGACCACCCGGTGCGGCTGAGCTGGACCCCGCCGGTCGCGGGCGCGATCGCGGCGGTCCGCTACCACCATCCGATTTCCTCCGAGGACCTCATCGAGCGCCTGCGGATCGAGCGCAGCCTGCTGGTGGTACCGGCGCAGCACTTCGAACTCGACGGCTTCCTGCGGATCGGCTTCGGCGCCGAGCCCGAGGTGGTCACCGAAAGCCTCGCCATCATCAGCGACATGCTCGCCACGGTGGCGGCAGAAACCGCCGTAGCGGCGTAGTCTCGGAGCGCCGGCCTCCGGCCGGCATCGCTGCGCGACAGCGCAGCGAAACAGCGACTCCTCCACCCAGCCCGTCCACACAAACGGCTTGGACCGCCGGTCTCCAGGCCGGCACCGCGGCGCTCCGCGCCGCGCACCTCACAACCCCACCGGGACAGGCCGGCTCCCACATCGAGGCGGAGTTCAAGTGCGAAGGTGGCAGGTACGGCTTGGAACGCCGGCTTCAGCCGGCACAGCGGCGCTCCGCGCCGCGCACGTCCCAACCCCACCAGGACAAGGCGACTCCCACCTCGACGTGGAGGTCAAGCCCGGAGGGGACACGTACGGCTTGGAACGCCGGTCTCCAGACCGGCACCGCGGCGCTCCGCGCCGCGCACGTCACAACCCCACCGGGACAGGGCGACTCCCACCTCGACGTGGAGGTCAAGAGCGGAGGTGTCGCACAACGGCTTGGAACGCCGATGTCCGGTCGGCACGCGGGCCGCAGGCCCGCAAAGCACGCGGCGCCAAACCGCCTGAAGCGCGCCCCTTCCCCCGGGTCCGGGTGACACCCTGACAGCATTTGGCGTCTTGCATGCGTACCGTTCTCGTTCCGAGGAAAGAACCATGCGGATCGCAACGTCATCCGTCCGAAGCATCCGAAAGCGCCTGCCGGCGGTCCTGCAATGGCTCGCGGCAAGGAAGCCCGACGTCGTGGCGCTCCAGAAGATCTCCGTGTCCGAGGCCGCGTTCCCGACCCGGGCTCTGGAGAGAGCCGGCTACCACAGCGCGGCGTACGGCCCGCAGTGCGGGGAGGACTTCGGGGTTGCCGTTCTGAGCGGGCGCGAACTGCCGAAGCCGGAAGTCCGTTTTCGGGGACTCGACTGCCCGGAGGCGAGCGGATCTCGTTTGCTGACCGTGGACATCGGGCAGATGCGGTTCTCGTCCATCTACGCTCCGTACGGAAACCCACGGAAGTACGGCAAAGAGCAGGCCATCGAACGCCGGGTGGCCTGGCTGCGGCGTTTGCGGGAGCATGTCCAGAAGGAGGGCTACGCCCAGCGGCCGAGCCTGTTGTGTGGAGACTTCAACGTGGTGCCGGACGGTCGCCGTCCCGGGCCCGGCAGCGCCTACAGCCAACGGGAGCAGCAGGAATTGGACCAGCTCTGCGCACTCGGATTCGTGGATCTCTACCGCCGGGCGCATCCAGACGGCAAGGACGGCTTCAGCTTCGGGTTCCAGTGGCTGGAGGAAGGCACGTCGAGGCTTCACCTGGTTCTGGGCAGCGAGCGTCTGACGGCTGGCTTACGCGATGCGTGGGTGGACCTCGACTACCGAAGAGAGTCCGCTCCCGTCATCGTGGATCTGGATGGGGCGACCGCGTGAGTCGGCCCAATCTGGCGACCCTCAACGATTCACCGTTGGGCCAGTGACGTTCCGCACCATGCCCGCGCGCTACAAGAAGCTCCGCGGCGGGAGCTGGGGAGTCTCGATCACAGGAAAAGAGGCTGACGGCATCGAAGTGGGAGACCGGCTCGAAGTGCTGATCGGGCAACGGAACGGAACGGAGAACGTGCGTACCGTCTCCGTGTTCTGGAAGGGCAAGAACCTCTACGAAGAGGGGGACGTCGCGCTGGCGGCGTTTGTCAAGGCGGAAGAGACACCGCCTCGGAAGCACCCCCAAGCTACAGCGGCGGACGAACGGCGGATGGTCGAGGATGAGATGCGTTCAAGGCTTCTCACCGACCAGAAGACGCTTGCCGAGTACGTGGCCGATCAGGAGGGCGATCCCGTGATGTACGACTTCACCTTGACCACGGGGGACCGGGAGCAGTAGTCCGGCGCGCGATCAGCGCCGGTTTTCCAGGTGACTGCGGGCCCTACCCAGCCGGCACCGGCCGCTCGTCGTACCCCAGGTACAACTGCTTCGGTCGCGCGATCTTCTGCTCCGGATCCTCCAGCATCTCCTGCCACTGAGCGAGCCACCCGGACATCCGCGGCACTGCGAACAGCACGGGGAAGAGCCCTACCGGGAATCCCAGCGCCTCGTAGATGATCCCGGAGTAGAAGTCCACGTTCGGGTAGAGCCGCCGCCGGATGAAGTAGTCCTCCTGGAGCGCGATCCGCTCCAGTTCGAGCGCGATGTCGATCTTCGGGTTCCGCCCGGTGACCTCGAAGACCTCGTAGGCGGTCCGCTTGATGATCTTGGCGCGTGGGTCGTAGCTCTTGTAGACCCGGTGGCCGAAGCCCATGAGCCGGCGGGACCCGCTCTTGACCTCCTTCAGGAAGTCGTTCACGCGATCCTTGCTCCCGATTTCGGTGAGCATCTTGAGCACGGCCTCGTTGGCGCCTCCGTGGAGCGGTCCGTAGAGCGCCGCCGACGCGGCGGCGGCCGAGGAGTAGGGATCGGCGTGGGCGCTGCCCACCCCACGCATCGCGGAAGTCGAGCAGTTCTGCTCGTGGTCGGCGTGCAGGATGAAGAGCACGTCCATCGCCCGCTCGAGCGTCGGGTCAATCGCGGCGTCCCCACCGAACACCATCCGCAGGAAGTTCGCCGGGAAGCTCAGACCCTCGTCCGGGGCGACCGGGGCGAGGCCGTGCGCACGCCGGTAGGTCAGCGCGGCGAGTGTGGGCGCAGCGCCGATCAGCCGCTTGATGTGGAAGATGCGGGACCCGGCATCGGTCACGTTCTTCGAATCCGGGTGCAGGGCGCCCAGGCCAGACAGCAGCGCGATGAACATGGCCATCGGGTGACCGTCGCGGTTGAAGCCGTCGAGCATGCGGGGCAGCGGGTCGGGGACGGCCAGGTGGGACGAGATCTCGGCCTGCCACGCCTGGCTCTCGTCCGGAGCCGGCAGTTCGCCGTTCAGGATCAGCCAGGCGATGTCGAGGTAGCTCGCGCCCTGGGCGAGCTGCTCAATGGGGTAGCCGCGGTAGCGGAGGATGCCCTTGTCGCCGTCGATGTAGGTGATCCGGCTGATGCAGGCGGCGGTGTTCTTGAACGCCGGGTCGTAGGCGGCGAGGCCCGGATCTTCAGAGTCCGCCCGAACCTGGCCGAGCCCGGCGGCCCGGATGGCGCCGTGTTCGATGTCGAGGCGGTAGTCGGCCCCGGTGCGGCTGTCGGTGAGGGTCAGCGCCCCCTCCTCAAGAGGGCCGTCGGCGTCCGATCCGTTGTTCTCGATCAAGGGGGGCGTAATTCTATGCGGAGGACGCGCCGAAACCGATGCCAGAAAACCGGCCCCCGAGCGGGATTCCGATGAGGGGAACGTGATGGGGAAGGAGCGGTTCACCGAGGTCGCGATCGTCGGCGGCGGGGTGATCGGCGCGTCGATCGCGGCGCACCTCGCGGAGCGGAAGGTGGGCCGGGTGGTGGTCTTCGAGCGCGAGGACGCACTGGGGACCGGGTCCACCGCGAAGGCCGCCGGTGGGGTGCGTCTGCAGTTCACCACGGCCGCGAACGTGGCGCTCTCCCGTTATTCGATGGAGGAGATCCGCAACTTCAAGGAGCGGACCGGGGTGGACGCCGACTTCGTCCAGGACGGGTACCTGTTCCTGCTGAACTCGGAGGACGATCTGCGGCGGTTCTCCGAGACGGCGGTCGTGCAGCGGGAACTGGGCGCTCCGGTGGAGGTGATCACGCCGGAGGAGGCGCGGCGGATCCTGCCCGGGATCGAGATCGGGGACCTGGTGGGCGCGACGTTCTGTGCGGAGGACGGGGTGGCGACCCCGGCGGCACTCGTGGCCGGGTATGCCGCTTTGGCGCGGCGGGAGGGCGTGGAACTGCGGCGGGGGTGCGAGGTCACGGAGGCGTCGGTTGCCGACGGAGGCGGGTTCTCGTTCGTCGCGGGCGGAGAGCGGTGGGAGTGCGACTGGCTCGTGAACGCCGCGGGGCCGTGGGCCGGTCAGGTCGGCGCGCTGCTGGGCGTGGATGTGCCGGTGTCGCCGGTGCGGCGTCAGTTCTTCACGACGGAGCCGCTGTCGTGGGTCCCGGAGAGGATGCCGCTGACCATCGACTGGGGGACCGGCGTCTACATGCACCTTCACAGCGGCGGGATGCTCATCGGGAACTCGGACCCCGACGAGCCGCCCGGGTTCTCGCAGACCCCGGATCTGGACTACCTGGCCGGGGTGTGGGAGGACGCGGCGCGCCGGCTGCCGAGGGTCGAAAACGCGGTGATGAAGACGCTGAACGCGGGGCTGTATGAGGTGTCGCCCGACCACAACGCGATCCTGGGGCCAGTGCCGGATCTGCCCCGGTTCGTGCTGGCGAATGGGTTCTCGGGACACGGGATGCAGCACGCCCCAGCAGTGGGGCGGGCGATCTCGGAAGAGATCGTAGAGGGCGAGTCACGGACGCTCGATATCAGCGCGCTTTCGGTCGGACGGTTCGGGGATGGCATCGGTGTTCCGGAGGGCAACGTCATCTGAGTTCGGCGGCTCTGAAACGATGTGAGCGCTGGGGCTTACGTCGACAACGCGTGCGTAGAGCAGCCGATGAACTCAGGATCAATCTGTTGCAGCATCCGACAGCCGCGCGCTCTGTCGCGTCCACATGAAACCTGCCGGGAGCGAGTACCACCGGCTGACCGGGCACTCTCTCTTGTATCCTCCAGCGCCCCATTGCTCCAGCTACGGGGTCCTCTGGCGTTCGCGTTCAGTGGGATGTGACGAAGATCCGTCTCTAAACTAGGTCTCCGCCGAAGATGCCCCTCTAATCCTGGCACCCGCGATTGCCGCCCGTACTAGCCCATGACACCCCCGACCGACCAACAAGTTCTCAAAACCCGTGACGACCCCAGCCCTATTCTCTTTCAACCCACCGAGGACGAGAATTCCACTGAGTCATTCCGACTCGCGGCCGACGTCAGTTGTTCTTGGCGCAAGCCAAACGAGACATTCGGCACGAACACACTTCGTCAGCGCATCGAACCCTGGTTGACGGCCCTCGTCCAAACCGAGCACCTCTCCCTTCTGGTCGGCTCCGGGCTGACACATGCAGTGCACACAATGGCAGTCGGCAAGGGTGCCACTGGCATGCCGCCGATCTCATTCGCTGTCCACACCGAAGCGATCGATACAGAGGCAGAGCGTGTAGCAAGCCAAGCAGGCCGAAACAAGGGGAATTTTGAGGACTGCATCCGGGCCGCGAATGACCTCCTTCGGGGCCTTGAGATCCTTTCTCTGACCGCACCTGAAGATGATCCTGTAAGGCAGGATGCTACGGGCCTGAGGGACAACATTAGCGAAGTACTTGAGTCCTTCGCCTCTTCGATCGTGGAGACTGAAAGGACGCTACTTGACGCCAACGACGAAGAACGGAACGAGGCCATTCACTATCTCGTGAGTTTCCTAATGAGTTTCGCGAGTCGTTCAGGAACTCGGGACCGTCTGAATCTGTTCACAACAAACTACGACCGGTACCTAGAAGTAGGCGCAGACGAGGCGGGACTGCGACTCGTTGATCGATTCGTCGGCACTCTGGCGCCCATCTTCCGCGCATCCCGTCTCGACGTGGATCTTCACTACAACCCCCCTGGCATTCGTGGTGAACCGCGCTACCTCGAAGGTGTGGCACGCTTTACAAAGCTCCACGGGTCTGTTGATTGGATGGATCTCAACGGTGTGATTCAGCGAATCGGTCTTCCGTTCGGAGCCGCGAATACACCCCACTTCATCGCCAATGCCGATCCGGTCGGGGCCGAGTCTCGCCGGCTGATGATTTACCCAAATGCTGCCAAGGACCGAGAGACCTCAGGCTATCCGTACGTGGAGTTATTCCGGGACTTCGCGGCTTCTATATGTCGGCCAAACAGTACTCTTGTCTGCTATGGCTACGGGTTCGGGGATGAACACATCAATCGTGTAGTCGAGGACATGCTCTCCATCCCTTCGACTCATCTTGTGGTCATCTCTTATGGAGATCGACTCGGACGGATTATGGACACGTACGCGCGATTGGGCCGACACGCGCAGATCACTCTCTTGGTCGGCAGCCACCTCGGCGACCTAGGAACTCTAGTACGGCACTATTTGCCCAAGCCAGCGATTGACCGTACAACCATTCGCATGGCGAACCTGCTAAAGGCGCGATGGGACGCGGAACCGCGCCCGGTAGAAGCGAGTGACAGCGTGTCGCACGGCGAACACGCATCGGAACCATGACTGATACTCCGTTTCGCCAAGCAGAAAGCGTTCGCGTTGGTACCGTCGACTTTGTATCGCCCGAACACTTGAAGGTCGCTCTTGACCTCGAAGCACCCGAGTCAGTCGCCTTGAGTGCTGGGAGACCCCGTCCCTTCCCTAGAGTTAACGGATACCTGTTGATTCCGGTCGATGACTCATTGCTCGTAGGTCAAGTCGAATGGCTGACCATAGAGCGCTCGGCCTTTCCAAAGCGCAGTGGTCCACAGGACTTCGGGCTTGTGGATCTACCGTATCCTCTTCGACGCCTAAGTTTGAATCCGGTGGGCACACTTAGACAGAGCCCAACTACAGACTCCTTCGAGTTCCGACGTGGTTCGGGGGCACTTCCCTCCGTTGGTGCGCCAGTCCTGTTGCCCAGCGAGAGGCAGTTGCGCTGTGTTGTGGAATCGGGAAAACAGCGTCGCGTCAGGATCGGAACGAGTCGGCTCGCTGCGGACGCAGAAGTTCGCGTGGATCCCGATCGTGTATTCGGTCGTCACCTTGCTGTCCTAGGTAACACCGGGAGTGGGAAGTCCTGCTCTGTCGCCGGGCTGATCCGTTGGAGTCTCGAAGAGTCAGCGGCCACATCCGCCGGACACGAACCCAACGCTCGCTTCATCGTGCTGGATCCGAACGTTGAGTATGCCCGAGCCTTTGGTGGGTCCGATTTGATTCGAGCACGAATTTTCACAGTCAACGGCGGCGAAGGCACGACGTCGTTGAAAGTACCGCTATGGCTCTGGAACAGCGCCGAGTGGTTCGCATTCACGCGAGCGACTCCGAGAACACAGCAGCCACTACTTCGTCGGGCTCTACGCGAGATCAAGGCCGGGGCCACTGCCGTGGGCAGCAGGGACCCAGATCAAGAACGCAAATCCGCACTGCGCAGATACCTGTCGTCGATACTGGTTTTCGTGAGGAATGACCTGCGATCGGGTGCGATCAGGACTGATGAGAGCAAGTTCGGGTTCCGGCTAAGGGCCGTTGAGAACGACCTTCTGACCAAGATCCCCGAGTCCCCAGAATACTCTTTGTCCACGATCAAGGATCGTATTGCGGATGCTTTGAGCACAACATTCCATAGTTTCGTCAACAACAACGGAGAAACGATCGAATTCTATAGGGCCTTCAGAGAGGATCACGTGACTGCGATTCTGGAAGCAATACAAAACGTACTAGACGATATAGGCGGTGTGACTGATGCCCTAGGTCCGGATGAAGATGCCCCGATACCGTTTTCTGGTGATGCCCTTGCCGATCATTTGGAGGAATTGGCATCGCAGGAGAACATGAGTCAATACTTGGATTTCTTGGTGGCTAGAATTCGGTCTCACTTGTCCGATCCAAAGATGGCCGGCGTCGTTACGAGCGAGAGCGAAATGACCCTGTCGCGTTGGCTACAAGACTACATCGGCACCGATCAGGCTAGTAACGGATGTGTGTCAGTTATCGATCTGTCACTTGTGCCGACAAAGGTCGTACATGTGGTAACTGCAGTTGTCGCCCGCATGGTATTTGAGTCGCTACAGCGATACCTGAAGGTAAATGGCACGTCGCTTCCAACGGTCATCGTCATGGAGGAAGCGCATACGTTTGTACGCAAGTACCGAGAAGACTCAGAGGACCGGGACGCAGCAGCGATTTGCTGCCAGGCCTTTGAGCGAATCGCACGCGAAGGAAGAAAGTTCGGCTTGGGACTCGTTCTATCGTCGCAGAGGCCCTCCGAGCTGTCACCCACGGTTCTTTCCCAGTGCAACACGTTCCTGTTACACCGCATTACGAACGACAGCGACCAAAAGCTGGTACACCATTTCGTACCCGACAACCTTAGGGGATTGCTAGGCGAATTGCCCTCTCTGCCGTCTCAGACAGCGATTCTACTCGGCTGGGCGGCCGAGTTACCGATTCTAGTAAAGATGGATGACTTGCCGAGAGAGCAACAGCCCCAATCTGACGATCCTGAGTTCTGGGACGTGTGGTGCGGGGCGGATGAACTAGGCCGACCTGTGGTCAGAAGGATCGATTGGGAGAGTATTGCGGCGGAGTGGCAGGGCTGGCACCTAGACGAAGCAACGGACGGGCCCGAGGCGTAGTAGAGCATTAGGCAGTGGTCCAACGCGCACGATACATTGCGGACGATGCGCGAAGAGACGGCACACTCGCCGTCCCGAGATTACGGAAGTGGGGGAACGCATCAACGCAGGAATAGAGGACGGCCTGAAGGGCTGTTTCGTTCACGGGACGACGTGCTCGGCTACGGGAAATTGACGGGCGGGGCTGAAACGGGAGTCGGCTTTCGGTACCCTCCGGAACGACCATCGATCGGCACAATCGAGTTTGCTTCCGGCACAGATCCCTGGACAGTGCCATCAGAGGGACCTCCAGAGCGACCGGATTAGAGATTTAGACCCCATGCCGACGAAGCGTGCCATTCTTGCTGAGCTGACGAGCCACGAACTGCGGGCTGTCGTCGACAAGTCCGAGTTGCCGGTGGAGGATCGGCGAGTCAAGGCTCACCTGGTGGATGCGGTGGCGCGGTCACGCCGAGCCCGTATCGGAGAGGTGCTTCTGGGCCTCTCCCGGGATCGGTTGAAGGAGTTGTGCCGGGTATTCGAACTCGACGACTCAGGTCGGAAGAAGGCTGATCTGGCCGCGCGTCTCGTCGGGCCGGCTGGAACGGCGAAAACGGGTGGGGTGGCGGTGGAGTCAGCGCGTGCGGCGAGCGAGCCTGACGTTGAGGCGGACTTGCTGAGCGTCTCCCAGTTGGAGAGGTACCTCTGGTCGGCGGCCGACATTCTGCGCGGATCGATCGACAGCAGCGACTACAAGTCCTACATCTTCGGCCTGCTCTTCCTGAAACGGCTTTCGGACCGGTTCGTGGAGGAAGCGGAGAAGCTCATTGGGGAGGGCGTACCGGATGGCGTGGCTTGGACCGATCCGGATGAGCACCAGTTCTTCGTGCCCGAGCGGGCACGGTGGGGGGCGATCCAGAAGCAGGCCACCAACATCGGGGAGACCCTGAACAAGGCGTGCGCGGCTCTGGAGGAGAGGAATCCGGCTCTTGAAGGAGTTCTCGCGGGCATCGACTACAACGACGAGCGGAAACTCGGCGATGCCAAGAACCGGGACACCGTGTTGGCGCGCCTCGTCCAGCACTTCTCGGAGGTATCGCTCCGAAACGACCGGATGGCGGAGCCCGACCTCCTCGGACGGGCCTACGAATACCTGATCGAGCAGTTCGCCGACGATGCCGGCAAGAAAGGCGGCGAGTTCTACACCCCCCGGATGGTGGTCAAGCTGATCGTCGAGCTGCTGGCTCCCACCGAGGGAATGCGCATCTGCGACCCGACCGTGGGCTCGGGCGGCATGCTGATCGAGTGCGCCCACTACGTCGAACGCAAGGGCGGAGACCCGCGGAACGTGACGCTCCACGGCCAGGAGAGAAACCTGGGCACCTGGGCAATCTGCAAGATGAACATGCTGCTTCATGGGCTACCCGACGCACGGATCGAGAAGGGCGACACGATCCGCGATCCGAAGCTCGTCGACGAGGGGGAGCTACTGCTGTACGACCGGGTGATCGCCAATCCTCCCTTCAGCCTCGACGAGTGGGGTCGCGAGGTGGCGGAGAGCGACGGCTATGGACGGTTCCGGTTTGGTGTCCCGCCGAAGACGAGGGGGGATCTGGCGTTCGTCCAGCACATGGTGGCGGTTCTGAATGGTTCCGGGCGGCTCGGCGTCGTGATGCCCCACGGCGTTCTCTTCCGCGGCGCCGCGGAGGGGAAGATCCGCAGAGTGCTGCTAGAGGAAGACCTGTGCGAAGCTGTCATTGGTCTCCCGCCAAACCTGTTCTACGGCACCGGCATCCCGGCGTCCATTCTGGTCCTAAGCCGGAACAAGCCCACGGAGCGTAGGGGAAACGTATTTTTCATCGACGCCTCTCGTGAGTTCGAAGAGGGGAGCAACCAGAACCGGCTACGGAACCAGGACATTGAGCACATCGCAGACACGTTCCACGCCTGCGCCGACGTGGAGAAGTACGCGAGAGTCGTGCCGCTGAGCGAGATCGAGCAGAACGACTGGAACCTGAACATCAGCCGATATGTGGACACCGCCGACGAGGAGGAGCGCATTGATGTCGAGGAGGCCATCCGGAAGCTCCGGGGGTTAGAGCGGAAACGTACGGAGGCTGAGATCACGATGAACCAGCACCTCGCGGAGTTGGGACATGAGCAGTAGATCCAATCTCTCGAGAGGTCGAACGCAAACGCCGATTGGCATGCTTCCGACCACCTGGGGGTTCGAGCCACTCGGCGAGAACGCCTACATCAAAGCCAGGATCGGGTGGAGAGGACTTAGCGCGGACGAATACACGAGCGAAGGAGCGCTGCTGGTTGCGGGGACACACATCAGGGGGCCACGCATTGATTGGTCCTCATGCGATCACATAAGCGACTTCCGTTACGAAGAATCGCCCGAGATTCAGCTACAAGAAGATGACGTAATACTGTCGAAAGATGGAACCCTTGGTCGAGTTGGGATCGTGGAACATCTGCCTGGAAGGGCCACAATCAACGGCACAATGATGCTCGTGCGTCCCGATAGGGACGTCTTTTGGCCGAGATTCCTCTACTACTACCTGCAGGGAGACAACTTCCGCAGGTTCATTAGAGAGAAGGTATCCGGAAGCAGCGTCCCGCACATATTTCAACGAGATATGGTGCGGTTCTTGGCTCCAAGACCGTCTGTACCGGAGCAGCACAAGATTGCCTCGATTCTCTCATCGGTGGACGATGTCATCGAGAAAACGCAAGCGGTAGTCGACCAAGTGCAAATCGTCAAGCGTGGTCTTACGCAGGACCTGCTGTCCCGAGGCATTCCAGAGCAGCACACGCAGTTCAAACGCACAAACGCCGGAACCATACCTAGCACGTGGACAGTCGACCGGATCCGTGATTTGGGCCAAAAGAGACGACCAGCCGTGAAGGCTGGTCCGTTCGGCTCATCGCTGAAGAAGTCCTTCTACGTCCCTTCCGGGTACAGAGTCTATGGACAGGAGCAGGTCTTGGCCGGCGACTTGTCCCTGGGTGACTACTACATCGACGCCGGACGGTACCGGGCGCTCGAGTCGTGCGCTGTTCGAGCGGGTGACATTCTGATGAGTCTTGTTGGCACCTTCGGCCAAGCGCTCGTCGTGCCCCCGGAAGCTCAGCCTGGGATCATCAACCCACGCTTGGTCCGACTTTCACTAGATCCGCGGCTCATTCTTCCTGAGTTCTTTTGCTACTGGCTGCAATGTGAACGGACGCGGAAACTCCTGGCCAGCGCCGCACAAGGTGGAACGATGGGAGTGTTGAATGCGGGCATTGTCAAGAACCTCACCCTCGGAAGACCGCCGATAGATGAGCAGAAGGCGATAGTGGCAGCGTTGACCGCCGTGGACCGGCGCCTTGACAGCGAGATCGCCGCGAAGGCGTCCGCTTCGGAGTTGAAATCCGCCCTCATGTCGGTCCTCCTCACCGGCGAACTCCGCGTCACCCCCGATCCCGAGCCCGAATGACCCCGAAGACCGCGGGCTGGGACGAACTCCACCTCTCCGAGAACCCCGCGGGCGAACTCCTCGAATCCCTCGGCTACACGTACATCCCACCCGAACACCTCGAACACGAACGCGGCAGCCTCAAGGAGGCCATCCTCACAACCCGCCTCGCCGTAACCCTCCAGCGCCTGAACCCCTGGCTCTCTGACACCAACGTCGCCGCCGCGGTGAAGGCGATCACCCAGGTCCCCGCGACCAGCCTGGCCGAGGCCAACCAGAAACTCCACACCTCCCTCACCTACGGCATCGCCCTCGAACAGGACCGCGGCGACGGACGCAAGAGCCACACGGTCCGCTTCTTCGACTTCGACGACCCGGACAACAACGAGTGGATCGTCACCCGCCAGTACCGCGTCCGGGGATCCAAGAAACACATCATCCCCGACGTCGTCGCCTTCGTGAACGGCCTTCCGCTCGCGATCATCGAGTGCAAGAGCCCGACGATCGGCGACGGCTGGAAGTCCGAGGCGGTCCAGCAACTCCACCGCTACCAGGAACTCGGCTCGCGCTGGAAGAACCAGGGCGCGCCAAAGCTTTTCGAGGCGGCCCAGATCCTGATCGGCACCTGCGGCGAACGCGCCGTCTACGGCACGGTCGGGACCCCGGAACGGTTCTTCCTGGAGTGGAAGGAGCCCTATCCACTAACCCCGGACCAACTGGAAAACCACCTCGGACACCCTCCGAGGCCCCAGGACATCCTCCTCTACGGACTCCTCGAACGACGGAACCTCCTCGACATCATCCGGAACTTCGTCGTCTTCGAGGTCGAGAGCGGCCGGACCGTCCGCAAGCTGACCCGCTACCGGCAGTTCATCGCCGTGAACGAGGCGATGCAAAGGATCCGGACCGCACGCAAGCCAAGCGAACGCGGCGGCGTCGTCTGGCACACCCAGGGATCCGGCAAGAGCCTGACGATGCTCTGGCTCGCGCTCAAACTCCGCCGCGACCCCTCCCAGCAGCAACCCACCATCGTCATCGTCACCGACCGCACCAAGCTCGACGGCCAGATCGCCGGCGTCTTCACCGCCTGCGGCTTCCCGAACCCGGAGCGCGCCGACAGCGTCCGGGACCTGCGCCGGATCCTCGAACACCCGACCGGCAAGACGGTGATGACCACCATCCAGAAGTTCCAGGAAATCACCGGCGCCACCACACCGCTAGACCGGTCCGTCCATCCCACCCTCTCCGAAGCCCGCAACATCTTCGTGATGGTGGACGAAGCCCACCGGACCCAGTACAAGAGCCTCGCCGCCAACATGCGGCAGGCGCTGCCGAACGCCTGCTTCCTCGGGTTCACGGGCACCCCGATCGACAAGAAGGACCGCAGCACGCTCCGCACCTTCGGTCCCTACATCGACACCTACACCATCGAGCAGGCCGTTCAGGACAAGGCGACGGTCCCGATCTTCTACGAGAGCCGGCTCCCGGAACTCCAGATCATCGGCCAGACCATCGACAAGGTGTTCGACCACGTGTTCGCCGACCGGACCGACGACGAACGGGCCGCGATCAAGCAGCGTTACGCCACCGAGCAGGCGATCGCCGCCGCACCCCGCCGCATCGAGGCGGTCTGCCTGGACCTCATCGACCACTTCACGCAGTTCATCGCCCCGAACGGCTTCAAGGCCCAGGTCGTCGCGACGGGCCGCCACGCCGCGGTCACCTATAAGGAGGCTCTCGATCGCCTGAACGGCCCCGAGTCGGCCCTCATCATGTCCGCGGGCCACAACGACGAGGAGCGCCTGGCCCGCTGGCACCTGAGCAAGCAGCAGCAGGACCAGTTGATCGAGCGCTTCAAGGACAAGGACGACCCGCTGTCCATCCTCGTCGTCTGCGACATGCTGCTCACCGGTTTCGACGCGCCGGTCGAGCAGGTCATGTATCTCGACGCGCCGCTCCGGGAGCACTCGCTGCTCCAGGCCATCGCCCGGGTGAACCGCCCCTCCGGCGACGAGAAAACCTACGGCCTCGTCGTGGACTACTGGGGGGTGTCCGTGAAGCTGGCCGAAGCGCTCGCCGTGTTCTCGACCGCCGACGTCCAGGGAGCGCTCACCCCGAACGTGGACGAACTCCCCCGGCTGCAGAGCCGCCACGCGGCCGCGATGCGCTTCTTCCAGCCGGTCGAGGACAAGGACGACCTCGACGCCTGCGTGCGCGTCCTCGAACCCGAGGACGTCCGCGCCGAGTTCGACCTCGCCTTCCGCCGCTTCAGCCAGTCGATGGACATGTTGCTGCCGGACCCGCGCGCCTTGCCCTGCCAGACCGACCTCCGCTGGCTGGGCAAGATCCGCGGGGCCGCGAGCGCGCGCTACCGGGACAGCCGGCTCGACCTCTCGGGCTGCGGCGAGAAGGTCCGGAAGCTGATCGCGGACGCCGTGGCCGCGGACGGGATCGAGATCCTGGTCAAGGAGGTCCAGCTCTTCTCGGCGGAGTTCGACGAGAAGGTCGACGCGCTGAGAACCGACGACGCGAAGGCCAGCGAGATGGAGCACGCCATCCGCCACGAGATCAACGTCCGGGTCGAGGAGAACCCGGTCTTCTACGAGTCGCTGCGGAAGCGGCTCGAAGAGATCATCGAGCAGCACCGGCTGGAGCGGCTCGACGCCGCCGAGCAGCTCAAGCTCTTCGCGAGCCTCAAGGAGGAGCTGCAGGGCGAGCAGTCCCGGGCGAAGGACATGGGGCTCGAGGCCCGGGGGTTCGCGATCTACGGACTGCTGGAGCAGGCTCGGCCGATGATGGTGGAGGAGAAGAGGGAGCCTTACGACGGCGCCAACCGCGACCTGGCTTCGCTCATCGACGAATCCGTCGCGCCGTTCACGGACATCGTGGACTGGTGGGAGAAGGACGACGTGCAGCGGCAGATGCGCAGCAGGATCAAGCGGCACCTGCGCGGCAGCGGGATCGAACCGGCTTCGGTGGAGCGCCTCGCCTCGGAGATCGTGGACCTCACCAAGGTGCGGACCGACCGATGACCGGGCTCGAGACCTCCGCCGTGACCTGGGGCGGGACGGAGCTGTCGTACACGATCCGCCGCAGCGCGCGGCGCGAGAAGACGATCGCGGTGACCGTGGACCCCGCCGGGAGCATCCTGGTCGTGGCCCCGGAACGCGTCGGCACCGACCGGCTGGACACGATCGTGGGCCGGAAGGCGGAGTGGATCGTGCGGCGGATCCGGCGTGCGGAATCGCACGGGCCCCTGCTCTCGCCGCGCGAGTTCGTGAGCGGCGAGAGCGTGCGGTATCTGGGCCGCCACTACCGGCTGAAGGTGGACGCGGGCGAGACGGGAAGCGCGAAACTGCGGGGCGGCTGGCTGCACGTGCCGGCGCCCGGGGGATCAGAGGACGCGGCTCGGGTTCGCGCGGGGCTGGTGTCGTGGTTCCGGCGGCGGGCGGCGGAGCGGTTACCGGAACGCATCGAGGCGTGGCGCGCGAAGGCCGGCGTCCCGATGCCGCGGATCAAGGTGGTGAGCCAGGCGAAGCGCTGGGGCAGTTGCGACCAGGCGGGGACCGTCCGGCTGAACTGGCGGATCATCCAGGCGCCGATGCGGCTCGTCGATTACGTCGTCGTGCACGAGCTGGTGCACCTGAGGCACCGAGGGCACGGCCGCGACTACTGGCAGGCGGTGGGGCGGGTCATGCCGGACTACGAGCGGCGGCGGCGGGATCTGAGGGAGCGCGGGGCGTTCCTGGTCTGGTAGCGGGCTGTCCGGCCGAGTGTCCGGTAACTTGTCCCGCCGCGTGTCCGGCGAACTGTCCTGCCTAGTGTCCGGCGACCTGTCCGTCCGATTGTCCGATGACGTGTCCGGCCGACTGTCCGGGTGGGTGTCCGGCTGATTGTCCGGACTAGGACTCGGCCGGCCACCCGGCTGAAGGCTCAGGTTTCTCGTCTCTGGGCCCGTCCGGCACCACCTCGAACCCCAGCGCGACCGCGTTCTCCCGTAACCGCTGGTCTAGCGAGAGAACGCTCAGGTCGGGACGGACATCGCGGATCACCAGGGCCGTGGCGAGATGGATGGCATCCAGCGACCGAATCGGCTCCCGGGGGAATGCACCGCGGGACCGATCCACGACCCGCGGAGTGATCCGATGAACGACCCAAGTGGCGGCCACGTTTTCGAACCGAGCCCGGGCCTCCGCCGCATGGGCGAAGTCAAGCTCTCCCGTGGCGGCCAACCGGTGAAGCGTGCGGTCCGCTTCGACCAGGGTCAGGTCCGAAGTGAAAACGCCCTCGGCTCGCTGGAATGACCGCCAGACGGCATCTCCCAGCGGCTGGCCGAGAAGCCAGGACAGGACGGCGCTGCTCTCCGCATAGAGAGTCACCGCTCACCGCGCGTCCAATCGAGCGCTTCCTGAATCTGTTCCTCTGGCAACAGGCCGGGAGGCGGCGCATAGAGCTCGGGTCGGTGGGGCTTGCCAATCCGGATTTCCCCTGCTCGGGCCATGCGCTGGAGGGTCTCCTCCGCTGTCTCGCCCGGCGCCTCAGCAGGAACCAACCGGGCGACGACCATCCCGCGATTCGTTACAGCCACGCTGTGGCCGTCCTGGGCCATCCGCAAGTACTCGCTGAGGCGGTTCTTCAGCGTTCGAATGCCGACAGTTGTCATCGATCCAATGTAGCCCCATGTGGCTACATTGTCAATCTCAACGAGTGTCTCCCCTACCGCGGGAGTTTCGGGCGGGCGACGATTTCAGACGCGGCAGAACAACTCCTCCGTCCGCATAGAAGGTCATCGGTCTCCGCGCACCTCATCCAGCAGCGCCTCCACAACCTCGTCCGGCAGCCGGCGGTCCTTGGAAGGCCGCGTATAACGGACCCGGGCCGTGCGGCTTCCGAGCCGCACGCGGGCCAGCCCCAGCAATTCGTCCTCCGGGTCGAGACCGTGTGGCGCGTGCGGGACGAGGTCCATCACGGGTGCGCCCCGGCTGGTCACCGTCACGCGCTCGCCGTTCTGGACGATGCGCACGTACTCGCTCAACTGATTCTTCAGGGCGCGGATCCCGACGGTCTTCATGGGGCCATTGTAGCTACTTGTGGCCACATTGGAGCCAATCCGTTTCGCGGAGCGACTCTCCGGGTTGGACGGCAAGCGCGATGAGGAAGACCGACGGCCTCTCCGACTTGACATCACAGTCTGTGATCTCAAGTTGCCAACGACCGGAGTCCTCACTGGTTCTCACCGCCCTTCACCCGGTACGCCTGCTCCGGGTGCCGCGGGTGGTCCGGATAGAGGCGCGCCAGCATGCCCTTCTTGACCATTGGCCCCACATGGCGCCTCATGAGGTTGCGGGGCTCGAGGCCGAGAATCAGCGCGAGATCGGCGGACGTCGTCGGACCCCGTTGCTTGACGACTCGGACGATGAGGGGCCAGAGGACGGTCTTCTTGGATTTGGGGCGGAGAGCGTTGATTTCCGCCTTCAGGTACCAAGGGAGTTTCTGAAGCTCGGCAGCGCGACGACGCTCGTCTGGCGCGGGCGTGGTGGACGGGCGCTCGGGATTCTCCTTGCGGCCCTCGTCAGCGGCCGGCGGGGAGGGCTGAGTCTCCTGGTCGGAGGGCTTGGCGGGATCGGCGTCCTGCCGCGGTGGAGGTTCCGTGGTCTCCGGGATCGCTTCGTTCGGCTTCGCGGACTTCTTGGCGGGAGGCTCAAGTAGCGGTGGGGGAGCTTCGGTCTCCGGTTCGGCCGGAGGCTTCCGGCGCGCCCGGCCCGGGCGAGGCACGAAGCTACGGCCGGGTCCCGCGCCCTCCTCGTCCGGCTTGGATCGACCCCCGGATCGCATTCGATCCGGGAGCAGTGTTTGGGCCCGGGCCACCACGTCCGCGATGGCCGCCACTTCCTTCGCGGATCGAGCGGTCCGGACGCTCCAGTCGCGGGCGCTCTCCGCGCCCTTGACGACGGCTCGGCCCGCGCGGCCTACTCGGCCGTTTCCCTCCCGCCACTCCCTTCCGATGGCAGCGGCGTGGCCCCCGATCTTCCCCGCGAACTCCGCCGCCCGTGCCAGCTTGCGCGCCCCCTGGGCGCCGCGCTCCGCCAACTCCATGGCTTTGCGGGCAGTGGGAACGGCGTTCTTCGCCGCCCATTTCCGGAAGGCGCGCCACCACTTGGCGAACTCGCGGAACCAGAGCCGGACGCCACGTACCCAGGGCCGCGGCTTGCGGAGCCAGGCCCGGATGGCCTCGAGTCCAGGAGGAGTCTCGCCAGGGCCGAGTTCGTGGGTCGGCTCGGAGACAGGCTCCGGGGAATTGAGGTTGAGGATCCCCACGGCGGGCCGACCCTAACCGGTTTCCGGAGGGATTACGCGCCGATTTCCTGCGAATTCCGGATGGTGACGCCTGTAACGTAACTTCCCATTACAACGTAACTTACGGAATCGTTGCGTTCGTTACAGATCGGCATGCGTCCATCCCGATTCGGTCGTTCGCAGCATGCGTCAATTCCGTGTTCGGCAGGTCGTGGCATGCGTCAATTCCGGAGCCGGCCATCGGCGGGCATGTGTCTATTTCACGGCCGGTTGGCCGTGGCATATGTCTATTTCGGAGTCGGCTGAGCCCGGCATGCGTCTATTTCGGGGTCGGCCGAACTCGGCATGCGTCTATTTCAGACTCGGTCGGCCGCCACATGTGTCTATTCCACGGCCGGCTGGCCAAGGCATGCGTTTATTGCGGGGTCGGCCGAACCCGGCATGCGTCTATTTCAGACTCGGTCGGCCGCAACATGCGTCTATTCCACGGCCGGCTGGCCAGGGCATGTGTCTATTCCGGAGTCGGCTGAGCCCGGCATGTGTCAATTTCAGAGTCGGTTGAACCCAGCATACGGGTATTCCCGGCTCGGTAGTCGGCGGCATGCGTCTATTTCGAAGACGTCGGCGCCATGAAAGCGCGTGGCGTTACTACGTGCGCGGCGCGGAGCGCCGCGCGTGCCGGTCTGGAGACCGGCGTTCCAAGGCGCTTGAGCCGTGAAGGCTGGGTGGGGTCACGGCGTGGGGGGGGGGGGGGGGCGGCGGCGGCCGCCGGGGGGGGGGGGGGACCCCCGGGGGGGGAGGGGGGGGGGGGGGGGGCCCCCCCCGGCCCGGCGGGGGGGCGCGGGGG
>VXWI01000035.1 GCA_009835985.1 Acidobacteriota bacterium | reverse complement strand
GGCAGGTTACCCACCGATCTCAGGCCGGTCTCGCCTCTGGCCCGCGACTCCCCAACGCCCGGGGATCCCCGCCAGCTGTCGTCGCAGGCTAGCAGGTCCTCCTGGTGGCCGTGGTCGAGGTGGTCCCGATCGCGGCGGCCCCGGCAGCCGTTCCAGGGTCCCGTCCGTTCCGTCCGCTGCTCCACCGGGTCCGGCTTGCGGCCCCGGACCCCGCCGCCCGGTGCGCCCGAAGGTGGTATACGTTCCCGCTGCGGCCCCGCTCGGTTCGGGGTTTCCGGCGATCCAGGATCGTGCCGCCCCAAGTGGTTCCCAGTCTTGGGAATCGCTCGTAACAGCACGTATATTCATCCACTTATCGCGACACCCTAGCGGACCTGCGGGCCGCGTGCCGGCTGAAGCCGGCGTTCCAAGCCGGCGGCGCCACCCTCAGTCCGACGGGAGTTCGTCCTTGAGCGCGGCGTTGGCCACGCGGGAGATCCAGCGGATCAGGTAGAAGGTGGCAAGGAGGCCGAGGATGGTCAGTGCGGCGGACCAGGAGAAACTCTCGGTCGCGAGCATGGCCCCGGCCTTTCCCGCCGCTCCGAGGTGGGCGAAGAAGGAGGCCCCTACCGGAACGGCAAGGAGCGAGCCGAGCGCGTAGTTCCGGAAGCGTACCGGGGTCGCCGCCCACCCGAAGTTCTGGAACGCGAAGGGGAAAAGCGGTGAAAGGCGGGTCAGGCAGACGGTGCGCACGTCGGCGTCGCCCAGGGCGGCGAGCACCCGGGCGGCCGAGCGGAACTGGCTGAGCCATCCCGTGAGCCAACGCCGCAGGAACAGCCGGCCGACGGTGAACGCCGCGAGCGAACCCAGGAAGGTGCCGAGGGTGGCGTAGAACATCCCCGGACCCAGCCCGAACAAGAACCCTGCGGCGAGGCAGAAGACCGTGTTCGGCACCGCCACCGAGACCGCGAGAGCGTGCACGGCGACGAGCGCCGCCGGGTTCGTCGGGATCCACTCGGGCGCAACGAACGGCTCGTCCCCCGCGCCGCCGAAGATGAGCGGCATCAGGAGGACGTTCAGGACGAAGAGGGTCCACAGCGCCGGCTGCCAGAAGCGGCGGACCAGCCGCCGGATCGTCCCCCCGCGGGGTCCGGTGGTCAAAAGCGCTTCGAGGCGTCCCGGGGCCAGCGCTCCACGACGACCTTGGTCTGCGTGTAGAACTCGATCGCGTGCGCCCCCTGGGCGTGCAGGTCGCCGAAGAAGCTGCCCCGCCAGCCGCTGAACGGGAAAAACGCCATCGGGGCGGCCACGCCGACGTTGATCCCCACGTTCCCGGTCAGGACCTCGTGGCGGAACCGGCGCGCCGCCCGGCCGTCGTTCGTGAAGACGCAGGCCATGTTCCCGAAGTCCCCGCTGTTCACGAAGGCGATCGCGTCCTCGACGCTGTCCACCCGGATGATGCCGAGCACCGGTCCGAAGATCTCGGTGCGGGCGATCTCACCCCCGGAAGGGAGCTCGTCAAGCACCGTGGGCCGGACGAAGAACCCGTCTTCATGCTTCGGGATGCGGGCGCCGCGGCCGTCCACCACCGCGCGGGCGTTCTCTTCGTCCACGGCAACCCCGATCAGCCGCTCGATCCGCTCCCGGCTCTCGTCGCGGATCACCGGGCCCATGTCCACGGCCTCGTCGAGCCCGGACCCCACCACCCGGCTCGCCGCCACCGAGCTGACCCGATCGCGGAAGGGCGCGTGGGCCTCGCCGACGGTGATCGCCAGCGAGGCGGCGAGACACCGTTGCCCCGCGCACCCGAAGGCGCTCTCGGCCACCGTGGACACCGCGGCCTCGACGTCGGCGTCCTCGAGCACCACCACCGGGTTCTTCGCGCCTCCCTGGCACTGGACCCGCTTTCCGTTTCCCGCGGCCCGGGCATAGACGATGCGCGCCACCGGCGAGGAACCCACGAAGCTCACGGCGGCCACGTCCGGGTGGTCGAGGAGCGCCTCCACGGCCTCCTGCCCGCCGTGGGTCACCTGGACCACGCCGGCAGGGAATCCCGCCTCCTCGATCAGCGCCACGACCCGCTGCATGGTCAGCGGCGTCTTCTCCGAGGGCTTCATGACGACCGTGTTGCCGCAGGCGAGCGCGTAGGGCAGGAACCAGAACGGGATCATCGCCGGGAAGTTGAAGGGCGCGATCACCGCCACCACGCCGACCGGCTGGCGGATCATGAGCTCGTCGATGCCGCGGGCGATGTCCTCGAGCACCCGGCCCTGCATCAGCGAGGGGATCCCGCAGGCGACTTCCACGTTCTCGATGGCCCGCCGCATCTCGCCGCGGGACTCGGCGAGCGTCTTCCCGCATTCGGTGGTCACGCACCGCGAGAGCTCCTCGAAATCGCGCTCGAGAAGCGCCTTCAGCCGGAAGAGCGGCTGCACCCGGTCGGTCGGCGGCGTCTCCCGCCAGTCGCGGAGCGCGTCCTTGGCGCTGGCCACCGCGCGACCCACATCCTCGGCGCCCGAGAGCGGAATCCGGGACAGGACCTCCCCCGTTGCGGGGTTCAAGACCGGTACGGTTTCGGTGGCCGGCGGGACCAGGTAGCTGCCCCCGATGAAGTTGGGAAGGATCGCGGTTTCGGCCATGCTCGTGGCCGCGTAGGATACGCCCGCCCCATGCGACCGTTTCGCTACCGGTTTCTCGGCCTCCTGCTGATCGCGCCGCTCGCCGGCGCCACCCCCGCCGCCCCGGACGACGGCGCGGTGCAGGCGCTCGGCGAGGGAGCCGAGGGGCCGGTCGTGGACGGGCTCGTCACCGACGAGCAGTGGTCCTCGGTCGAACCCTTCACCGGGTTCATCCAGCAGGAGCCGAACAACGGCGCGCCCGCCTCCGAGCGGACCGAAGTACGCCTGCTCCTCTCGGAGACCACGCTCTACGTGGGGGTCATCGCCTTCGACAGCGAGCCAGAAGAGGTGCTCGTATCCGAGAGTCGCCGGGACGGCGACCTGAACGAATCGGATTCGGTCCAGCTCATCCTCGACACCTTCAACGACAGCCAGAACGACCTTCCTCTTCGGCACCAACCCGGAGGGCATCGAGTACGACGGGCAGATCGCCGGCGAGGGCGCGACGGGCGGCTACAACCCGCGCCCCGGCCAGCGCGGCTCCCAGCGCGGCGGCATCGCCGGATTCAACGCCAACTGGGACGGCGATTGGGTGGTGCGCTCGCAGCGGAGCGGCCGGGGCTGGGAGACCGAGTTCGCGATTCCCCTCCGGACGCTTCGCTACGAGGCCGGCCGGGACCGGACCTGGGGCATCAACGTCATGCGGAACATCCGCCGCAAGAACGAACAGTCCTTCCTGGCGCCGATCCCGCGCGGCTACAACATCTACCGCGTCTCGCTGGCGCGGAAGATCACCGGCCTGAACCTCCCCTCACGCCGCGACCTCAAGGTCACGCCGTTCGCGCTGGGCGAAGCGAACCGGAACCCGCTGGCGGTCCGCGCCGAGAACCGCGAGACCGAGGGCCTCGACATCGGGCTCGACGTGAAGTGGGGGGTCACCCCGAACATCACCGTCGATCTCACCGCGAACACCGACTTCGCCCAGGTGGAGGCCGACGACCAGCAGATCAACCTGACCCGCTTCCCGCTCTTCTTCCCCGAGAAGCGGCCCTTCTTTCTCGAAAACGCCTCCACCTTCCAGTTCGGGGCGCCGCAGGAGGTGGACCTCTTCTTCAGCCGCCGCATCGGTCTCTACGGCGGGCAGCCGGTGGGCATCATGGGCGGAGCGCGCCTTTCCGGAAAGGTGGGTTCCACGAACATCGGCCTGATGAACATGCAGACCGACGACGCCTTCGACAGGGAAACGGGCGCCCTCGCCCTCGCGGCCAACAACTACACGGTCGCCCGGGTCCAGCGGGAGGTCGGGCGGTCCAACTTCGGCGGCATCCTGGTGAACCGCCAGGCCACCGGCGAATCGGGCGAGGCGGGCGACTACAACCGCGCCTTCGGCGCCGACGCGGCGATCCAGCTCGGCGAACACGCCCGCTTCTTCTCCTTCCTGGCCAAGACCGCCTCGGACGGCTCGGATCCGGAGGCGAGCGCCTCGGACACCCTCGCGGGCCGGGCCTTCCTGAACTACGCCGACCAGCTCCACCAGGGGCACGCCGGCTTCACCCAGGTGGGCGAGGACTTCAATCCCGAGGTCGGGTTCGTGCCGCGGCGTGGATTCCGGAAGTACCAGTGGCGCTACTACCTCGACTGGCAGCCCACGCACCTGCCGGGCATGTCCTGGGTGCGCCGGTTCTCACCGCACGTGACGTGGAACGCGTACTACGGCTTCGATGGCGAGGTCCAGTCCGGCCGTGGACACTGGCACCCGATCGAGATCCAACCGAACGGCGGCGGCCGCTTCGGGCTGTTCGTCGATCGGTTCCGGGACCGGCCGCTTCACGATTTCGTCGTGTATTCGGGGGTGGACGGTCACCGGGTGGTGATCCCGCCCGGCCTCTACCACTGGACGCAGGTGGTCGTGAACTACATCGGAAACGCCAGCGCGCGCCTGTATCCGACCTTCTACCTCCGGAATGGTGGTTTCTACGACGGCGACTACCGGGCCTTCACCTCCACTCTGAACGGACGCGTCGGGGCTGCCTTCCAGGTCAGCGTCGGCTGGAATCGGGACGTGGTGGACCTTCCCGTGGGCAAGTTCACCACCAACCTGATCCCGATCCGAGTGAACTACTCGTTCACCCCGCTCCGACGCCTGGAAGCGCTGATCCAGTACAACAGCCAGACCGCCTCGGTCTCCTCGAACATCCGGCTGGTGATGCTGGACCGGAGCGGGACCGGCCTCTTCCTCGTCTACAACGACCTGCGGAACACGGCCAACCTCGACCGCTTCGACGACGAGACCGGCTTCCTGGTGCCGAACGTGTTGGGCCGGTCGCTCATCATCAAGTACACGCGCCTCTTCGACTTCTGAGGGGCCCGCGGCCCGCCGCAGGCGACCGCAGCAGCGCGTCGGCCGGAGCTGCCCGGCCGCTCAGTTCGCGAGGACGGGAAACTTGTCGAGGATCTCGTCGTTCTCCGGGAACCGGCCGATGTCGTCGTCGCAGACGATGCAGCAGGTGATCGTGATCTTCAGCACAGACTCACGGGGAAGAGGCGCCGGAACGCGGCTGCGGGGACAGCGATGATGGCGGGGCCGACGGGACTCGAACCCGCGACCTCCGGCGTGACAGGCCGGCGTTCTGGACCAACTGAACTACGACCCCATCTCTCGCCAGGGACAGCGAATTCTAGCAGCCTTGCCGCGGTGAATACAGGTGCGGAAGACACGGCGTTCCGGGGGCTCCGGTTCGCGGTGGCTGCGCCTGTGTTCCGTGTGTTAGCCTTTTGGGTTGCCTGCCATGCGCCTCACCAAGAGCCAAGTTCAGTTCCTCGGGTACCGGATCACCGACGACCTCCAGGTCGCCGGCTACATCGATCCGGAGGATCCGAACGCGCTGATGGATGCCATCGTGGATCTCATTACGGAAGATCTGCGGCAGGAGGACGACCTCAACGAGGAGGTCCGAAAGCTCCTCGACGGCTACGGTGAGGAGATCCGCACCGGCGGCGTCGAATACCGCGAGATGTTCAAGCTGGTCAAGAAACGGTTGGCCCGCGAGCAGGGGATCATCCTGTAGGCCGCCAGAGACTCCGCCATGCGCCTGACCAACGGGAAGATCAACCACCTCGCGAACCAGATCATGGATCTGCTGCGCGCGGACGAGACGGTCGAGTTCTATGCGGAGGACACCGAGATCCGCCGCATGATCATGCGGATCATCAACTCCGAGCTCGAGGACGACGAGCGGATCGACCAGATCGTGCGCCGGAAGATCGACTCCCAGAGCCGCACGGTCCAGCAGGGCACCGAGACCTGGGACATCCTCTATCGCCGCTACTACGACGAGGAGATGGTCAAGAGCCGCCGGGTCATCCCCGGCCAGGAACGGACCACCGAGTAGCAGCGTGCGTTTCGCGGCCTTTGGCCGCGATGCCGGCCAGAGGCCGGCGCTCCGAGAGGGGCCGGCGGCTGCCGGCCCCTCGGGGGTCAGTGGACGCTGACTTCGATCTGGCGGGGCTGCGCCTTCTCGAGCTTCGGCAGGACGACCCGCAGGACGCCGTCCCTGGACTCCGCCTTGATGGCGGAGCTGTCCACGCTCTCCGGCAGTTCGAAGGAACGGCGGAACCGGCCGAGGACCCGCTCGCGGCGGACCCAGCTTCCGGAACCGTTCGAGCCGTCGCCGGTCTCGTGGACTTCCTGGCGCTGGCCCTCGAGGACCAGCCGGCCGTCGTGGTAGCGGACCGAGATGCTGTCGCGCGGGATGCCGGGCAGCTCGGCCTCGACGATCACCTCGGTGTCCGATTCGCGGACGTCCACCGGGGGCGTCCGGAGCGCGGCGCCGTTCGTCCGGCCGCTGGGGCCGTCGGCGTAGCGGACCGGCAGATCGAAGAACGGATCGGCAAAGAGACGCCGGAACGAGGGGTTGAAGAGGGTCAGATGGGTCATGTTGAGTTCTCCTTGAGTGTCTGGCGGGAAGCTGTGTGAGGGCCGTTCCCGGTGCCCGTCAGGTGACCGGTGTCGCCTGACGCAAGGAATCTAGCAGCAGTGATGCCAAATATCAAGTACTCAGACTATGATTATCTAATGTGCTTCAACTCATATATTGAGAGCAATCTGAATTCGTTGACCCTTCGACCGGCCCTCCCTATGATCCCGGCCATCGCAAAGGACCACACCAAAAGGGGAACATCGTGCGTATCGGAATCAACGGATTCGGCAGGATCGGCCGCAACATCTTCCGTGCGGTCCAGGACGACCGGGACATCGAGATCGTCGCCGTCAACGACCTGACCGATCCGGCCACGCTCGCCCACCTGCTGAAACACGACTCGGTCTCCGGCGCCCTGCCGGGAACCGTGCGCGCCGAGGGGAACGAGATCGTGGTCACTTCGCCCGAGGGCCAGGAGACCCGCGTCACGGTCCTGAGCGAGCGCGACCCGGCCAAGCTGCCCTGGGGAGATCTGGGCGCGGAGATCGTCGTCGAGTCGACCGGGATCTTCACCGCGCGCGAGCACGCCGGAAAGCACCTCGCCGCGGGCGCCCGCAAGGTCATCGTGTCCGCTCCCGCCAAGGGCGAGGACCTGACCGTCGTCATGGGCGTGAACGAAGACCGGTACGACGGGGAGTCGCACCACATCCTCTCGAACGCCTCGTGCACCACGAACTGTCTGGCCCCGGTGGTCAAGGTCCTCCACGAGACGTTCGGGCTCAGGAAGGGCGTCATGACCACCGTCCACTCCTACACGAACGACCAGCGCCTGCTCGACCTGCCCCACTCGGACCTGCGCCGCGCGCGCGCGGCGGGCGTGAACATGATTCCGACCTCCACCGGCGCGGCGAAGGCGGTCACGAAGGTCCTCCCCGAACTGGAGGGACGGCTGGACGGGATCGCGGTCCGGGTACCCACCCCGAACGTCTCCCTCACCGATCTGACCGCGTTCCTCGAGCGCCCGGCGAGCGCCGAAGAGGTGAACACCGCCCTCCGCGAGGCCGCCGACGGCCCGCTGAACGGCGTTCTTCAGGTGTCGGACGAACCGCTCGTTTCCATCGACTTCCAGGGGAACCCGCACTCCTCCGTGGTGGACGCCCCGTTCACGAAGGTGGTGGACGGAGACGCCGTCAAGATCCTCGCCTGGTACGACAACGAGTGGGGGTTCTCCTGCCGGGTCCGCGACCTGATCCACCACATCGCTTCCAACTGACGGGCGCGCCTCGGAGCGCCGGCCTCCGGCCGGCATCGCGGCCCCCCAGGGCCGCGAAACGCCAC
>VXWI01000003.1 GCA_009835985.1 Acidobacteriota bacterium | reverse complement strand
GCGATGCCGGCCGGAGGCCGGCGCTCCGAGCCCACCTGCCGGTCTGAAGGCCCCCAGAGGGAGATTGGCCGGCGCTCCCAAACAATCTGATGGTGGACATGTGGCGGCGGGTGCTGCCGTACCTCCGACGCTACAAGGGGCGGCTCGCCTTCGGCTTCACCGCGCTGGTGCTCTGCCGGGTGTTCTACCTGATCGTGCCGCAGGTGCTGGAGCGGGCGGTGGACGCGCTCGAGGCCGGCGCCACCAGCGAGATGTGGACCTACGGCGGGTTCATCGTGGCCGCCGCCGGCGGGTCCGCCGTCTTCCGCTACTTCATGCGCTGGTACCTGATCGGGGTCTCGCGGTTCGCCGAGTACGACCTGCGGCGGGACTTCTACCTCCACCTGCAGCGGCTGCCCGCGGCCTTCTATGCCCGCTTCCGGGTCGGCGACATCCTCTCCCGGGGCGCCCAGGACATGAACGCGGTGCGGATGGTGCTCGGTCCCGGGCTCATGTATCCGGTGGAGACCGTCATCACCACCGTCGGCTGTTTCGCCTTCATGCTGGCGATCAGCCCGCGCCTGACCCTGGTCGCGCTCGCGGTGATGCCGGTGGTCTCCATCCTGATGAAGATCCTCGGCGAGAAGATCTTCCGGCGCTCCGAGGTCGTGCAGGCCAAGATGGCCGACATCTCCGCCGTGGTCCAGGAGAATGCGGCGGCGGCCCGGCTCGTCCGCGCCTTCGTCCAGGAAGACGCCCAGCGCCGGGTCTTCGGCAAGGAGAACGAGGCCTACGCGGCGCGGAGCATGGAACTCGTCGCGGTGAGCGCGGCGCTCTTCCCGCTGCTGCTCGCCCTGATCGGGATGGGACTCGCGGGATCGCTCGTGCTCGGGGGGCGGATGGTGATCGGCGGGGCCATCTCTCTGGGTGAACTAGTGGCCTTCCTCTTCTACTACGGCTACCTGACCTGGCCGATGATCGCCATCGGCTGGGTGGTGAACATCCACCAGCGCGGCGCCGCCTCGATGAAGCGCCTCGCGGTGATCTTCGACGCCGAGCCCCTCCCCGCCCCGCCGGCTGCCCCGGAGCCGGCAACCGCGGACCGTCCCGCCGCGGGGATCGAGTTCCGGGACGTCCGCTTCGCCTACCCCTCCGCCGCCCCAAACGGCGCCAGCTCCAACGGGGCCGAGCGGCGGCCGGTGCTCTCGGACTTCAGCCTGCGCATCGAGCCCGGCCAGACCGTGGCGTTCGTCGGCAGGACGGGCAGCGGGAAGAGCACGGTGGCCCGGCTCATTCCCCGCATCTACGACGCCCAGGAGGGGTCCATCCGGATCGACGGCCGCGACGTGCGCGAGATCCCCCTGCACGAACTGCGCAGCGACATCGGGTTCGTTCCCCAGGACAGCTTCCTGTTCTCCATGACCCTCCGGGACAACCTCGCCTTCGGTGACGACGACGCGCCGCTGGACGAGGTCCACCGGGTGGCGGAGGAAGCGGGACTCGCCGGCGACATCGAGGAGTTCGCCGACGGCTACGACACCATGGTGGGTGAACGCGGCATCACGCTTTCCGGCGGCCAGCGGCAGCGCGCCGCGATCGCCCGCGCCCTGCTCCTAGACAGCCGGATCCTGGTGTTCGACGACGTCCTGAGTGCGGTGGACTCGGAGACCGAGGCGCGGATCCTGGGAGCGGTGCGCCGGGCGTCGCGTGACCGCACCACCGTCATCGTGGCCCACCGGCTCAGCACGGTGAAGGACGCGGACGTCATCTACCTGCTCGACGCCGACGAGACGGGAGCCACCCGGGTCGTCGAGAGCGGCACGCACGACGACCTGGTCGCCGCCGGCGGGCTCTACGCCGGGATGTACCGGCGGCAGATGCTCGAAGAGGAGCTTTCGCGGCTGTGAGCGACCGACCCTCGAACGGCAAGGACGCGGGCCGGGGGCTGCTCCGGCGGATGCTGCCCTACCTGCTTCCCTACTGGCCGTTCGTCGCGCTCGCGGTGCTGCTCGTGCTGATCGGCACCGCGGCGCAGCTCGCCGGGCCCTATCTCACCCGGATCGCGCTCGACGACTACATCGCCGCGGGGGACATGGAGGGACTGGTCGGGCTCCTCGGCATCTACGCGGTGATCCTCGCGGTCGGGTTCGGCGGCGCCTACGGACAGGCGTGGATCGTGAACCTGTTCGGCCAGCGCGTGATGCGCGACATCCGCCGGGACGTCTTCGACCACATCCAGAAACTCCACACCGGCTGGTTCGACCGCCACCCGATCGGGAAGGTCGTGACCCGGGCCACCAGCGACGTGGACGCGCTGAACGAACTGCTGAGCTCGGGCGTGGTGATGATCATCACCGACGTGGTCCTGCTGGTCGGGATCATGGCGGTGCTCATCTGGATGAACCCCGCGCTCGCGCTCGTGACCTTCGGGGCGGTCCCGGCGCTCTTCATCGCGGGCTGGATCTTCCGGCGCAAGATCCGTCCCGCCTTCCGCCGGGTGCGGGCGGCGGTCGCCTCGGTGAACGCCTTCATCCAGGAGACGCTGACCGGCATGGAGGTGCTCCAGCTCTTCCGGCAGGAGCGGCGCCGGGCCTTTCAGTACCGGAAGCTGAACCGCGAACACACCGACGCTCACCTCGACACGGTGATGTGCTTCTCGGTCTTCTACCCGGTGGTCGAAATGATCACCGCGATCACGGTGGCGCTGATCGTCGGCTACGGCGGCTCCCGGATCGGCGCGGGCGACCTCACCGTCGGGGCGCTCGTGGCGTTCTTGATGTATTCGGAGATGTTCTTCCGGCCGATCCGCGACCTGACCGAGAAGTTCAACATCCTGCAGGGCGCGATGGCGGCCTCGGAGCGCATCGTCGAACTCCTCGACACCGAGCCGGGAATCGGGGACGCGCCGGCCGCACGTCTCCCCGGGCGCCGCCACGGCGCGCTGAGCCTCGAGGGCGTTTCCTTCGCCTACAACCAGGACGAGTGGGTGCTCCGGGACATCGACTTCCAGATCGCGCCGGGCGAGACCGTGGCGCTCGTCGGCCACACGGGAAGCGGCAAGACGACGCTCGCCGCGCTGCTACTCCGGCTCTACGACGTCCAGCGGGGGCGCGTGATGGTGGACGGCCTCGACGTGCGCGACTGGCGGGTGCCGCATCTGCGCCGCCAGTTCTCCATGGTCCAGCAGGACGTGCACCTCTTCTCGGGCACCGTGCTCGACAACATCCGGCTCGGGGACGAGACCATCACCGAGGAGGACGCCCGCCGGGCGGCGGAAGCGGCTGAGGTGACCGCCTGGGCCCGGAACCTGCCCGACGGGCTCGACACCCAGCTCGGCGAACGCGGCGGCGGCCTCTCGCAGGGCCAGCGGCAGCTCGTCGGCATCGCGCGGGCGATGGCGCGCACTTCACGGGTCCTGGTGCTCGACGAGGCGACGTCCAGCGTGGACACCGAGACCGAGCGCGCCGTGCAGACCGCGCTCGGGCGGGTGATCGAGAACCGGACCAGCCTGGTGATCGCGCATCGGCTCTCCACCATCCGGGGCGCCGACCGGATCGTGGTGCTTCACCGCGGGACGATCCGCGAGACCGGCACCCACGAGGAACTGCTCGCCGCGGGAGGCATCTACCGCCGGCTCTACGAACTGCAGTTCGCCGAAGAGGCCGTCCTCGCCGCCGGCTGATCATCCGCCGTCGTGTCCGAGCCGCTGACCCTCGACCAGGCCGGCGTCCTGGAGGTACTGCCGCACCGCGAGCCGTTCCTCTTCGTCCACGGCGTGTCGGACCTCGTGCCGGGGCAGCGCGCCCGGGGCTTCGTGACCGTTCCGGCGGACCACCCGTACACCTTCGGCCAGCCGCACGTCCCGGCGGGACTCGTCATCGAGGCGATGGCCCAGCTCGGCGGCATCGCGGTGCTCTACAAGCGGCGCGACGAGAACATCGTGGCTCTCTTCCGGTCGGTGGCCGACTTCACGATGGAACGCACGGTGGGCTTCGGCGAGCGACTCGATCTCTTCGCCGAGGTCGGGCGCATCCGGGGACCGTTCGCCGAGGTGAACACGTCGGCGAGCACCGGCGGGGAGCCGGTCGCCTCCGCCACCCTCGCCTTCGCGCTGCCTCAGTGACGGATGTAGTAGCGCACGGACAGCCCGATCCCGACCAGCAGCGGAATCACCGTTCCGGCCTTCGTCCAGGACTCCGTCTTCTCCGGCGGCCAGTCCGGAAATGCCCACCAGAGTGCCAGGTTGAAAGCGAGGGACAGGGCGGCGGCGGGGGCAAGGCACCACCCCATGGCTCGATTGAAGCGGTACCAGTCATGCGGATCCGAAAGGGTGTCTTCCGTCCGGAAGCCGATGATCCGGTTGGGAGGGATCCTGCCCTGGATGAACAGCGTGGAGACCGCCAGAATCGCCAGCGGAACGACGTAGCCGATCAGGAGGTTTTCCATGTTCGGCCAGTACAGTACGCGTTGATTCCGGCGCACCGTAGAGTTGCCGCAATGACGCGACCTTCGCCCACCGACCACCGAACGCGCCGCCCCCTCGCATTCGCGGCGGCCGCGCTGGCCATCGCAATGAGTGCCGCCGCCCAGGAGGACTGGCCCGGATTCCGGGGCCCGCACCGGGACGGGCGGGTCACGGGATGGCCGGAAGCGATGAACGATCCGCGCGGGTGGCCGGAATCGCTGGAGCAGCGCTGGCGGATCCCGGTCGGGCTCGGCCACGCGAGCCCGGTGGTCCACGACGGGACCGCCTTCGTCTTCACCCGCGAGGGGGCGGAGGAGGTCCTTCGCGCGCTGCGGCCCGCGGACGGGACCGAGGTCTGGCGCGCCTCCTACCCCGCGCCGTACACCATGAATCCGGCCGCCGTCGGTCATGGGCCCGGCCCGAAGGCGACCCCGGACATCGCCGCCGGCAGGATCTTCACCCTCGGGATCTCCGGAATCCTCTCCGCGTGGAACGCCGGGGACGGCTCGCTGCTCTGGCGGCGTCCGCCGGACCCCCGTTTCGGTGGCGCCGAATCACCGCTCTTCGGCGCCGGCAGCTCTCCCGGCGCGTCACCCGCCGGCGACGTGGTGCTGGTGCACCTCGGGGGGCCGGACAACGGGACGTTCGCCGTGCTGGCCGCCGCGACCGGCGAGACGGTGTGGGAACACTTTGGTGACGGACCCGCCTACGTGTCACCGACCGTGGTGAAGGTGGCCGGGGTCCAGGCGATCCCGACCATGACCGAGGAGCGCATCGTTCTCCTCGCTCCCGCGGACGGCCGCGTCCTCTGGGAGATGCCCTTCACCACCCCCTACGACCAGAACATCGTCAACCCGGCCGTGCTGCCGGGAGGCGAGGTGGTGATCTTCGCCGGACTCGCGAGCCCCACCTTCGCGGTACGGTTCCGCGAAGCCCCCGACGGCGCGCTTTCGGGTGAAACGGTCTGGGAGGCCGGCGACAGCCCCTTCTACATGAGCAATCCCGTCCTCGCCGGCGACCGCCTGATCGGGTTCTCCGAGCGCAACAGCGGCCAGTTCGTCGCCATGGACCCCCGGACGGGAGCGGACTTCTGGCGATCCCCACCCCGCCGGGGCGAAAACGCCGCGCTCCTGGTGGCCGGGGACGCGGTCCTTGCGCTTACCGACCAGGCCGAACTCCTCGTCCTGGATCCGGCCGCCGCGGCGTTCGAACCGCTGCGCCGCTACGAGGTGGCGCCCAGTCCGACCTGGGCGCATCCCGTGCCGCTGAGTGGAGGCCTGCTCGTCAAGGACGAGACCCACCTGGCGCTTTGGACTTTCCGCCCCGAGTAAAGGGCGACCGTTCGAGCGGACCGGGCGCGGACCGGGCGCCGTCGGGTGCCATGGTAGAAGTCATATAATTACTTCTACCCTCGGAGAAGCACGATGAGCCTGAACATCAAACGGGAAGAGACCTGCCGGCTCGCCGCGGAACTCGCAACGCTCACCGGCGAAAACCGGACCGAGGCGATCACCGCCGCGTTGCGCGAGCGCCTCGAGCGCGTCCGCCGCGAACAGACCGTGGAGGCCCGGATGCGGGACACGGAGGCCATCGCCCGGCGTTGCGCCGAGTTGATGGGGCCCGGTCCGGGTTCCACCGATCACGGCGACTGGCTCTACGACGAGCGGGGGCTTCCGAAGTGATCGTGGACACCTCGGTGATCGTGGGGATTCTGGGGAAAGAGCCCGGATGGGAGCGCCACAACACGATGATCGTCACGGCCCGGAGGCCGCGCATGTCGGTCGTGAACGCTCTGGAGGCCACCATGGTCACGGAGAGCCGCGGCGGCGCGGCCGCCGGGATGGAGTTCGACCGTTACGTCGAGAGGATGGGAATCGAGTTGGAGCCTGTCACCATCGAGCAACTCGCGTCGGCCCGGTACGCGTGGCGGCGGTTCGGCAAGGGGAATCACCCGGCCGGACTCAATTTCGGGGACTGCTTCGCCTACGCCCTCTCGGATGTCACGCGCGAACCGCTCCTGTTCAAGGGCGACGACTTCGCCAAGACGGACGTCCGGAACGCCTGATCACACCTGGCGGGCACGCCCTGATTCCCGGCCGTCGCTGAACCGGCGGCGGAGCTCTTCCACCCGCCGCCGGTTCGCGCCGAAGTCCGTGAAGAGCGAGATGTACGACGCGCTGCGGACGTGGACCACCCCCTCGGCGGGACGCAACAGGAGTTCGAGGTCGTCCACGAACCCGAGCCGGGTCCGGCACCGGGCGTGCAGATAGTCGTCCGAGGCGGCAACGATCACCGTTCGCGGAGCGCTCGTCACGAGCTCCTTCAGCCGGGTGAACGCGGCGTGCGGTTCCTCCGCCGCTTCGAATGGTTCGACGCGATGACGGGGCCGCACGTCACCCTGGCTGGAGACGCAAGTCGGGAAGAAGGAGCAGGGCGAAAGCCGGCCTGACACGGACACTGTGGCTGTTGCTACGCGGCCCGCAGACAGGTCTCCAGCGCGTCGGCGGCGCGGTGCACGTCCCGGGGCGTCGTCCAGCCGAGATGGCCGAGCCGCAGGATCTTCCCCTGGAGCTGGCCGAGTCCGCCCGCCAGGACGACTCCATGGCGCTCCTGGAGAGTTCGCGTCAACTCCGGCCAGTCGACTCCCGAGGGCAGCCAGGCGGCGGTGACCGTGTTGGTCGCGCTCTCCTCGTCTGCGACCAGGCCCAGTCCCATCGCCTGGAGCCGGCCGCGGGCCGCCGCGGCGGCTTCCGCGTGCCGGCGGAAGACTGCGTCCCGCCCCTCGCGGAGCATGAGGCGGAGGCCGGCGTCCATCGAGAACAGGACGGGGACCGCGGGGGTGAAGGGCATGGAGCCGCGCGCCAGCGCGTCGCGGTAGCGCGCAAAGCTCCAGTAGTAGCGGGGGAGGCGGGCGCTCCGCTCCGCGGCCGCGGCGCGTTCCGAGGTCCAGACCATCGCCATCCCGGGAGGCAGGCCCCACGCCTTCTGGGAAGCCGTGAACACCGCGTCGCAGGAATCCACCGCGACCGGCATCGCGCCGAGGCTGGACACCGCGTCCACGAGGACCAGCGCGTCGCTCTCCTCGCGGACGACCTGGACCAGTTCGGGCAGCGGATGCAGAACCCCCGTCGAGGTCTCGGAATGGGTGAGCAGCACCGCCCGCATCCCGGGGCGGGCCCGGAGCGCTACCCGGAGCCGTTCGGGAGCAACCGCCCTGCCCCAGGGCGTATCGAGGCTCGTCGTCTCGACCCCGAACGCTTCCGCGACGCCGAGGAAGCGCTCGGCGAACTGGCCTCCGCCGATCCCGAGCACCGGGTCGCCCGGTGACAGCAGGTTGGCCACCGTCGCCTCCATGGCGCCGGTCCCCGACGCGGTGAGCAGAATCGGCTGCCGCCCGGTGCCGAGGTACTCGCAGAACCCCTCCGCAACGCGGCCGAGCAGCGCGCGGGCCTCGGGGCCCCGATAGGAGATCAGCGGCTGCGCCATCGCCGCGGCGACTTCGGGGTGGAGGGGTGTGGGGC
>VXWI01000052.1 GCA_009835985.1 Acidobacteriota bacterium | reverse complement strand
GCCCCATGTTCGCCCGCCCCTCGGCGGGCGCCGCCCAGTCCGCGAACAGGCGCAGCTCTCCGCCGGATGCGGGAGAGTCGCCGTTCACCTTCCTCCTGTCTGGCGTCCCGTCCCGTTCCCGCGGGTCACGCGATCAGTTCTTCGAGCGGTTGGAAGGCGCGACCCTGCGATTCGGCGACCGGCCCGCAGGTGAGGCGGCCTGCGTAGGTGTTCACGCCGGGCCGCAGGCACCGGTCGCGCCGGACGGCCTCCTCGAAGCCGTGGTTCGCGATCGTGAGCGCGTACTCGAGCGTCACGTTGGTGAGCGCGTAGGTCGACGTTCGCGGCATGGCGCCCGGCATGTTGGCCACGCAGTAGTGAACCACGCCGTCCACCACGAAGGTGGGTTCCGAGTGGGTTGTGGGCCTGGTGGTCTCGCAGCACCCGCCCTGGTCCACCGCCACGTCCACGATGACCGCGCCCTCGCGCATCGCGGCAACCATCGCCCGCGTGATGATGCGTGGCGCGGCGGCGCCGGGAACGAGGACCGCGCCGACCACCAGGTCGGCCTCGGCGAGCGAGGCTGCGAGGGTGACCGCACTCGATTTAAGGGTCGTGACCCGGCTCCCGAAGATGTCGTCGAGGTAACGCATCCGGGCCGAACTCTTTTCCAGGATCGTGACCTCGGCGCCGACCCCCACCGCGAGTTTCGCGGCGTTGAGTCCCACGACGCCGCCGCCGACGATGACCGCGCGGCCCCGAGGGACCCCGGGGACTCCGCCCAGCAGGATTCCCGACCCGCCGCAGGAACGATGCAGGTGGTGCGCGCCTTCCTGAATCGCCATGCGGCCCGCCACCTCGCTCATCGGCGTCAGGAGCGGCAGGCTTCCGTCGGGTGCGGTGATGGTCTCGTAGGCGATCGCGGTGACTCCACGGGACAGCAGCCCCTCGGTCAGGTCGGGGAGCGGCGCCAGATGGAGATAGGTGTAGAGGATCTGCCCCTCGCGAAGCAGCTCCACTTCCTCGGGCTGGACCTCCTTGACCTTGATCAGGAGGTCGCAGGTTTCGAAGACTTCATCGCGGGAGTCCACGATCCGGGCGCCCGCCGCGGCGAACTCGTCGTCGGAGATCAGGCTGCCGTTCCCGGCGCCCGACTCGACAAGGACCTCGTGCCCGGCGGCGATCAGGGTATCGACGCCCCCTGGGACCAGTCCGACCCGGTTCTCGCTGTCCTTGATCTCCCGGACCGTCCCGATCCTCATTCAGCCTTCTCGTCCTCGGGAGCTTTCTTCTCCGGCGTCCGCTCCGGCTTGCTGCGGGTCCGCACCGTCCCCTCGAAGGTGGCTCCGGCGTGGACGACCACCGTGGCGGCCAGGATCCCTCCGGTCAGGATTCCCGAGGCCCCGATTTCCGCCTTCTCGACCGCCTCCACGTCGCCGGTCACCCGGCCGTGAATGGTGACGTTGCGCGCCAGGATGTCGGCTTCGACCTGGCCGCCCTCCGGAATCAGCACCCCGGCGGTGCTTTCCACGGAGCCCTTCAGACGACCCTGGATACAGATGTCCTCCCGGGTCGTGATCTTGCCTTCGACGAGGGTGTCCTGCCCGATCCAGGTCGAGCGGGCGCCCCGTTCGGGAGCGGGAGGCGGTTCGGTCATGAATGCCTCGTCTTCATTGGTGCGACGGAATATGGCCATGGGACGGAACGGAACAAGGAAACGGAATGGAGCGGGCGACGGGGCTCGAACCCGCGACACCGAGCTTGGGAAGCTCGTACTCTGCCAACTGAGATACGCCCGCCCGGGGGCCGGAGATTCTACTCGGCGGCGAGAGCTCGTGGCGGAACCTGTGCAGCGCCCTCCACCGCGGGAACCTGCTCGCCGCACACGTCGCAACCTCATCCATTCTCATGGCGGAACGGGTTGGAATGCTGAACTGTCTCCCGCGAGACGCACCCAGCCGGCCGGCTGCGCTACCGAGTCAGGTTCCCGCGCTCCAGCAACGTCAGGAGTTCGTCGCGGCGGGTTTCTGCCAGCCCCTCGCGGTACGCCTCCAGGGTCAGCCGCATCACCGGCTCGGTGTTCGACGGCCGGAGGGTGAAGCGCCAATCCGGGAAATCGATCGTCAGTCCGTCGAGCGTGCTCACGTTCCCGCCCGGAAAGCTCTCGCGCACCAGGCGGAAGGCGGCGGCCGGGTCGGGAACCACCCGGCTCTCCTCGTCCACCGTGAAGTAGCGTCGGCGCAGATCCCCCGCCAACTCGGAGAGCGGCCGTCCCGAGTCCCGGATTCTCTCGATCATCAGCAGGATGGGGAGGAGGGCGTTGTCCGCGTAGCCGGCGGCCCGAAAGAAGAAGTGACCGCTGAGCTCGCCGCCGAACCTCGCGTCCTCCTGCCGCATCCGCCGCTTCAGGTAGGCGTGCCCCACCCGGCCGGCACGCGGCCGGCCCCCCGCCCGGGTCACCTCGTCCGGCACCGCCCGAGAGGAGCGCAGGTCGAAGACGATCGGAGTGCCCGGTTCCTTGGCGATCTCGGCCGGCGCCAGCAGGGCCGTCGCGAAGTCCCCCGGGACGTGCCGTCCCTGGTCGTCCACGAAGACGCACCGGTCCGCATCCCCGTCCCACAAAACGCCGAAGTCGGCTCCCTCCTCGAGGACCCGGCGCACGAGCGGCTGCCGGTTGCGGGGATCGAGCGGGTTGGCGCCGCGGTTCGGGAAGGCGCCGTCGGGCCGGAACTGCACCGCGACAAACTCGCCGGGAACCGCGGGAAAGACCTCGCCCGCCATGAGTCCCCCCATGCCGTTCCCGGCGTCGAGCACCACGCGCAGCGCCGGCAGGGAGCGGAAGTCCACGACGCTCATGAGAAACGCCCGGTAGTCGGCGGCGATGGCGCGCGGCGCCCCGGTTTCCGGGGCGGCTGGCGGGTCCTCCGGCGGATCGGGAACCTCCTGCGCCAGCCGACGCACTTTCGGCAACCCGTTCTCCTCGAACACGGGGGCCGCGTCGCGTTCGACGAGCTTGATGCCGTTGTCGCCGGGAGGATTGTGGGAGGCCGTGATCACCGCCCCGCCGTCGAGCCGGTCGTGCCGGACGGCGACCCACATCGCGTCCGTCGGCAGCATCCCGTAGTCGAGGATCTCGACGTCCGGCCCCTCGAGACCGGCGGCGAACGCCCCGGCGAGCGCCGGACTGGTGAGCCGGGCGTCGCGCGCGATGCCGATGCGCCCGCCCCCGAGCCAGGTGGCGAACGCGCGGCCGACGCGCCAGGCCAGACCGGGTGACAGTGGCGCGGGCGCCGCTCCGCGGACGTCGTAGGCCTTGAACAGCGCGGCTTCGGCGGCGCTCAGTCGTCGAGCCATGGAACGGTGCTGTGGGCGGCGACGGTGCTCTTGTCGCCGAGGACCGCTCCCGAGAGCCGGGCTCCCGGGCCGACGAAACCGCTGACGCCCAGAATCGCCCCCGACACGGCGGCGTCCTCGCTGATGCGGGTGTGCGCCCACAGGATCGAGTCCTTCACCTGCGCGCCCCGCTCGATCCGCACCTGACGCCCGAGCACCGCGTACGGCCCGATCTCGGCTTCTTCGCGCACCTGCGCCCCGGGTCCCACCAGGGAGGGGCCGATGAGGCGGGCGTGCGGGTGAACGGAGGCGGTTTCGTCCACGATGACGCCACCCGGGTTGGGCCGTCCCACTCCCGGAATCCGTATCCTGCCGTCGAGGGCGTCCCGGTGGGCCTGCCGGTAGCGCGAGACAACGCCGATGTCCGTGAAGTAGCCCTCGTGCCGATGGGCCGCGACCGGAACGCCGGCCGCCACCATCGCCGGGAACACCTCGTGTTCCAGCGAACACGCGCCCCGGGCGGGGATGAACTCGAAGATACCCGGATCCATGACGTAGGCGCCGATGCTGATCTCACCCGGCTCCGGCGAATCCGGCTTTTCGCTGAAGCTGAGGACGCGGCGCGTCCCGCCAGCCCCGGGCGCCCGGGTCCGGACCAGCCCGTAGGGCGACGCGTCGTTCACCGGGGTCAGCGCGAGGGTGAGCGTGGCGCCGGCGGACTCGTGGGCGTCGACGAGCCTCCGGACATCGAGGTCGGTCAGGGAGTCTCCGTTCAGGCACACAAAGGGTTCGGAGAGCAGGGATCTCACATGTCCGATGGCGCCCCCGGTGCCGAGGGGCTTCGGCTCCACCGAGTATCTGAGCGACACACCGAACGCGTTTCCGTCGCCGAAGGTGGCCTCGATCCGCCGGGGGAGCGATGCCAGGCAGAGAACGACGTCGGAGATTCCCGCCCGCCGGAGCAACTCGAACTGGGTTGCGAGGAAGGGGCGCGCAAGGAGCGGGACGATCGCCTTGGGACGGCGAAACGTGAGGGGACGCAGCCGCAGCGCCTTCCCCCCGATGAGAATGACCGCCTTCATCGAACAGTCGGACAGGATACTCCCCCTCGCGGCTGCTGACGGGCCGCTGCTGATAGCATCCCGGGTCCGCGCTCGAGGCGCGGGGAACTCCTTCGAACGTGTACCGGAGATGAGCGTGGCGAACCGCCTTACGCTACTGCGGATTCTGCTGACGCCGTTTGTGGCGGTGGCCCTGCTCGCCTCGTTCCCCGGTTGGCAACTGGTGAGCGCCGGCTTGGTGGCCGGCGGGGCGCTGACCGATCTTCTCGACGGGCACATCGCCCGCCGGCGGAACCAGATCACGGCGCTGGGGACGCTGCTGGACCCGATCGCGGACAAGTTCTTCATTTCCACGATCTTCATCTGCCTGGTGGCCCGGGGCCTCTGCCCGGCCTGGGTCGCCATCGTGATCGTCGGACGGGAGTTCGCCGTGACGGCGCTCCGGATGGTGGCGCTCCAGCGGGGGAGCAGCGTGCCGGTCAGTCTGCTCGGGAAGATCAAGATGCACGCTCAGGTGTACGCGGCCCTCCTGGTTCTGGCGGGGGCTTTCTATGAGGCCCTGGCGCCCTTCGGGGTGTTGGGACTCTGGATCGCCGCGTTCCTCACCGCGTGGTCCGGCTTCTCCTACTTCGCCGGAGCGCGGAGCGTCGCGCTCTCCGGCTGAGCCGCCCGCCGGCGCGGTGCGTCCGCTCCCGCGCCGCCTGGTGCAGGCCCTGCCCGAGGTGTTCCTGGGCGCCGACGCCGTAGCCGGCCTGGATGGATCCCGCGGTTTCCTCTATGGGGAAAAGCGCCACCGGCAGGTGGACGTCCTGGGCTTCGAGCCCGCGCGGGGGGCGGCGCGCGGAGGGGCGGCGATCGACGCGCTGGTGGAACAGCGGCTCGGCCGGTCCGAGATTCAGGGATGGCGCATCGTCGGGCTGGCGGTGGAACCGGCCGACCTCGAACGTGGCGGGAGGTCGCTGCTGGAGGGCCTGGTGGCGGGTGATGTGGTGATTGCCGTTGTTCCTCCCGCCTCCGGGCGGCGGCCGGGACTCAGGATCCTGGTCCATCGCGGAGACTGCCTGGCGGACGTGCGGAACCCGTCCCGCTCCGGCTCGGAGCGCCGGCCTCCGGCCGGCATCGCCGAGCGCAGCGAGGCGAAACGCTGACGACTCAGGTTCGCGCGAGGATCTCGCGAATCCGTTCGCGAGCCGCTTCCGTGTAGGGGCTCTCCGCGTGCTCGTCGACGATCTTCTGGTAGTGGACCAGCGCCTCCTGCTCGCGTCCACACTCGGTGAGCGCCCGGCCCAACCGGTGGCGAACTTCGGCAAGGCGGTCGAAATCGGGGTAGTTCGCCAGGATCTCCTCGAGTCGGGGAATCGCGCCCCGGCACCAGTTCCGGTGGTCCTGGTAGAACTCGGCTTTCAGCAGCACGGAGGTCGCGAGGTCTTTCCGGCACTCCACGAGATGGACCCGCGCATCCTCGGCATAACGGGAGTTGGGGTACAGCTCGAGCAGTTTCCCGAACTCGCTCGCCGCCAGCTCGGTGTCTTCCTGATCCCGGTCCGCGCTGCGGCGCCGCTTGAAGTGCCCGAATGCGATCTGGAACTGCGCGTAATCCGCGCGCGGGTGATTCGGGAAGAAGGTCAGGTAGTCGCGATACTCGGTGGCGGCCAGCAGCGCGTTCTGGGCGCCGCGCTGGTTGTTGTAAGTGTCTGCGATCCCCAGACGGGCGTCCCCGGCGAATTGGCTGCGCGGATAGCTGTCGAGCAACTGGCGAAACCAGGTGCGGGCCGTCTCCCAGTCGCGGTCCTCGAGGCTCTGCTGTCCGAGGGCCAGCAGGCGCCGGTCGGCCTGCGCTCCGGTCGGGACCTCCGCCAGGGGCCCGGAACTGCACGCCAGGCCCAGCAGGACGACTCCCGCCAGGGCGGGGGTCAGGAAGGTCCGGCGGGCGGAACCGGCGGGGTCAGGAAACATGCAAGACAGCGGAAGGGCCGCAGCCGACGAAATGCTAGCGCCTGACCGGCACGTCGTCAGGGATGCTTCGTTCGAGAGCATCCCGGAGCGCTATCGGGAGGCGACGGGGGCGGCCGTCGGGCCCTACGGCCGCATGCCGGGTTTCGGCAGTCGCCACCAGCTTGCCGTCCGCCGGGCGCACCACGCGGTACTCGAACCCGATGCCGGAACGGCGGTACCGGTAGGCAGCGGCCTCGACCACCAACTCGTCGTCGTAGTGCGTGGGCTGCAGATAGCGGCACCGCACCTCGATGACGGGCAGGTGGACGCCGCCCGCCTCCAGTTCCCGGTACGACACGGCGTGTTCCTGTAGCCAACGGGTCCGCGCCACTTCGAGCCAGGGAAGGTAGGCGCCGTGATACCCGACGCCCATCTGGTCGGTCTCCGCGTAGCGGACCCGGATCGAGACGCGGGTGGGGGAGGCGGCCAGAGAGGACGAACTCCCGGCGGGCGGCGGGGAGTCCGGATCGGTCAAGGGCGCCGGCCGGGCCGCACGCCGGTTCTCATCGAGCGACCCGTCACGCCGCGAGCATCTCCCGGACCGCCGCGGCCGGATCGGAGGCCCCGAACACCGCCGATCCCGCCACCAGCACGTCGGCGCCCGCGTCGCGGGCCGCCGCGACCCGGGAGGCGTTGATGCCGCCGTCCACCACGATCTCGAGGGACGGGTTGTGCCGCTCCGCGAGCTTCCGGACCTGGCGGACACGGTCCATGCTGCCTTCGATGAAGCGCTGCCCGCCCCAGCCGGGGTTGACCGACATGACGATCGCGTAGTCCACGGCCGCCAGCGCCTCCTCGAGCGATGCCAGCGGGCAGAGCGGGTTGATGGCCAGGCCGGGCCGGACCTCGAGCGAGCGGAGGTCGGAGATGGTCTTGTGGAGGTGGGGCACGGCTTCCGGGTGGACCGCGATCGCGTCCGCGCCCGCGTCGGCGTAGGCCCCGATGTGTTCCGGCGCGTTGCCGATCATCAGGTGGGCGTCGAGCGGCAGGTCGGTGCAGCGCCGGACCGCCGCCACCACCATCGGGCCGAAGGTCAGGTTGGGGACGTAGTGCCCATCCATGACGTCGAGGTGCAACCCGTGCGCCCCGGCGTCTTCCACCGTCCGTATCTCTTCCGCGAGACGCGTGAAGTCGGCGGAGAGAAGCGAAGGGGTGAGCCGCATCCGGGTCGGAATTTACCGGCTCAGCGTCAGCACGATCCGGTCGGTACGGCTTACCTTGGCGCCCGCCGCGGGTACCTGGTCCACGACGATGCCCGCCGGAACCCCCCGGTAGGGGACGCTGCGGACATCGCGCACCCGGACGGCGCTCCGGCTCAGGTCATCGGCGATCTCCCCGTAGCGGCGGCCGATGAAGTCCGGCATGACGAAGGACTCGGGTTCCGATCCGGCGGAGAGGAGCACCGAAACCGAGGTGTCGGGAACCGTTTCGCTGTAGGCCACGGGGGACTGGGCGATGACCCGGCCGGCGAGATAGGTGTCGCTTTCCACCTCGGCCACCCGCCCCACGTTGAGCTCGGCCGCTTCGAGCGCCCGCCGGGCCTCGGTCAGCGTGCTGCCCTCGAGCCGCGGAACGACCCGTCGGGTGGGCCCGAGGCTGCGGAACACCTGAACGGAACGCCCGCGCTTGAAGAAGGATCCCGGCGAGGGTTCCTGGAAGACGATGCGCCCTTCCGGAACGTGATCGTCGAAGCGGGCCTGGCCCTCCGCGAGGCGCAGTCCCGCGCTGCCGAGCACCGCCTCGGCGGCCGCCACCTCGAGGCCGGTCAGATCCGGGACGGTGGGGTCCGCCGCGGATGAGGCGACCAGAAAGGTGGCCGCGGCCGCGAAGGCGAAAGTGGCGCCGAGCAGCGACCCGACCAGGAGGTAGTAGAGGCCTCGCGACAGCCGCGACGGCGAGGGTTTCCCGCCGCGCGCCCAGCGGATCCGGAGATTGCCCAAGGTGTTGGTGCCTGCTGGAAGTGTAGTGTCGTCGGGGGCCGGGGGAACGGCCCACAGACCCGTCCGGGCGGCTGGATCGTTTGGGCGTCCTCAGGCGTCCGTACGCTGCACGAGCGCCGCGAAGTACCCGTCGGTGCCGTGGTCCTCCGGGGCGACCCGGAGTGCGCCGTGGTCGTCCACGAGCGGGGCCAGGGCCTCCGGCAGGCGGTGCGCCAGCGAGAGCTGCCGGAGGGCGGGGCGCGCGGAGAGGAGGCCGTGGATCGCGTCGGTCGTCTCTTCGGGCTCGAGCGAGCAGGCCGAGTAGAGCAACATGCCGCCGGAGGCGAGCAGGTCCGCGGCCGCCCGGGCGATGCGGCCCGCGGTCTCCCCGAGTTCCCGGACGCGCGCGGTCGAGGCGGTCCACTTGATGTCGGGATTCCGCGCGAGGGTTCCGAGGCCGCTGCAGGGGACGTCGAGGAGGACTCGGTCGAACGTTGCCGCCGCGAAGGGAGGGTGGGCGGCGTCGGCGGCGAGCCGCAGCACGTTTCCGGACGCGAGGCGTCGGACGGTGGAGTCCAGCAGGTCCACCCGGCCCGGCCGGAGGTCGGCGGCGATCAGCGGCCGGGGTTCGATCCGCTCGGCGAGGATGGTGGCCTTCCCTCCGGGCGCGGCGCAGGCATCGAGACACCGCCGGGCCCCGTCCACGGGAAGCAGCCAGGCCACGAGTTGCGACCCCGCGTCCTGTATGTGAATCGCGCCCTCGCGGAACAGGGACGAATCCCGCGGATTCCCGCTGGTGACCCTGAGGCAGCGCGGGGCGATGGGGAAGCGCTCGGTCTCCACACCGTCCTGCGCAAGTTGTGTCCGGACCTCCTCGAGGGCCAGCCGCCGACTGACGCGCAGGAAGACCACCGGGGAGCGGTTGCCGGCCTCCAGCCGTCGCCGGGCGCCTTCGGTTCCGAGTTGCCCGAGACAACGGTCCACCATCCAGTCCGGATACGACAGTCCGGCGCGCAGGTAGAGGTTTCGGTCGCCACCGGGGTGGGGCCACGGGTGGTCCGCCCGCAGGTAGGCGCGGAGGACGGCGTTGACGAGGCCGGCGGCTCCGGGTCGGGCGGCGGTGGCTGCGAGGGACACCGCCTCGTGGACCGCGGCGCTGGCCGGAACCCGGTCCAGGTAGCGCAGCTGGTAGAGGCCGATCCGGAGGGCGGTGCGCACCGGGAGATCGAGTTTGCCGACCGGCCGGCGCGAGTAGGTGTCGAGGGCGTAGTCGAGAGCCCGCCGCCGGCGCAGCACGCCGAAGACGAGTTCTCGCGCGAGGGCCCGGTCGCGATCGCTCGGGGGCTGCCCCTCGGCGTCCTCCAGGCGGGCAATCAGGGCATCGGGACGGGGCGGACGGGGCCGCTCCCGGGTGGGTTCCAGCCGCAGCAGAACCGCAAACGCGGCACGCCGGGCGGGGGAAGCGGGGCGCGCGGGTGCGGCGGGTCCCCTCGCCGCGCGCCGTCCCGTCTTCTTCCGCGGTGCTCCGGGCATTTCAGCGGGAGGTGGCACTGACCCTGGAGAGCGCCAACGGGTCGTCGGTGAGGATCCCGTCCACGCCCAGAGTGAGGAGACGTTCCATGTCCTCGGCCCGGTTCACCGTCCAGACAAGCACCGGCAGCCCGGCCTGGCGGGCGGAACGCAGCAGGTTCGGCGTCACCACCCGGAGGGGTCCGCTGGTCTCGCTCACCAGGAGCGCATCGAACGGCGGGTCGTAGAGCCCGGCGAGACGCCCGATCGACAGGACAAGGAAGACCACGACCTCTCCGAAGGATCCTCCGGTCGCCACCGTGGGACAGGCGGTGCGGAAGCGGTCCAGGGACTCCCGGCCGAAAGCGGCCACCAGGGTCCGGCGTTCGCCTCCCGCGTCCCGGATCGCACGGCAGAGTGGCTCTGCGGTCTCGGGTGTCTTCATTTCGACCATGAGAGGCAGATCCGGATGCGCTGCCTGGACTTCCTGGAAGGTCGGTATCGCCAGCGGCTCCGCGCGATACGGGGTGTCGCCGTCCGGCGCCCGGAACCGGTGGCCGGCGTTCAGTGCGCGCAGCTCCTCCAGTCGCATTTCGGCTACCGCGCCGCTGCCGTCGGTGGTGCGGTCCACCGTCCGGTCGTGGATGACGACGAGCGCGCCGTCGGCGGTCAGATGGACATCCATCTCCAGGGCGTCCGCCCCCGCTGCGGCCGCCGACCGGAACGCCGCCAGGGTGGCCTCGGGACTCAGCAGGCCGCCACCGCGGTGCGCGACGTTCCGGGTGGGCGACGCGAAGAAACCATGGGCAGGCCTCGGAGGCCGGGTGCTCGCCACCAGGACCAGTACGCCGTAGGTGGTCGCTACGAACCCCACGGTTCCGGCCAGGACGAGCGCGGCGCGCCGCAGCCGGGTGCTCATCGCTATCCGGACTCCGTCAGCCCGGCCGCCTCGGCGGCGCTCGCGAAACGGCCGGTCGGGGGGACGCCGCTCCCTCGCAGGAAGTCCGCGATGGGAAGGCGCCGGCGGCCGGCGGCCTGAACCTCGAGCGGCAGGAACGTGGTACCGGCCCCGCAGGCGACCGCGAGGCGTGGGGCGCGCCGGTTGTCCGAAACCCGGAAGGAGCCTGGGGGATCGGCGCTTTCGGACGGTCCGGTCGCCGCCGAGGCCCGGTGTATACGGAGCGGAGTCGCGGCCCCCGGGATCTCCTGGTTGAACGCAGTGAACGCAACCGGGGCGGGAGAGAAGGCGCGCACCCGGTCCGCGAGCACGGGGGCCTCGAGTTCCCAGTCGAGGGCGGCATCGGCCTTCCGGACGCGGGGAGCGACCGTGGCCGCGTCGTCGTCCTGGCGGCGCGGCGCGATCCGTCCGGCGGCGAGGCCGGACAGGGTCTCGATCAGGAGTTCGGCCCCCAGGGGAGCGAGCCGGGCAAGGAGTTCGCCCGCGGTCTCGGTGTCCGCGATGTCGGTTTCCCGTTGGAGCAGGATCGGTCCCGTGTCGAGTCCGGCGTCCATGAGCATGGTCGTTACGCCGGTGCGCCGGTAGCCGCGGGCGACCGCCCAGATCGCCGGGGCGGCGCCGCGGAGCTCGGGAAGCAGTGAGGCGTGGACGTTGACGGGCCCCAGCCGCGGCGCGGCGAGCAGGCCGGCGGAGAGGATCTGGCCGTAGTCGGCGACAACGAGAACGTCGGGTGCGAGGTCCGCGACCGGTTCCCAGGCGCTCGGGCGGCGGATCCGTTCCGGTTGCCGGATCGGGATCCCGAGCTCCTGCGCCAGCCGCTTGATGCGGCTGACGCGCGGGCGGTGACTGCGGCCCGCCGGCCGTTCGGGCTGGGTCACCGCGGCGAGCACCTCGTGGTGGGCGTGCAGCGCGCGGAGCACCGGGACGGCGAAGCCGGAGGTCCCCAGGAAGACGGTGCGGAGGCGCTCCACCGCCGTTCCTCCGCCAGCAGCCGCGCCGCGTCGCGGGGCGCTACCAGTCGCCCCGACGCAGACGGCGGCGCAGTTTGCGAACGATGAGGTCCCGCTTGAGGGCTCCGAGCCGATCCAGAAACAGACGGCCGTTCAGGTGATCCACCTCGTGAGCGAACGCTCGCGCCAGCAGTCCCTCCCCCTCCATCTCGTAGTGCGAACCGTCGAGACGCTGGCCGCGGACGCGGACCCACCGGGCCCGGCGGGTCACCCCCGAATACCCCGGCACGGAGAGGCATCCCTCCTCTTCGGACTGGCTCCCCTCGGATTCGAGAATCTCCGGATTGGCCATCACGATCAACTCTCCGTCCTTCTCGCCGACCGTGATGTCGATCACCATCAGGCGGACGCCCACGCCGATCTGGGGCGCCGCGAGGCCGACCCCGGGGGCGGCGTACATCGTTGCCACCATGTCGTCCACCAGCGCCTGCCAGTTCCGGCCGAAGTCCTCGATGGGTTCGGACGGGGTCGTGAGGGTCGAGGCCCCGTAGCGCAGGATCGGACGGACAGGCAAAACGGCCCGCGATTGTAGCCGTGGAGTGCGGCCCGAGACCCGAAAGTAGAATCGGCGCCGGAGGGGACCAAGGATGAAGACAATGAGGACAAAGAGCAGGGCCGGGGCGCTGTTGTTCGCAGGTGCGGCGCTCACGGCGTCGGTCGGTTGGACGGCCGCGGCGCCCGATGTCGCCACCGAGATGATCGATCGGGCGCGGCACTTCCTGATGTCGCTCGATGCCGACCAGAAGGCCCGGGCGACGTTCGCGTTCGATGACGAGGAGCGGCTCAACTGGCACTTCATCCCGCGGGACCGGGAGGGCGTGCCGTACGGCGATTTCACTCCGCCCCAGCGCCGGCTCGCCGACCGCCTGCTCGGGACGGCGCTGAGCCACGACGGGATCAGCAAGGCGCTCGGCATCATGTACCTCGAGCAGATCCTCTACGAGCGCGAAGGCCGCGACATCCGCGATTCCGACCGCTACCACTTCACGGTCTTCGACGAGCCGTCCGGGACGGGCCCCTGGGGTTGGCGCGTCGAGGGACATCACCTGTCGCTGAACGTCACCCTCAACGACGGCGAGGTCGTCGTCGCGCCGGCATTCATGGGCAGCAATCCGGCGATCGTCGACGAAGGCCGGCACACGGGTCTCGAGGTGCTCGCGGCGGAACAGACGGTGGCGCGGGAGCTGCTGGCGCTCTTCGCCGGCGGGGCGCGCGAGAGGGTCGTCTTCGATTCCGAGGCCCCGCCCGACATCCTGACCGGGACGGACCGGGTCGCCGACCCCGGGGATGCGCTGGGGGTCGCGGTCGGAGACATGACCGACGCGCAGCGCGACAAGGTGGTCGAGCTGATCGAGGTCTACCTGGGGCGGATGCGGCTCGATCTCGCGAAGGAGGAGTTCGAGCGGATCTCGGCGGCCGGCCTCGGGGACGTCCACTTCGCGTGGGCCGGCAGCGCTGCCCCCGGCGAGCCGCACTACTACCGCATCCACGGCCCGACCTTCCTCATCGAGTACGACAACACTCAGAACGGCGCGAACCACATCCACTCGGTGTGGCGCGACCTGACCGGCGACTTCGGCAGGGACCTCCTCGCCGAGCACTACGAGGACGCCCACCCGCACTAGGCTCCGGGCGGCCCCGCCCGATGGCGCCCCCGGCCTGGAACGCCGGGCAGTTCTCCCGGCCACCGAGCTCCTTCCTATACTCCGGGCGACGCCATGGATGCCGCTTCAGAGCCTCGCAGTCCGGAACGGGAGACCGCCGGGGATGGCCAGTTCGAGGCCCGGGTCGTCGGGATGCACTGCGCCGGCTGCGTCGCGAGCATTGAGAAGGCGGTCGCGGACCTTCCGGGGGTCGAGCGCGCGGAGGTGAGCCTGCTCACCGGCGACCTTTCCGTGAGCCTCGCGGACTCGCGGTCCCTGAACTCCAGCCTCGCAGCGGACATCGCCGGGGCGGTGGAGTCCGCCGGCCCCTATCGCGTCGAGACGGCCCCACCGGCCGCCGCCGCGCAGCCCGAGGGGTCTGTCGTCGCCTCCCGTTGGCGGGATGGGTTTCTTCCCGTTGCCGGGGCCCTGGCGCTCGCCGGCGCGGCGATGGGGGTTGCGATGAGCGGCTTCGGGGCCTCCACCGCGGGGCGCTTCGCCCAGTTCGCGCTGGCGACCCCCGTTTGCCTACTCTTCGGGTGGGCCTTCGTCAAGGCGCTCGGGAGCGCACTCCGCAACTGGACGTTCGGCATGGACAGCCTGATCGGGCTGGGGGCCGGCGCGGCGTACGTCTCGTCCGTGGTCGCACTCGCGGCGGGCGGCGCGGGCATGCTGTTCTTCGATACCGCCGCGCTCATCGTCGCCATCGTCCGCCTCGGCCGCTGGCTCGAGGAACGCGCCCGGGGCCGCGCCACCGATGCCCTGACCGAGCTGCTGGCGTTTGCTCCCGACCGGGCGCGGGTGGTGCGGGACGGCGTTGAGCGCCTCGTGCCGGTGGCGGAAGTGCGCCGGGGTGAGCGCGTTCGCGTGCGCCCCGGAGAGCGGGTGCCGCTCGACGGACGGATCGTGCGGGGCGGGGCGGCCATGGACGAGTCGCTGCTGACCGGGGAGAGCGTGCCCGTCGAACGGACCGTATCGGATCCGGTCGTGGCGGGGGCGATGAACCTCACCGGGGCCGCCGAGATCGAAGTGACCCGTCCCGCGGCTGACAGCACGGTGTCCCGGATCGCCGCCGCGGTCCGGAAGGCGCAGACGGAGAAGATCCCCATCCAGCGCACCGCGGACCGGGTGGCGGGGGTCTTCGTTCCCGCCGTCATGGCGGCGGCCGTCCTGACCACCGCCGCCTGGGTGCTGGCCGATGGCGCGCTCGACTTCGCGCTGGCGCGCGGGGTGGCGGTGCTGGTGGTGGCGTGTCCCTGCGCCATCGGGCTCGCGGCGCCCATCGCGGTCCTGGTCGCGACCGGGCGCAGCGCCCGGCAGGGAATCCTGTTCCGCTCGGGTGGGGCGCTGGAGGCCCTGGCGGCGGTGCGAGCGGTAGCGCTGGACAAGACCGGAACGGTGACGACCGGTGCTCCCGTGGTCGTGGCGGTGGAACCGGCACCGGGCTGGACCCGGGAGGAACTGCTCCGGTTGGCGGCCTCGGCGGAACAGGGGTCCGAACATCCGCTCGGCGTGGCGCTCGTCGCCCATGCCCGCGGCAAGGCGATGGATCTCCGGACGCCGGAACGCTTCGAGGCGCTCCCGGGACGCGGCGTCACGGCCACGTTCAGCGGAGGGACCCGCGCGTGGGTGGGGAGCGAGCGTCTGCTCCGGGAACGGGGCCTGAGGGTTCCGGAAGAGCCCGGCGGGAGCGGCGCCTCCGGCTGGCTGCGGGTGGTCTCGGAATCGGACGACCGGGCCGAGCTCGCGGGGAGCATCGGGTTCCGGGACCGGCCCCGCCCGGAGGCGGCGGATCTCGTCCGGAGGCTCGACGACGACGGGCTTGCGGTGTCCCTGGTCTCGGGCGACGAGGCCGCGGCCGTGGCGGCAACCGCTTCTGAGATCGGCGTCCGGAACGCCGAGGGAGGGCTCCTCCCGAACCAGAAGCTCGCCGCCGTCGATCGGCTGCGCGAACGCTACGGCCGGGTTGCGATGGTCGGCGACGGGATCAACGACGCCCCGGCGCTCGCCCGCGCCGACGTGGGAATCGCGCTCGCCCAGGGCACCGAGATCGCGCGGGAGGCCGCCGGGGTGACCCTGATGCGCCCGGACCTGCGCCTGGTGAGCGAGTCACTGCGGGTCGCCCGCCGTTCGCTCCGGATCATCCGCCAGAACCTGTTCTGGGCCTTCATCTACAACGTGGCGGCCCTCCCGCTCGCCGCGGGGGTTCTCCATCCGGCGACGGGGATTTTGCTGCCTCCCGAGGCGGCCGCGAGCGCGATGGCGCTCTCCTCGCTCACCGTGGTCGGTAACGCGTTGCGGCTCAGAATCGGATAAGGCGCCGCTGCTGAGCCTCACGGCGCGCCGGCTGGGACCGCCGGTCTGGAGGGCCCCACCCGGAGAACTGCCCGGCGTTCCAAGCCGTACACGCCCTTCCCTACGGTCAGTGCCGCGCGCCGCTAAACCGCGCTAACGCCGGGGCGGGCGCCGTTCGCGGGACCGGGAGCGGGTGCGAGGCGCTCGCTCTTCCAGCGACGGCGCCCGCGCGATGACCTTCCGGGCGAGCCCGTCGATCCGCTTCAGCGTCTCGGCCGCCGGGCCGGACAGCGCCGGGCCCGCCGCCCGCGCGCGCTCCAGGATCCGGGTTGCGGCCTGCGCGTCTTCCCGGAGGGGGGCGCCGCGATCGGCGGCCCTTCCCGCCAGCAGGGTGCGTTGCAGGTGCTCCGCGAAATCAGTGACTCCGCCTTCCGACGAAACCGCGGCGCGGGGTCGCGCCAGCGCTTCCATTTCTTCGAGCAGTTCGGCGAGCCGCGAAACGAGCTGCTCCTGGTCGAGTCGCGTCCCCGCGAAGGAGTCGGGGTCCTTCTCGTACGCCTCCCGGAGGCAATCGAAGAGGGCGCCTTCGGTTTCGCGGGCGAGGCGGTCGGTCGAGCGGCGGATACGGCGGTAATCGTCCCAGAGCGCGAGGGCGGCGTCGCGCTTCTCCTCGGCGGGTTGGGCGGCGAGTTCCGAGATGCGGGCGCGGAGGCCGGCCTCGGCTTCGCTTCGCGGGGCACTTTCGGGAGTGCCGCTATCGGACTTCGCGTCCCTCGCCGCGTCCCGAAAGCGGTCCCGGGCCCCGTCACAAGCGCTCCGGAACTCTTCCCAAAGGCGGTCGCCCTCCTTGCGGGGGACGGGTGGCGACTCCTTCCACTCGCGCATCAGGTCGCGGACCGCGTTCCGCACGGTCTCGGCGTCGGTCTGGTCGAACAGCGCCTTCGCGCGGCCGATCAGGTCCTCGCGGATCGGGACGTTCGCGGCGAACTCCTCATAGCGCTTCTTCCTGAGCGCCTTGAGTTCGGTGAAATACCGGTCGTTCGCGGCGCGGAAGCGCTTCCAGAGCCGTTCCGAGCGCTTGCCCATGCCCTTGGCGCGCTCGCGCCACGCGGGCATCAGCGAGCGGATCTCGGCGGCCCGCCGGCCGTCGGCGCTCTCGGCGATCTCCTCCGCCTTCTCGACGAGCGCGCGGAGCCCGTCCAGCTTTTCGCCGAGTTCGCGCTCGGCGGCCTCGCGCAGGGGACCGATCCGTTCGAGGACGGCTTCCCGCACCTTGCCCCACTCTTCCCAGAGTTCCTGACCCCGATCGCGTCCCGTGTGCCGGGCCTTGTGCCAGGCGCGTTCGAGGGCGGCGAGTTCGCGATCCACGCGCTCGAGGTCCTCGACCTCGGCGAGCGCCCGCGCCCGGCGAATGAGTTCCGACTGTTCTTCCAGATTGGACCAGTGACGCCACTCGCGCAGATCCCGGGCCTCTCGCAACCGCGGCATCAGCGCGGCCTGGAGGCGCTGGAAACGGGTCTGCCGTTCCGGTCCCACCCGGCGCCAGACCGCGGCGTCGTTTCTGAGCGCCCCGAGGTCACGGAGGGCGGCCTCCCCCTCGTCGAGCGGAAACGGGTCCGCCGATTCCAGCGAGGCGAGGCGTTCCTCGAGTCCGGCGATCCGGTCCTCGGACTTCCGGGCCTGGTCCTCGCGGGCCGCGGCGGCGGTGTCGAGGGCGTTTTCGACTTCCTGGGCCGCGGTCCGGAACCGCGCGGCGTCCGGCGTCTCGGACGGCTCCAGGCGTTCGATGCGGCGCGCGAGCCGCGCGAGTTCCCGGCGGGCCTGGGCAATCTCGGGGCCGGAGGGACGTTCGCCGAGGGACTTGGCCAGGGCAACCGCGTGATCCGCGAGTTCGGCGACCTGGAACTCCCGGATGCGGCCCTTCTTCCGCTCGAGCGCCCGTTCCTTCGCACCTTCCGCCGCGGCGCGCAGCCGGGCGCCGCCCGCCTCGGCGTCCGCCGTCCCCTCGAGCAGCTTCCGGCACTCCCGCTCGGCAGCTTCGACGTCGGCCAGACCCAGGACGGCTTCGGCGTCTTCCAGCCGGGCGAGGATCTCCCCGGCAGCCGGCGGCGCGTCCGGCAGGGGTGCGGTTGGCTCGGCCGGCGGGCGCTCGCCGTCGCCAGGCGGGGTCTCGTCCTCGGGAAAGACGAGGCGAACTCCACTGTCGCCGCGGGATCCGCCGACCGCGAGACTTCCCCGCAATTCATCGAGCCGCGCGGTGAGGGTATCCGCCACCGGTCCGGAGGCGATCACGGCGTCCGCTTCCGCGAGCAGGCTCGCGCTCCGCGCCGGCGTGGCCGGGTCCGCGGCGGCAAGGCGCTCGAGCAGGCCACCGAGCGTCTTCTCCCGCAACTGCACCCGTTCCGGATGTTTCGGGGGCAGCCGCTCCTCGGCCCGGCGCCGGGCCAGCCGGCGCACGCTCTTCGAGTTGCTGCCGGTCGCCGCGGTGAGCAGCAGTTCCGGATCCTCGAGGCGGCGGACCGCGGCCTGGGCGCTCTCGCGGTCGTCCGCCGATACCGCCACCTGCAGGAGACCGGCCGGAGTGGAGATGGCCTCGAGGGCGTGGCTGCGAAGCGCGGGTTCCGTGGCCCGCCCGGCCACCGCGGCGAGTGCGGAATCCCGGTCGGCCGCTTCCGCGGGAGCGGCGGTCAGGCGCGCGAGCGCTTCGGCGCGAATCGTCTCGAAGTGGGCCCGGCAGGCCACCTCGGCCACGGCGCGCAGCGGGATGAGAAGCCCGAGCGCCCGCCGTGACTCCCCCTCGTCCCGGTCGTCGGCCGCGATCTTGACCAGGAGCGCTTCCCCCCGGGACCGGGCCAGCCGGCGGGCGGCTTCGTCGCCGGCGCTGTCCGTGAGTTCGAGCAGCACCCGGGGGGCTTCGAGGCGGCGCACCGCCTCCTTGCGCACGCGGGCGTCGGGATCGGAGCGCGCGAGATCCGCGAGGGTGCCGGTGTCGTCGGGAGGGTGTTTCTGGACCGCCTTGAGGCGTACGGCGGCGTCGCGGCTCTTGATCGGCGCGGCGAAGCGTTCCAGAACGGACATGGCAAGTCTCGGGGAGGCGCGAGAATATAGAGGCTTGGAAGGGGAAACGTCAGGAGAGGGTCGCCGGGCCCGGCAGTTCGGGCCCGAAACTGGGAATGCGGGGGCGGACCGCGCCGGGGAGTTTCGGCGTGCGGCCAACGTGTGGAAAGTAGGCTTCGCTCCTTGACGACCCGCCCGGAAACCGCCTCGTTCGTCTGGCCGGGCGCGGTGCTGGGCGCGGTGATCGCGCTGGGGTTGCTCGACCAGCAGGTGATCACCCCGTTGATCGCGGCGCTCGCCGCCGGCCTCGGGGTCGGGGTTGCCGACGTCGGCCTCGCCATCTCGGCCTACTCCTTTGCGGCCGCCCTGGCTGCCCTGGTCATGGGGCCGCTTTCGGACGCCCGCGGACGCCGTCCCTTCCTGCTCTTCGGCGCCACCCTGATGCTGGCGTCCGCCGGGGTGATCTCCCTGATACCCCACTACGCGGCGTTCCTTTTGGCGCGGCTCGCCGCCGGGTTCGCCGGCGGCACGATCGCCGCACTCGCCGTCGCCTGGATCGCCGACCTGGTGCCGTACCGGCGGCGGGGCAGGGTCATGGCCTTCCTGATGGGGGGAGCGATGGGGGCCGCCGTCCTGGGACAGGTCGGGGCCGCCTTCGCCGCCGGTCGTTTCGGACACCAGATCGTCTATGGGGCGATCGCGATCCTCGCGGCGATGGCGCTGGCGATGCTCCTCGCGCTCCCGGAAGCGCGGCCGCGGGAGAGGGTTCCCGGGCCGCTCCGACGGCGGCTGGCCGGCCACCTGGAGTTTCTGGGGAGCCCGGTCCACCGCGCGGCAGCGTTCGCCGCGTTCTGCATGTCCGGAAGCCTGGTGGGGGTTTCCGCCTATGCCTCGGGGTGGCTGCAGGAGGTGCGCGGGTTCTCGCTGGAAACGGTGGGGGTCCTCTACGGGGGACTCGGCGCCGCGATCATGGTCGCCCAACTCATTGCCGGACCGCTCTCCGACCGCCTGGGAAAACGCCGCTTCACCGTGCTGGCTTCCATCGCCGCGGCGGCCATGACCCCGGTCCTGCCGTGGCTTTCGGGTACCGCGCTGGTCGTGGCCATCCTCCTCTTCGGATGTCTCGCGGTGGCTCGCATCGCGGCGTTCACCGCGCTTCGCAGCGAACTGGTGCCAAGGACGCGCCGGGCGAGTTTCCTCGGGTTTTCGAACGTGTTCTCGCAGCTGGGCATCGCCGCGGCCGTCGCCGCCGGGGGGATGCTGTACCCGTACGGGTTCGAACCGGTTTGCTGGCTGATGGCCGGCCTCGGCGTCCTCGCGGTGGTGCTGATCACGCGAGTCCCGGAGCCGGGCTCCGTGGCGGGGACGGCGACCGTGAACGGATGACGCCCGCCGTGAGTCGCCGCCGGAAGCTGCGGCGGCTGCTGTGCGTGCTGGCGGGTGCAGTCCTGTTGGTGGCCCTGTCCCTCCCCACGGCCGTGGGGGTGCTCCTCGCCAGTTTCTCGGGGACCCGTCCGCAGGACCTCGAGGATCGCGCGACGCCCTGGGACTACGGAGTGTCCTACCGCACCGTGCTGCTCAGCAGCGAAGACGGAGTGCGGGTCGCCTCGTGGCTTCTGCGGGCCCGGCGTCCCGCCGGGTGTTCCGTGGTCCTCGCCCACGGGCTCTTCCGGTCGCGCCGTGAGGTTCTCGACCGGGCGGCGTATCTGGTCGAGCGGGGCTGCCATGCCCTGACCCTTGACCTCCGGCGCCACGGCGACAGCGGCGGGACCCGCACCAGCCTCGGTTTTCTGGAGGGGCTGGACGTGATGGCGGGGGCCCGTTTCCTCCGGCGGGAGTTTCCCGAGAACCGGCTCTATCTCCTCGGCGTCTCGATGGGCGGAGCGGCGGCGGCGCGCGCCGGGGCCGCCATGGCGGCCGATGTCACCGGGGTCGTCCTCGACAGCACCTTCCGAAACGTCCCGGAGGTCATCGATCGCTATGCGGCCCTCCTGGTGGGTCTGCCGCCTTTTCCGGCCGGGGACCTGACCCTGCTCGGGCTCGAACTCACCGCCGGTTTCGAACCGCGCGAGATGGACGTGGAGCGGTTCTCCGCGCGCCTCGGGGGGGCGGGGGTCCCGGTGCTGGTGATTGCCGGCGACGGGGACCGGAGAGCGCCACTCGATGCCCAGGCCGCCGTCTTCCGCGCGAACGGCCATCCCGCGAGCCGGATGATCGTCGTCGAGGACGCGACCCACGGCCGCCCGTGCCTCCTCGAGCCGCGGGCGTGCGAGAAGGCGCTCGGGGATTTCCTGGACCTCCCGCCGGAGGAGGCCGGAACGTCGGCGAAACTGCTCTACGATCCCGGGCCATGAGGGCAAACGGCGCCGCCGACCTGAACCTCGAGCGCAGCGTTCAGGGTCTCGTCCATGAAGCGGCGCGCGCCATCCAGCTTCCGGAAGGGCTCCTCCAGCAGATCTCGATCACGGATTCGATCTACTACACGCGGTTTCCGGTGAAGTTCGGGGAGCGGGTGGAGGTCTTCTCCGGTTGGCGGGCGGAGCACAGCCATCACCGTCACCCGCTGAAGGGCGGGATCCGCTACAGCCCGCTGGTGAACCAGCAGGAGATCAGCGCCCTCTCGGCGCTGATGACCTACAAGTGCGCGATCGTGAACGTGCCGTTCGGCGGTTCGAAGGGCGGCATCGCCTTCGATCCGCGCCGCTACAGCGCGGAGCAGGTGGAGCGCATCACCCGCCGCTACACGGCGGAGTTGATCCGCAAGAACTTCATCGGTCCCGGGGTCAACGTGCCGGCGCCCGACCTCGGGACGGGAGCGCGCGAGATGGCCTGGATCGCGGACACCTACGACGCGATGCATCCGGGCGGGATCGACAACTTCGCGAGCGTGACCGGGAAGCCGGTCACCCAGGGCGGCATTCACGGGCGCGAGGACGCCACCGGTCGCGGGGTCGTGCTGGGGATCGCCCGCGGACTCGAGTTCGTCGAGGACTTTCGCGCCACCGGGCTCACCCGCGGCCTGCCCGGCAAGCGCGTCGCAATCCAGGGCTTCGGAAACGTCGGTTTCCACACCGCGGACATCCTTGTCCGGCGGGGAGCGAAGGTGATCGCCATCGGCGAGTGGGACGTGACCATCGTCGCGCGTTCCGGCTCGGGGATCGCCGTGTCGGATCTCCACGAATGGCGGCGTGAGCACGGCACGATCAAGGGGTTTCCCGACGCGGAGGAGGAACTGCCCCCCGAGGCGATCCTGGCCATGGAGTGCGACGTCCTGATCCCCGCGGCGGTGGAGAACGTGATCCATGGGGAGACCGCCCCGCTCGTGAGGGCGAAGCTGGTGGCCGAGGCGGCGAACGGACCCACGACCCCGGCAGGCGACCGCATCCTCCGGGAACGCGGCATCCCGGTGATTCCCGACGTGTACCTGAACGCCGGCGGGGTGGTGGTCTCCTACTTCGAGTGGGCGCGGAATCTCTCCCACATGCGCTTCGGGCTGCTCGAGAAGCGGCTCGAGATCGCGAACACGAACGCATTGCTGAATGCCGCGGAGACACTCTCCGGCAAGCGGCTGAGCAGGGAGATGCGCCAGAACCTCGTCATCCAGTCCGACGAGAAGGAACTGGTCGTGAGCGGGCTCGAAGAAAAGATGACGGGCGCCTACGACGAGATCCGCGACGCGCGCGACCGGTTCCCGGAATGCGGCACCCTGCGGATCGCGGCCTACGTGGTGGCGCTCGAGAAGATCCGCCGCTCCTACGAGGAACTCGGGATATTCCCCTGACCCGGGCGCGCCCCGAGCGCCCCTTCCCCCGATGACGATCGCCAATCAGCTCACCGTTCTCCGGCTGCTGCTGGCGCCGGTGGTCGTCATCTGCGTCCTTTATGGGCGTTTCGGGCTCGCCCTCGGAGCGCTCGTGCTGGCGGGCCTGACGGACATGATGGACGGGCCGCTCGCGCGCCGCCGCGGTGAGAACAGCGATCTCGGGGCGCTCCTCGACCCGCTTGCGGACAAGGTGCTGATCGTGTCGGCGGTGGTGACCCTGGCCGCGCCCATCGAGGCCGTCTCGGTGCGGATTCCGGCCTGGGTCGCGATCCTGGTGCTGTCCCGGGACGCCACGATCCTGTTCGTGGCCGGGGCCTACAACCTGGCGGTGAAACGCCGCAACTTCGCTCCCAGCCGGCTCGGAAAGGCGGCGACCGTCATCAACGTGGTGGGGATCCTCTGGTTCCTGGTCGCCAACCTGCTGGGGCTGGACAGTGTCGTCACCCCGCTCCTGCTGGCCGCGATGGTGACCCTCACGGTGATCACCTCGCTCCAGTACCTCTGGCGCGTACGCCTGCTCTAGCAGGCTGACGGGCGATTTTCCGCCTCTCCCTTACGGCCCCCGGCCACGGAACTGCGGCAGGAAACCGAGCGCCGCCAGACCCGCGCCGGCCAGGCGCAGCAGGGGGTTGGGGAAGAGCAGCAGCAGCGCCGCCGCGCCCAGCAGCAGCCGGACAGGCCAAGAGACGGGGCGGACGCCGTGCCCGTAGAGCGCGAGCGCGACCGCCGCCATGGCGACCAGGCCGCTGACGAATGCCACCCCCTGCGCGGGGCCCAGGGGTTCCCCCGCAACCGGAAGCAGCGGGGTGTAGGCCATGAGTAGCGGAACCATGAAGAGTCCGGCAGCCAGCCGCACCGCCTGGAAGGCGGTCGGCATGGGACGGCCACCCGCCACGCCCGCTCCGGCGAAGGCCGCGAGTGCGATGGGAGGGGTCACGTTGGACGTTTGCGAGAGCCAGAAGAGGATCAGGTGGGCGGTCAGCAGCGGCACGCCGAGCCCGGTGAGCGCGGGGGCGGCGACCACCGCGACCACGATGTAGGCGGCGGTCACCGGAAGACCCATCCCGAGCACCAGCGCGACCAGCGCGGACAACCCGAGGGCAGGGAGCAGGGCTCCCTGCGAGGCGCTGAGCAGGAGTTCGGCGAACTGCAGCCCGACTCCCGTCTGTCCGATCACCCCGACGACGATCCCCGCCGCCGCGCAGGCGAGGGACACCGGGACCGCGGTCACGGCGCCCTGTGCCAGTCCCTCGAGCAGTTGCCGGGGCCCCACCCGCGTGCGGCGCCGGAGGGCGCCGGTCACGACGACGGCGAGGCACCCCGCGGCGCCCACCAGGGGCGGGGAGTAGTTCATGAGCAGGAGCGCCACGACGACCGCGACGGCGGCGAGGAAGTGGGCTCCCTCAGCGAGCGTGGCGAGGATCCGGGGCCGCGCGGGCATGGCCTCGATGCCCCGCCGGACCGCGAGGCCGTGGACGAAGAAGAGGGTGCCCGCGAAGAACAGGACCGCGGGGAGGAGCGACACGAGGACGATCCGCGGATAGGGGGTGTTCGTGAGTTCCGCCATCAGGAACGCGCCCGCACCCATGATCGGCGGCATCAACTGGCCTCCCGTGGAGGCGGCCGCTTCGATACCGCCGGCTTCCTCCCGCGAGAACCCGAGCCGCTTCATCATCGGGATGGTGAGCGCCCCCGTCGTCACGGTGTTGGCGATGGCGGAGCCCGAGACCGAACCGAGCGCCGCCGAGGCCACCACCGCCGCCTTCGCCGGCCCGCCGCGTGCTCGTCCGGCGGCGGCGAAGGCCAGGTTGATGAAGAAGCGGCCGCCGCCAGTGCACTCGAGCAGCGCTCCGAACAGCACGAACACGAACACCGTGCTGCTCGCCACCCCGATCGGAAGACCGAAGAGCCCCGCCCCGGTGAAGACCTCGAACCGGACGATCCGCTCGAGTTCGAAACCCCGGTGCGCGAGGATGCCGGGGAGCGAGGCGCCGAAGGCGTTGTAGGCGAGGAAGACGACGACCACCGAGGTCATCACCACGCCCACCCGTCGGCGGGTGGCCTCGAGCAGCAGCGCGATCAGGGCGACGCCGGCGGCCAGGTCGACGGCGTCCAGCCCGTAGAGGATGTGATCGATCCCCTGCCGGTCGAAGCGGATGACCATGATCCCGGCGGCCACCGAAAGCGCGGCCAGCACGAGATCGGCGGCGCGCGCCCGCCGCTCGCGGGCAACGGCGCTGGCCAGAAAACCGAGGGCGAGAATCCAGGTCAGATGGATGGGGCGCATCCAGGTGGCCCCGAGGGTGCCGAAGACGGCCTGCCAGAGCTGAAAGAGGGAGAGGGAGGCTCCGGCCAACAACACCGGAAGCGAGAGGGCCGGCCGGGGCTCTTCCTCAAGCGCCACGGTCCCGGCGGGACCGGGAGGACGCGTCAGGGGGAACTCCCCGGCGCTCCGCCACCCCGTGCCCGCGCTTCCTCGTAGAAGGCTCTCGCGCCCGGATGGAGCGGAAGACTCCCGATGTCGCCGAGACTCGCGACCTCGATGAAATCGGCGTTCCGGGTGACCGACCGGAACTCCTCGCGGCCCGCCAGCACCGATGCGGTCAGCCGTTTCGCGAGATCCGCCGGCAGATCGCGATGCACGAAGAGGATGTTCCAGAGCGAGGGAGCCAGCGTCGGAACGTCCACCCCGCGGTAGACCCCGGGCGGGACCTCGATGCCCTGGTAGGCCGCGTTCGCCGTCTCGACCGCGGCGATCTCCCCGGGGGTGAACGGGACCAGCACCAGGTCGCGGGTCAGCCCCAGCTCAACCACCGAAGACACTCCCAGACCCGCGGCCAGGAACACCGCGTCCACGGTTCCGTCCTTGAGGCCGTTGATGCTCTGGTTGTAGTTCATCTGGCGCACCCGGAACTCGTCTTCGGCGATCCCCACCGCGCGCAGTACGTTGCGGGCGGTCACCTCGTTCCCGGATCCCGGGGGGCCGAGCGATACCCGTTTCCCCCGCAGATCGGACACCGAACGCACGTCGCGGCCTTCGACGCTCAACAGGTGAACGATGTTCGGATAGATGCGGCCGAGGACCGCCAGCGGGAGCGGCTCCGGGAAGCGTCCCGTTCCCCGGAACGCGTCGGCGACCGCATCCGCCTGACCGAAGCCGATGTCGCTCTCGCCCTTCGCGACCTGGATCAGGTTCGTCACCGAACCGGCGCTGACTTCCGCCTTGACCACCAGCCCTGGAAGGTCGCGCGTCCAGCGGCTCGCCATGGCGCCCCCGAGCGGGTAATAGACGCCCGCGGTGGTGCCGGTCGCGAGCGCCAGCGGCCGCGGCCGTTCCGCTCCGCATCCGGAGAGGAGGGCGATGGCCGCCGCGCCGGCAACAGGCCGGAGCAGGCGGCGCCAGCGGGTGAACACGGTTGCGCGACGAAGTCTATGGCTGGGACGCGGGGTCCGGGCGTCGCGTTGCGCTCAGGACTCCTCGGGTTCGGCGCCGGAACCGCCGCCGCTTGCCCCGGGATCCAGCCGGCGCCGGAGGCGATACAGGAGGTCCAGCGCCTCCCGGGGACTGAGCCGGTCCGGATCGCAGGACCGCACGGCCTCGGCGACCTGGTTCTCGGCTGGTTCGAGCAGGGAGTAAGGCCCTCCCGGCTCGGGCGCCGGCAGCCTCGCCCCCCTTCCGTCCAACCCCCCGGCGAGGCCCGCGAGCACCTCGTGCGCCCGACGGACCACCGGGCGCGGAACTCCGGCAAGGCGCGCCACCTCGATGCCGTAGCTGCGGTTCGTCCCCCCGGGCGCCACCCGGTGCAGGAAAACGATCTCGTTGTGGTGTTCGCGCGCCTCGACGTGAAAGTTGACGACCCCGTCCTCGGCGCTCGCCAGCGCGGTCAGCTCGTGGTAGTGGGTTGCGAAGAGCGTCTTCATCCGCAACCCGGGGTCGCGGGCGATGTGCTCGACGATGGCCCAGGCCAGCGACAGGCCGTCGTAGGTCGCGGTGCCGCGGCCCACTTCGTCGAGCAGCACGAGGCTGCGGTTCGTCGCGTGGTGGAGGATGTAGGCCGTTTCCTCCATTTCCATGAGGAACGTGGACCGGCCGCGCGAGAGGTCGTCGGACGCTCCGACGCGTGCAAACACCCGGTCCACCACGGGGAGGCGCGCGGACTCCGCGGGGACGAAGGAGCCCATCTGCGCCATCACCGAGTGGAGCGCCGTCTGACGCAGGAAGGTGGACTTCCCTCCCATGTTGGGCCCGGTCAGGATCATCAGGAACCGGTCTTCGCCGAGTCCGAGGTCGTTGGGCACGAACTCTTCGGCGGACAGGGCCTCCACCACGGGGTGTCTCCCCCCGTGCACCTCCATTCCGAACCCCTCGTGGACTTCGGGCCTCACGTAGCGGTGGGTGACGGCGGTCTGCGCAAGGCCCGCCGCGACATCCGCTTCCGCGAGGACGCCCGCCATCTCCAGGATCTCGCGGGCGGCGTCCCCGACCTCCTCCTCGAGGGCACGGAAGAGCGAGGCCTCGAGTTCGGCGATCTTCTCGTCGGCCTGCGCCACGCGCGCCTCGAACTCCTTCAACTCCTCGGTGACGTAGCGTTCCGCGCCCACCAGGGTCTGCCGGCGTATGTAGTCGGACGGCACCCGGCCGGCCTGCGCCTTGGGGACTTCGATGGTGTATCCGAAGACCTGGTTGTGCTTGATCCTGAGGGAGGTGATGCCGGTGCGCCGCTTCTCGCTCGCCTCCATGTTGCGGATGCACTCGCGGCCGTGGAACCGGAGCCGCCGCAGCTCGTCGAGTTCCGGCGAGAATCCCTCCCGGATCGCGCCGCCCTCGCGCGCGAGAACCGGGGCCTCCGGCGACACCGTCGCCCGGATCCGCTCGAGCAGTTCGGGAAGTTCCCGGATCCGGCCCCCGAGGTCGCGGATGGTGGGCGCCTCGGCGGCCTGCAGTGCGGTCCGCACCGCGCCAGCGGTCCGGAGCCCGTCGGCGACCCGGAGGTATTCGCGGGGGCCGGCGATCCGGAGCGCCACCCGGGAGGCGAGCCGCTCGAGGTCGGGAGCGCCGGCGAGTGTCCCGGCGACGTCCTGCCGCAGATTCCGGTCCCGCGTGAACGCCTCCACCGCGACGTGGCGTTCGCGGATCCGCTCCGCGTCGAGCAGCGGGTGGGCGAGGCGCCGCCGCAGCAGGCGGGCCCCCATCGCGGTGGCCGTCCGGTCGAGGGTGTCGACGAGCGTGGCGCCGGGCGGCCCTCCCGATTCGGCCGACAGCGACCGGAAGAGTTCGAGGTTGCGCTGGGTCAGGTGGTCGATCTGCATGCGCCCCGAGGTGTCGAGACGCTTGAGGCTGCCGAGGTGGTGAAGCTGGCCACGCTGGGTCTCGGCCAGATAGCTGATCGCGGCCCCCGCCGCGCAGACGGCGGCCGGGGTCTCCTCGATGCCGAACGATTCGAGCGACAGCGTCCCGAAGTGGCGGCGCAGGGTGTCGCGGGCGTGCTCGAACTCGAACCACAGGTCGGGGCGCGCGGTGAGCAGCGGGAGATCTCCCAGGACCGGCAGAAGGTCCCGGGGCGCGGCGCTCTCCGCCAGCAGCAGTTCGCGGGGGCGGAAGCCGGCCATCGCTTCGGCGCACTGGCGCTGCCGGCTGTCTCCCGAGAATTCCGCGGCGGTGAATTCCCCGGTGGAAAGATCGACCCACGCCGCCCCCAGACGAGGACTGCCCCGCGTGCCGGACTCGGCCACCACCATCAGGTAAGCGGCCTCCGACCCCGCGAGGTAGGCCGGGTCCAGATACGTCGAAGGGGTGGCGACCCGCACGATCTCCCGCCGGACGGGTCCCTTGGAGAGGCCGGGCGGCTCCACCTGTTCGCAGACCGCGACCCGGAAACCGGCGCGGACGAGCCGGGCGATGTAGCCCTCGGCGGCGTGGTACGGAACCCCCGCCATGGGGATCGCCTTGCCCTCGGCGTCGTTCTGCCGGGAGGTGACGGCAATCCCGAGGAGTTCGCCCGCCTGCCTCGCGTCCTCGAAGAACACCTCGTAGAAGTCACCCATGCGGAAGAACAGCATGGCGTCTCCGGCTTCCCGCTTGAGGTCGAGGTACTGCTGCATCGCGGGCGAGACGCCGCGCCCTCTCGGCTTCGGGCGCCCGGCGCGGGCAGCGGTCCCGGCTGGCGGCGGCTCGACTTCGGGGAAGAGCCGCGGGGCCGTGGTCACGCGGCGATTGTGCCTCGGAGTGGGCCGTGCCGGAAAGGGGTAAGGATCGGAGCGCCGGCCTCCGGCCGGCATCGCCGACCGTAGGGAGGCGAAACGCACGTCGTCGTCCTCGCACCCGGCGTGGACCCGACGGGAGTAGCGTGGCGCTCTCTCGCGGGGCTGGTGGGGCCGGTCCGCCTTCCAGGCGTCGGAAGAGGGTGCGGGACGCGCGTTGGCTGAACAGAGCGCCATGAGCACTGCTTTCGCGCTTCCGCGCGATGCCGGCCGGAGGCCGGCGCTCCGAATAGGATTCCCGCGTATTGCGAGAACGGGAACCCGAGTCCGCGGCGGCCGTATCGATCTCGGGACCAGTGCTGGCGCTTGACACGACGGGCACGCTGGGCAGCGTCGCCCTGGGGCTTGCCGGCCCGGACGGCGCCGTGACCGCGGACGTCGTCGAGACGTTCGAGCCCTCGAACCTCCACTCACGAAGCCTCCTGCCGGCGATTCGCCGCGTCATGGCGCAGGCGAGGCTCGAAGTCGGCGACCTCGCCCTCGTGGTTGCGACCCGGGGACCGGGCTCGTTCACCGGTCTCCGGATCGGTCTCGCCACCGCGCAGGGGTTCGCGTTGGCTGCCGGCATCCGGGCCGCCGGCGCTTCGAGCCTCGACGCGGCCGCACTGGCCGACGCGGCCGCGAGCGGCTCCGAACTCCGCCGCTTGGTGGTCGTGGACGCGCTGCGCGGTGAGCTCTTCGCCGCCCTCTACGACGGGGCCGGTCCCGGGGCCCTCGTCCGGGGACCCTGCCGCCTGCGCCCGGAGGACGCCGCGCGCCGGGCAGCGGAACACGGCGCCGCGCGGATCTGCGGGCCGGCGGTGCTGCGCTACCGCGACGCGATCGGCGGCGGGCGCCCGGACGTCGAGATCGTGGAAGACCGGCGCCCGCTCGCGCCAGCCGCGCTCCGTGCCGGGCTTCAAGCGGCACGGCGAGGGGAAACCACGCTGGAGCCGCTCTACCTCCGGGAGCCGGATGTTCACCGCAGTTCCGTTACGCTATAACGGCTTGCAGCCAGTGGAGAACGTCACGCGGCCCTCATCGTTGTGTCCGGGGCGGGATGCACTCCGGCCAAAACGCCCGGCAGGGACTCCCCGCTCGTGCGGCGCCCGCGCTGGAACCGTCGGCGTTCCCGGAGCGCGCGTCGTTTCCCTCACCGGTGGCTCGGTGATGTTTGTCCGAAGCGGTTCCGGACCCGCTGTCCGGACGGCCCTGTGGAGGCCTTCATGAAACACGAAGATCAGATCGAGACGGATACCCGCAGAGCGGCCGCCCCGCAACCGGCGTCGCCGACGGCGGCGCCCGCTCTCGAGGAGTTGGTCCGGCGACATCGGGAACTCGATCAAAAGCTCGAGGAACTCACCAAGTACGGCCATCTCTCACCCCTCCAGCAGCACGAAGCCGCGGTCATGAAGAAGCGCAAACTGGCCCTCAAGGACCAGATCGCCGCCCTCGCCGCCTCGTCGTGACGGCCCGGAACGACTGACCTGACGCATTGCGCGGCCAGCAGCCGCACGGGTCGATGAGACTGCCGATCGCCCCGGAGGGCAGGGTGTTCGTGGCGGCCCCCCTCGTCCTCGCGATCCTCGTGCTGGCCACGACCGGCGCCGCCGGCGGCGTCTTCGCCTGGACGGGCTGGGCGCTGCTTGCCGGCGCGGGATTCTGCGTGTTCTTCTTCCGGGATCCGGAGCGCCGGCCACCGGACGAGGCGACAGCGCTCCTGGCTCCCGCGGACGGGCGGGTCACCGAGGCCGGACCGGCGAATGAAGGCGAGCCCGGGACCCAGCGGGTGAGCATCTTCCTCTCGATCCTCGACGTCCACGTCAACCGGGCGCCGGCCGCGGGCGAGGTCCGGGCCGTGCGCTATCGTGAGGGAGCGTTCCGGGCGGCCTTCCGGAAGGATGCCGCCGAGCGAAACGAGCGCAACGAGTTGGAGATGACGACCGGCCGGGGCACGATCCGGATACGTCAGATCGCCGGAGTCGTCGCCCGGCGCATCGTCTGCCGGGTCCGCGCCGGCGACCGGCTCGCCCGGGGCGAACGGTTCGGACTCATCCGTTTCGGGTCGAGGACCGATCTGCTCCTGCCGGCGGGCGTCAGCCTCGCCGTCCGTCCCGGAGACCGGGTGCGCGGCGGGTTGACCGTCATCGGGAGGTGGGAATGAAGCGCCAGCAGCTCCGGACGCGCCGGGGGGTGTTCCTGCTTCCGGCGGTGTTCACGGTCGGGAACATCTTCTTGGGCTTCTTCTCCATCGTGCAGAGCTTCCGCGGTGACTTCGGCAGCGCCGGACTCATCATCGGTTTCGCAATCCTGGCGGACGTCGTGGACGGCCGGGTGGCGCGGTTCGCCGGCGCCGCCAGCGAGTTCGGCCGTGAACTGGATTCCCTCGCGGACGTGGTCTCCTTCGGGGTGGCGCCGGCGGTCCTCGCGTACGCCTGGGTCCTGCATCGCTGGCCCCAGACCGGATGGCTGGTGGCGGCGCTGTTCACGATCTGCGCCGCCGTACGGCTCGCCCGGTTCAACGTGGGGCGGCTGAGTATCGATCCCCGCTACTACACGGGGATGTCCTCGCCCGCTGCGGCCGCGGTGGTCGGCGCCGTGACCTACTGGCATCCGGCGCCGCCCGAGAACCCGCTGGCGGCGGCGGCGTGCCTCTTCGGGACGCTGGGGCTTGCCCTGCTGATGAACAGTCCGGTGCGCTATCCCAGCTTCAAGAACCAGACCGGACGCAAACCCCAGTCCCACCGGATGCTGGTCGTGCTGGCGGTGTTCATCGTGGCCACGATTGCGGAACCGGTAGCGATGTTCCTGGTGCTCGCCTTCGGATACGCGGCCTCGCCGCTGATCCGCGGCTTCCGCGGACTGGGCGGGCGGCTCGTCCGCTGGCCGTCGCGCGGTTCACCGAATCCGGACCCGGTGACGCTGGGACGCGCCAGCCCTCGGGGGAGCGATGACGAGCCGGCCAAACCTCACTAGCCGACCGGGATTCCGCCCCCGACGGGCGTGCCCGGACGCTCATCGCGTCCAGGCGGTGAACTCGCGAATCTGCCAGCGGGGAGGCGCATCGGCCGCCGGCCCGGCGACCCTTTCGAGACCGATCCGAAAGGCCTCCACCACGTGGCGGTCCGTGCCGGTGGTCATGCTGGTCCACTCCGGCACGAACAGAACGTAGCCGCCGTCCGCGGAGCGGCGAATGGAGGGCGGCCGCTCCTGGTAGCCGATCGGCGTGCGGTTCCGGAAGAACCGCTCCAGTCCGCGCCGCAGCTCATCCCCGGAAGCGCTGCGGCGCGTCTCCCCGCTGAGCGCTACGAGGGCCCAACCCGACGGATAGAGGCCGTCCAGGTGGCCGGCCTCGGCCTCTTCGAACGCGAGCCGGAACCGTCCGAGAATCTCCTCGAGGTCGCCGGGAGGCGGCTGGGCGGGAGCGCACATCGCGCACGCGACGATCGTTGCGGCAAGGACCCCGACGGTCCGGAGGGCGCTTCGCGATCCGCTGGCGTCGCTCATGACGCTTCCTTCTCCCGCGGACCGTCCACCGGAAGCTCCACGACGAGCAGCAGGCCGGACCGGCGGTCGGCGCGGGGGCGGGCGGTGACCTTGCCGCCGTGCGCCTCGGTGAAGCGGCGGGCGTTCGCGAGCCCGAGCCCCGATCCTCGTGTCCTGGTGGAGAACGCGGCGTCGAAGATCCGCTCGCGGAGACCCTTCGGGACGCCGGGGCCGTTGTCCTCCACTTCGATGCGGATCCATCGGTCGCGGCGGACCGGAAGCACCCGCACCGAGACCTCCGCCTCCTCCGGTGCGATCTCCGGAAAGTCGAGGGTGGCCTCGAGCGCGTTCTGCAGGAGGTTCTCGACGACCCGCGCCACGATCTCGGGATCGACCCGCGCCGCCGGGGTCGGTGCACCCTCGAAGCGAACCCGCGGCCGCGCATGGGGTCGCCGATGCGGGCCGACAATCTCCTCGACCAGTTTCGTCACGTTGGCCTCCTGGAGCCGCAGCGGAGCTCCGAGGGCGGAAAACTCCGAGGAAATGCGTCGGAGGCGCTCTACCTGGTCGAGGATCTCGGCGACGCCTTCGTCCACCGCCGCCTGCGGGTCCCGGCCACGGGGCTCCCGGAGCACCCGCCGGATGTAGTCCGCCGCCAGCCCGATCGGGGCGAGGGCGTTCTTGATGTCGTGGGCGACGCGTCGAGCGAGGTCGGCTGCCGCCTCCTCGCGCATCTGCCGGCGGACATCGGGAATCCGCCGCACCAGCCGTTCCACGCTGGCCGCGAGCAGGCGCAGCTCGGTCAGCGTGCCATGCACCGGAACCCGGGCCTGCAGATCGCCGTCGGCGATCCGCCCCGTCGCGCGCGCCAGTCCCCGGACCGGGGCGGCCAGGCGCCGGGCGACGAGTGCGGGCAACACGATGGCGAAGATGAGCGCCAGCGACCCGCTCCCGAGAATGAGGGTCCGCTGGATGGCCCGGACACTCTCGAGGCGGGCGGCCTCGTCCGCCGGCAGCGGGACCGCGAGGAGCAGGGGACCGTGCAGGCGGGCGGGCGTGTCCAGATGGATCCAGACGATCCGGTACCGGAGCGAACCGGCGTCCTGGATGCTCAGGAAGGGATCGGCGGACGGGGAGGGCAGGACTGCCCCGGGTGGGGGACGCGGTGGGAGGAGTCCCGTCTGCGCCAGTTCGGGACGGCTGACCGCGACCAGCTCTCCACCGTTGTAGAGCGCCGCGTCGGTGTCGAGCTGGTCGGCTGCCTGGGCGAGCCGCAGGCCGAGCTCCTCCCGCGGAATCAACGGATCGAGCGCGGCGAGTTCCTGTGCCACGCGCCGGACCGAGAAAGATCGGGAGACCGCTTCCCGGTCGCTGGCGGACTCGAGCAGCACTCCGAGACGCTGCTGCGCAAAGACCGCGACGCCCAGGATTGCGATGAGGACGGCGGCGGCCAGGGCTTCCGTCAACTGCATCTGGAAACTCCGCCGGCGAAGGCGGCCCTCGCGGTGTGGGAAGAGGAGGCGGGCGCGCGCGGCGACCGCCACCAGCAGGGCAATCAGGGCCGCCAGGAAGCCCCAGCCGAGGAGTGCGCCGGCGTGGTCGGCGAGTCCGGTCCGCCGCCAGGAGATCACGAATGCCTCGCCGCCCACCACCACATCGAGTTCGACCCGCCGTCCGTCGGGCTCCGGGGAGCGAGTGGAGCGCCGGCTGAGCCGGAGGTCCCTCCCGCGAAACACCGCAGGGGCGGCGTCACCCCGGAGCAGAAAGTGATCTGCGATCCCCGCGGCGCGGGGCAGGAACGGGATCTCCGACGTGCGGTCGGCGACCCGGAGCGTCACGCTCGCCCCCGAAGGGAACCGGCGTTCGGTCTGGAGGACCGCCTCGATGCCGGACGCCGCTTCGCATTCGGGGATGGGACTCCAGCGCGGGGGAGGGGGAGCGGAAGACGGAGGGTCGGGCCGCCGGGGCAGACCGACCCCGAATCGAGAGCGCTCGCCGGCCGGTCCCCGAACCTCCAGTGCGCTCGCGACCGTCAGGCGGGGCAGTCCGGTAGCCAGCCACAGCCGGTACGCGCTGTCCGGACGAAGCCGAGCCAGGGAGGCGGCTTCGCGGTCGAGCGTACGGGTCGCCTCCTCGAGCGCGTGGCAGACGGCAAAGCGATGTCTCAGGGTCTGGACCGGGGCCGCGTCCAGCGCGTAACGCCGGCGGACGTTGTCCTCGTGCCACGCCATCGCCGGGTAGAGGAGGACCCCCGGGAGTGCGAACAGCAGGAAGGCCACGAGGAAGGAGAAACCGGGTTCGTGGGCGAGCAACGGTTGCCGGAGGTGCCGCAGGGAGAGCCGGCCGCGGCGCCAGAAGGCCACGACGGCGCCGGCCAGCAGGGGAAGCCCCGCAAACAGGAACGAACCGCCCGGCAGGAATGCGATGGATACGGCAACCACCGCGGCGGCGGCCACCAGTACCGGGACTTCCGGCCGGAGGAGGCTCTGGAGGATCAGCAGGATTCCGGCGAGGGCGAGGAGCAGGGCGGTCCAGCCGAGGATCTCCGGCCAGCGGGTGTGGAGAGCCCAGGTCGGGGTCAGCAGTCCGCCGCCCGAAAACCCGGCGCTGCGGACGAGCGCCGCGGCCATGACCGCGGCGCCGCCGGCGCCGAGGCCGCGCAAGAGAGACCGGACTCCTTCCGGCGCCCTGCTGCCGGAGCCGGGCCGGAGCCGGACGGCGACGATTCGCGCGGAGACCAGCAGAGCCGCCGCGGTCACGACCGCCATGAGCGGCGAGTCGCCCAATAGCGGCACGAGCGGCGGATCCGCGAGGAACGCCGGAAGCGCGGCCCCGGGGCCGGACGGGAGGGTTCCGAACAGCGCGGAGAGCCCGAATCTCAACGTCCAGATCGCCGCCAGCGTCCCGATATCCCCGGAGCGCCGCAGATAGGGGAGAGCCGCCAGGACCCCGAGCAGGAGCGCCAGGGTCGCGTAGCGCGCGGCTTCCGCCTCCCGTTCCGCGCGGCGTGCGGCCGGGGGCGCCACGGCAGTGCTGGCGGCGCCGAGCAACTGACCGTCGTATGCCCGGAGGGCGAAGTAATAGCGCTGGGCATCTCCGGCGCCGTCCACGAAGCGATCGCCGCGGCGCTCGAAGAGCTGGGCCAGCGCCTCGAGGTCGCTGGCGCCATCGAGGAACTGGGTCTCGAGCCCGCGCCCGGCGGCGAACTCAAGGGCCGAGAGCGGTGCGGCTCCCGAGGAGGGGGGGGACGCCTCCCGGACGGGCACCTCCACGGTGACGACCCCAAGCAGGTTCCGGGTGCACTCGGCGGCGGCCAGGTAGTCGCGCCGACCCCCTTCGCTGTACAGGAAGAGCGGAAATGCCGGGTCCGGGCAGCGCTCTTCCCGGACCCCGTCGGGGAACACTGCGGAGAGCGCCTCTTCGAAGTCCGGGTTGCTTCCCGACCACGCCACCGGACGCAGCTGCCGGTCGTAGAGGGTTGCGCTCCCCCGGCCGATCACGGTTCCGCGAAGCGGTGACTCCGCGAGCGCGCGGAAAGCGCGGGACTCGGTGCCGCCCGCATCCGAGCCTTCCAGCGCGGCAGCCACGGGCGCCGTCCGCGCCACGAGGTAGGCGGCATCCCCCACGTCCCGGGTCAGGTCGGCCAGAAAGGCGCCCACCCGATCCGCCGCCCGGGAGGCTGACTCCGGGCCTGCCGTGATCGTCCGGTAGAGCGGGAGGCGGCAGGAGAGCGCCACCAGGGCGGCGCCGGTCAGGATCAGAGCGATGCGGCGGCTGCCGGGAGGCAGCAGGTCACGCCGGATCACGGCCAGGAGGAGCAGCAGCGCGGTGGCGGCCAACAAGGTGGTGTGGGCGGCGCCCGGCAGAACGGCGAACCGGTTCGCGGCGTCGGCGAGTCCGGCGGCGAACACCGCGCACGCGCCTCCGACCATCAGGAGCGGCGGCAGCCGATCGCGTTTCATGCCTCTCTGGGCTCGGGAATGCCGCGGCACTTTTTCCACGGGCTGCTAGGGTAAAGCTTCGTGCGGGCCTCCAGCGGGAAGACCGGGTCAGCAGCCGGTGGAAAAGCCCTCGCGGCGTTCGAGCGGCGATGCATCCAGGCTGAACCGCGCCGCTTGGCGGCGCTCGGCGTTGCGTTTCGGTCGGGATACACCCGGTATTCCTCCCTCACGCGCCTTGTCAGCCGGGCGCCTCGCCGCTCTCGGCGCTCACGGGAGCTTCACCACCGGCTGCTAGCGCGGCGTCTCTTCCGCGCCGCGGCGTCGCTCGCGACTGCCGCCCTGCTTCTGAATTCGGGCCCGGTCCTGTCCCGGGAGCGTCCGCCCGGAGGACGTTCGGTCGTCACGGATGACCGGCAGCCCCCCGGGCAACCGCCGGAGCAACCCCCCGAGGAACCGCCGGGCGAAGCGGACGAGTCGGAAACACCGGTCGAGGAAGCGATTCCCGCCGGGGAGGCGCCCACCGAGGAGCCTCCCGCGGGGGACCCCGCCCCCGAGGCGGGGGAGGGCGACCCCGGCCCGGCGGAAGGCGAGGAGCCCGGGGACGAGGAAGAGGAGCCGGCCCGCCGGGCGCCGGAGGTCGTTACCGCACCGGTGGGAATCCTTCCCGGGCGCCTGGTGGCGGCCCCCGCGCCTGTTTCCGGAGGGTCGATCATCGGGATGGTCCTGGCCGCCGAGGGGTTCCTCCTCCACACGGCCGGTGGCGACGTCGTCGCCTACGACCCCGACGGGCAACGGACCCGCTGGGGCGTGCCGGGGGCCGGCGCGGCGTTCGTCGCGGAGGATTCGGGCACCGTGGTCCTGCTCGGCGACAGCGGGGACGTGGTCCTGCGCCAACTCGCCGATGGAGCCCCGATCGGAGGATTCTCGACCGGTTTCGCGCCCGACCGGGGGCTCGCGGCGTCGGTGCATCGCCCGGCGCCTGCGGCCCTGGCGGCCGGCGTCCTCTACTGGGTCTCCTCCGGGACGCTCCGCGGATACCGGATTCCGGGGGGGAGCCTGGTGCTCGAGACAGCGCTTCCGGAGGGAGAGGCGGCGAGCCTCGTGGCGGTCCCGGACCCCGTGGATTCCTCCGGGAGCGTCCCGCCGCTCCTCCTGGTCTCGCTCGGCAGCGGCGGAGTGGCCGCCGTGGCCCCGTCCCCGGGAACGACGTCCGGCACCGTCCGCTGGGAGGCGGCGGGGGCCGGTCCGGTGACCGGCCCCGTCCTGCCGTTTCCGGCGGAGCGCCTGGCGTTCTTCGGGGACGAGGGCGGCGACCTCACGGCGGTCGATCTGGAATCCGGTCAGGAGCGTTGGCGCTGGGAGCTTGCGGAGGGGTTCCACCACCAGCCGCTCCTGAGCCGCGGGCGGCTCTTTGCGGCCACCAAGGCGAACAGCCTGTATTGCTTCGACGCCAAACGGGGGGGGCAGCGCTGGCGCGCGGCGCTTCCGGGCCGGCCGGCGGCGGCCCCGCTGCGAATCGCCGGCGCAATCCTGGTCGTCACCCGGGACGGGCTCCTCGTGGAGGTGAATGCGGAGACCGGCGCGCGGATCGGCCGGCCTCGCGACCTCGATGCCGAGGTCCTGGGGGTGGTGCGCCGGTTGGGCGACGGGGCCCGGGAGGACGGATGGCGGGACCGGCGTCTCTTCCTGGGCCTCCGCGATGGCCGGCTGGCTGTTTTCGGCCCCCGGATCGGCGGCGAAGCCCCGCGTCCGGAGCCCTCCGGCCAAGGCGACTGACCCCTTTCCGGCCCCGGCAGGGGTGTCGGCGGTGACCGCTGCCGCACCGCGCGGCGCGGCAGTGGATCCGGCGCCGGAATCCAACTTCGAAAACGGGTCCGCGGGCTTACAATTCGAGCGGATGGCGCGCTCCGTTCTGCGACCCGGACCAAGGGCCAGGGCCGCGCGCGTGGAAAGAGGCCGGCGGCGCTGATGGGTTCCGCGGAGTCGCTCCTCGTCCTCGATTTCGGCTCGCAATACACGCAGCTGATCGCCCGGCGGCTTCGGGAACTGGGGGTGTACTGCGAGATCCTGCCGTGCACGACGCCGAACGGGGAGATCTGGGGGCGCAATCCCATCGGCGTGGTCCTCTCCGGGGGGCCCGAGAGCGTCTATGGGGATGGCGCCCCGGCGGCTCCGGACGGCGTTCTCGCGCCACCGGTTCCGGTGCTGGGGGTCTGCTACGGGATGCAACTCCTGGCGCGCGAGAGCGGTGGCGACGTAAGGCCGGCGCCGCGCCGCTCGTATGGTCCGGCGCAACTCGAACACAACGGGCACGGACGGCTCTTCCGCGGGGTGCCGGATCGTTTCCGGGCGTGGGCGAGCCACGGAGACCTCGTCCACGCCCTGCCCGAGGGGTTCCACCGCACCGCGGGGACCGGGCAGGCGCGGATTGCCGCCTTCGAGAACCCCGGCCGCCGTCTCTATGGGGTGCAGTTCCATCCGGAGGTCGTGCATACCGAGCACGGAGCGGACATCCTCAGGAACTTCGCTTTCGAGGTGTGCGGAGCCCGGGGCGGCTGGACGCCCCGCTCGCACGCCGAGCGGACGATCGCCGCCATCCGGGCTCAGGTCGGTGACGGGCAGGTGGTCTGCGGGGCCTCGGGCGGGGTGGACTCGACGGTCACCGCGATGCTGGTTCACCGGGCCATCGGAGACCGCCTTCACTGCATCTTCGTGGACAACGGGGTACTTCGGAAAGACGAAGCCGAGCGGGTCCGATCCTCGTTCGAGGAAGGTCTGGGGATCCCACTCCAGGTCGTGGACGCCGCGGAGCGTTTCCTCGCCCGGCTGAAGGGGGTGCGCAGCCCCGAACGGAAGCGGAAGATCATCGGGCGGGAGTTCATACGGGTGTTCGAGGAGGCGTCCCGCGATATCCCGGACGTGCGTTTCCTGGCGCAGGGGACGCTCTATCCCGACGTCATCGAGAGCGTTTCGGTGAAGGGACCCTCGGCCGTGATCAAGAGCCACCACAACGTGGGCGGCCTCCCGAAGCGGATGCGGCTCGAACTCATCGAACCGCTCCGCGAACTCTTCAAGGACGAGGTCCGGGTGCTCGGACGGCAATTGGGGGCGCCGGAAGGACTCGTGAACCGGCACCCCTTCCCGGGTCCCGGGTTGGCCGTCCGGATGCTGGGCGCCGTCGAGGAATCCGGACTCGATGTCCTGCGCGAGGCGGACGCGATCCTCGAGGAGGAAATCCGGGCCGCCGGCTGCTACGACAGCATCTGGCAGGCGTTCGTGGTGCTCCTGCCGCTTCGCACGGTGGGCGTCATGGGAGACGCCCGGACGTATGAGCGGGTCGCGGTCATCCGGGCGGTGGAGAGCCGCGACGGGATGACCGCGGACTGGGCGGCGCTGCCCCACGACCTGCTGGTCCGGGTCTCGAACCGCATCACCGGGGAAGTGCGGGGGGTGAACCGGGTGGTCCTCGACATCACCTCCAAGCCCCCGGGCACGATCGAGTGGGAGTGAGGCTCCCTTGAACGGCGCCGGCTCCGGGGCCCTGGGGAACCGCCCCTTCGTACACCTGCACACCCACACCGAGTACTCGCTGCTCGACGGGATGAGCCGGCTTTCCGACGTGGTCCAGCGGGCGGCGCGCGAGGGGATGCCGGCGGTGGCGATCACGGATCACGGAAACCTCATCGGCGCCCTCAAGTTCCACGAGGCTGCCCGGGAGGTTGGCGTGAAGCCCATCCTGGGGTGCGAGGCCTACGTGGCGCCGGGGAGCCGGCACGATCAGAACCCCGATTCGGAGAACCAGCACCTGGTTCTGCTCGCGAAGAACCGCACCGGTTTCCGGAACCTCATGCGGCTCAGCTCGATCGCCTACTCCGAGGGGTTCTACTTCAAGCCGCGGATGGACTTCGAACTCCTGGCGGAGCATCACGAAGGGCTGATCGCGCTGTCGGCATGTCCCAAGGGGATCGTGCCCCGCGAAGTGATCACCGGCGGCGATCCGGTCGAGTGGGCCGGCCGTTACCGGGAGGTCTTCGGCAAGGACAACTACTACCTGGAGATCATGGATCACACCCCGCCGGGCGGGGCCACTCCGGAAGGCGCCCGGCTTTCCGATCTGGAGCAGCGGATCGGCGCCGGGGTGGTCGAGGTCGCCCGGAAGACCGGGATTCCGCTCGTGGGCACGAACGACTCGCACTATGCCTCGGCCGAGGATGCGGATGCCCACGACCTGCGCCTGTGCATCAGCACGAACCGGCCGGTCCGGGATCCCCGGCGGCTGAAGTTCCATTCCGACCAGTTCTTCTTCAAGACATCCGAGGCGATGCGCGCCGTCTTCGAGGATCGCCCCGACGCCTATCGGAACACGCTCGAGATCGCCGAGCAGGTCGAGGATTTCGACTTGATCGACGACCGCAGCCTGCTGCCGGACTTCGAGGTGCCCGCCGGAAAGACGCTGGACGGCCATTTCGAGGAGAGCGCCCGCCGGGGTCTGGAGCGGCGGCTCGAGTCCCCCGAGGTGCACGGCGACCGGCCGCCCCGCCGCGACTACGAGGACCGGCTCGCCATGGAGCTGGACGTGATCCGGCGCACCGGCTACTCGGCCTACTTCCTCATCGTCCAGGACTTCGTGCGTTACGCCCAGGACTGCCACATCCCCGTCGGCCCGGGACGGGGATCGGCGGCCGGCAGCCTCGTCGCCTACGCCCTCGGAATCACCGACATCGACCCGCTCGCCCACGGTCTGCTGTTCGAGCGGTTCCTCAATTCGGAACGGATCAGCCCGCCCGACATCGATGTGGACTTCTGCGAGGTGCGGCGCGAAGAGGTGCTCGACTACGTGACCGAGACCTACGGCAGCGACCGGGTGGCGCAGATCATGACGCTCGGGACCATGCAGGCGAAGCTGGTGGTCCGCGACGTGGGCCGGATGCTGGAGCTGCCGCCGCCACAGGTGGATCGTCTCGCCAAGTTGATCCCCGAGGGCATGAGCCTCCCACAGGCGCTGGAGAGCGTCCCGGACCTTCGGGAAGCGCGCCGGAACCCCGAGCTCAACCGTCTCTTCGAACTCGCTGCAAGGCTCGAGGGCCTGCCGCGCAGCATCGGAACCCACGCCGCCGGAGTGGTCATCGCCCCGGGGCCGCTCGAGGAGATTCTGCCGCTCTACCGCGATGTGGAGACGAAGCGCATGGATTCCGGCAGGGACGCGGCGGCATCCGGCCGGAGGGTGACCGTTCGCCGCCGCACGCAGTGGGACATGAAGGACTGCGAGCGCGCCGGGCTCTTCAAGATGGACTTCCTGGGGCTCCGGAACCTGACCCAGATCGAGGACTGCGCCCGCCGGGTGCAGGAGGATCCGAACACCTCCTGCACTCCCGGGGAAGCGGAGGCGCTCGCACTCGTCCGCGCGGGGCACTTCGAGAAGGTGCCCCCGGATCCCGAGACATTCCGGTTGTTCGCCCGCGCGGACACCGACGGGATCTTCCAGTTCGAGAGCCCCGGGATGCGCGACCTGCTGTCTCGGTACAAGCCCGAAAACCTGGATGACCTGGCGGCGATGAATGCGCTCTACCGGCCCGGCCCCCTCGAGAGCGGGATGGCGGACGACTTCGTGGCGGCGAAGACGAGGGGACGGCTCTCCGACAAGCTGGACCCCCGGGTGCGCAAGCTCGTCCCGGAGACGCGCGGGCTCATCGTCTATCAGGAGCAGGTGATGCTGGTGGCGCAGCAGCTCGCCGGTTTCTCGCTGAACCGGGCGGACGGACTGCGGAAGGCGATGGGGAAGAAGGACCCCGAGGCGATGGCGAGGGAGGAAGGGGGCTTTGTGG
>VXWI01000085.1 GCA_009835985.1 Acidobacteriota bacterium | reverse complement strand
GTAGCCCGAGCCAACAGCAGGCCGGCCGAGAAGCCTTCGCCGCCTCACGGCGGCGCTGCCGGTCAGAGGCTGCTGTCCCGTCCCGGGCCGCATCGCCAACGGACCGTGGGACACCGGAGTACGATCGAGGGGTGATCCCGAAGGCCCGGCGCTACGGCCTCCTTGGCGGCCTCGTACTCGCGTTCGCCGCCCACGGAACCTTCGGCCAGGCCCCGGAACCTCCCGTGGCGGACGGCCGTAGCATGGAGCCGCAAGTCTCCCTGTTGCTCGACCGGCTCGTGGAGGAGTTGCGGGCCCGGCCCGAAGACCCGGCCCGCTGGCTGGAGTACGGAGAGACTCTCCAGGCACACGGCCTCGTCAGCGAGGCGGCGGAGTGCTACCGGACAGCGCTCGAACTTCTGCCCGCCGGGGACGTGACCCGCCTCACTGCGCGCTATCTGCTCGCCCACGCCCTGCGGGGGGCCGACCGCGCGGGCGCCGCCGAGGTGCTCGAAGCGGCGGTGGCGGAGCACCCGGGATACCCGCCGAGCCTTCTCTTCCTCGGGGAGCTACTGGAAGAACTCGGTGACCGGCCCGCGGCCGCGGCGAGGTACCGGCAGGCGCTGGAACTCGATCCCGGATCGGCGCTCGCGCTCTTCCGGCTCGGCTCCGTCGAGCTGGCGGTCGGAGAGGCCCGGGAGGCGATCAGCCTCCTCGAGCGGGCCTTGGCGCTCGCGCCCGCTGCGGGCGCCGTGCGGGCCGCGCTCGCGCGCGCCTGGAACGCGGCGGGGGACCGGGACCGCGGCCGCGCGGTGCTCGGCGCCGGAACGGGACGGCCGGAGGCCGGTCTCCCGCCGATCGAGGACCCGGTCCACTTCCGGATGACCGAGCGGGATATCTCCTCCCCGCGCCTGCTCGAGCGCGCCCGGGCGGCGCGGGGCGCCGGCCGCCTCGATGACGCCGAGGTCCTCTATCGGGACCTGGCGCAGATCCGGCCCCGCGACGCCGACGTGCTGGCGGAGTTCGCCGCGGTGCTGGATCAGCGGGGTCTGGCCGGGGAGGCGGAGCCCCTGTACCGCGACGCGGTGGCGCTCGACCCGGGGCAGGCGCTCGCCCGCTTCGGGCTGGGCGTGCTCCGGGCGCGCGAGGGGAATCTGACCGCCGCGGAGTACGAGTTCCGCGAGTCGCTCGAAACACGGCCGGACGAGCCGCAGACCCACGCCGCGCTGGGCGACGTGCTGCTCCGCCAGCGGCGTTTCGAGCCGGCCCTCGCCGCGCTGGAACGCGTTCGCCGGCTCGATCCGGAGGACGGCGCCTCCCGGGTGCTGGCGGCGGTCGCGCTCGCCGAACTCGGTCGCTTCGAGGAAGCGTGGCGCGCGATCCACGAAGCGCAGGACCTGGGCGCCGAAGTACCCGAAGGCTTCGTCACCGTGCTGCGCGCAAGACACCCCGAGCCGGGCCGCTGACGGGGTTCTCCAGGTGCGTGGTCCGGGAACTCCCCGCCTGCTCCTCGCCGCCGGTCTCGGCTTGGCCGGGGGGTCCTCCGCGGCCCAGGAGGGGCTGCGCCTCGAGGACGTGACCGCGGCTTCCGGGGTCCGATTCCTCCATGACCCCGGAGACCTCTCCCGGTTCCCGCTGCCTGCGATCATGGGATCCGGGGCCGCGCTCTTTGACGCCGACGGGGACGGGAACCTCGACATCTACCTGATCCAGGCGGGTCCGCTCCCGGCGGATCGGGACGGGATTCCCGCCGCCGAGATCCCGGGCAACCGCCTCTTCCTGCAGCAGCCGGACGGCAGGTTTCGGGACGACGCTGGCGCGCGCGGGCTCTTCGACCGCGGTTACGGCACCGGCGTAGCGGTCGGTGACGTCAACGGAGACGGCAACGCCGACGTCTTCGTGGCGAACTACGGGGAGGACGCCCTCTATTTCGGTGGCGGCGGGTCGTTCCTGCGGATGGATTCCGCCGTCTTCGGGGAGCGCTGGTCCAGTTCGGCGGCCCTTTGCGACTACGACGGCGACACCGACCTCGACCTCTACGTGGGCGGTTATCTCGTGGACGATCCGGACCGGGACTGCGTTTCGGCTTCCGGCGAACCCGACTTCTGCTCGCCGCAGAGCCTTCCCTACGAGCGCGACGGCCTCTTCCGGAACCGGGGCGACGGGACCTTCGAGGACGTATCCGGCGAGGCGGGGATCCTGGCGGAGCGCGGCCCGGCGCTCGGCGTCCTCTGCCACGACTTCACCGGAGACGGACGGCTCGACTTCTACGTGGCAAACGACGGCGAGCCCAACCTGCTCTGGGAGCAGGCCGGGGACGGGACCTTCTCCGACGCCGCCCTCTTCCTCGGCGTCGCGCTGAATGCCCAGGGACGCTCCGAAGCGAGTATGGGGGTGTTGCTCGGGGACGTGGACGGGGACATGGACCTCGACCTCTTCATGACCCACCTCCGCGCCCAGACAAACACGCTCTACCGGAACCAGGGAGCGGGATACCTGGACGACACTCCGGCGCTGGGGCTCGCGTTGCCGAGCTTGCCCTGGACGGGCTTCGGCGCGCGTTTCCTCGACCTCGAGATGGACGGAGATCTCGACCTGCTGGTGGTGAACGGCGCCGTGGCCCGGGAAGGCGGGACGCCGGCCGCCGGCGGACTCGACGCCTACGCGGAGCCCGCGCAGGCATTCCTGGGCGACGGGAGCGGCCGTTTCGAGGAAGTGTCCGTCGAGGGCTTCACCGACCTACGGGCAGTGGGCAGGGGCCTCGTCACCGGAGACTGGGACCGCGACGGGGACCTGGACCTCCTGGTCACCGCCGTGGGAGGTCCGGTTCGCCTCCTGGAGAACCGCTCGTCGCGGGAGGGCGGATTCCTCGTCGTGGAGCCGCGCGAGTTTTCGCGCGCCAGCCCGGGTGCGGTGGTGACGCTCGAGCTGGGCGACGGGAGCCTGGTCCGCGCTCTCAACCCGGAGGCCGGCTACCTGACGAGCAGCGAGCCGGTGGCCCACTTCGGAATTCCGGCGGGGGCCGAGATCAGGGGTCTGAGGATTCGCTGGCCCGATGGCGTGGAGGAGCGCTTCGGGCGTCCGGCTTCAGGGAGCCGGGCGGTCGTGGTGCGGACCGCGCCGCCGCGCTGACCGATCGCGGCAACCCGCGGGCCGCGGGCGCTGCTAGGACCACGCTGCCTCCCGTCGTCTCCCGGTGACCCGAGGAACCCCGGGTGCCGGGCAGAGCAGCGAGACCCGGACGGTGTCGTTCTCGGGCAGGTCCGGTCCGTAGGAGTTAGAGTAGGGCGTCACCGGACCCCGGAAGAAGGCCTCGTCGGCGCCCACCGGCAGGGTCGTCCCGAGCGGCATGGGGGTCCGGTTCGGTGTGTGCAAGGCTCAGGCAGTGGCCCATCTCGAGGACCGCGACGATCCCCGGAAACCTGCAGGCGTCCTGAGGGGATCAGGTATTCCCGCGAAACATCCATCCTCAGGCGCCACTTCGATGCAACGAGACACCCGTCAACGCCGGGCGATCCGCCGCGTCTTCATGAATGCCGGGCGCCCGCTCACGCCTGACGAGGTCCTCGAGTACGGCCAGCAGATCGTGCCGTCACTCGGTGTGGCCACTGTTTACCGGAACCTCAAGGCGCTCGTTGGCGAGGGGTGGTTGTCGGAGGTGGAACTCCCGGGTGGCGTTCTTCGGTACGAGTTGGCCGGCCGACCGCACCACCACCACTTCCTCTGCCACGCGTGCGACCAGGCGTTCGATATCCATAGCTGTCCGGAGGAAGTCGAGGCGCTAGCGCCCGACGGCTTCGAGGTGGACAGCCACGAACTGATTCTCTTCGGTCGCTGTGCGGCGTGTACCTGACAGGCCCGTGCCCGAGCCCCTTCGCCGGCCTGGTCGAGGCCCCTTGACCATTATTGATAGCCGATTATCATTACAGCGTTCTGCACCTCTTCCTGGTGTCGGGGAGAGGAAGGAGTCATGCCCGAGGCCGGGAGCGGCTCGCGTGTGACCTGCCGAGTCGCGTCTTGGGGATGACCCGCGCGCGACTCTCCACTTACTGAACCGTAAGGAGACGTGAATTGAAGACACGGAGCACCGGCACACCGGACTGGAAAGCTCTCAACGACCGCCTCGTCGCTGCGCTCGGGCCGCTCGCACCGCCGCTCGCGATCTCGTTCCACGGCCCCGGCCGGACGCCGCCCGCAACTCGCGTAGAGGGGCGCTACCCGCCACCGAACGAGCACGGCCGCACGGGGCAAGTCCCGGCTGGCTGCGTGTTCTGGATCCACGGCGCCAACGACACTTTCGCCACCGTCGCCGCGGACCACGCCAACTGTAGCGTCGGTAGCTACACGCACGGCTTCATCACGCTGGAGGAAGCGGCGACGAAGGACGACGTTGGAGCGGTCCTCGAGGCCGGCTGGGTCGACCAGGGGGCGGTGATGAACCTGCCGCACGTCGCCGAGCGGCCGGAGTCGGTGGTGTACGGACCGCTTTCCGAGCGCCGCACGGCCCCGGACGTCGTTCTGCTGCGCATCCACGGCCTCGGGCTGATGACGCTGAAGGACGCCTTTCCGGAGTTGCCTGTCGAAGGAAAGCCGCAGTGCCACATCGTGGCCATGGCCAAGGATCAGAATATGGTGGCGGCCAGCGTTGGCTGCGCCCTCAGCCGCTCGCGCACCGGAATGCGCTCCGAGGAGATGACATGCGTCATTCCGGGGAAGCGACTTTCTGAGGTGGTCGAGACACTCGAGGCGACGGCCGGGCTCGACCGCGCCATGGCGCGCTACGCCTCGGCGGATGCGCAACGTTTCGCCTGAGCCGATGAGCGAACTAACCCGGTCACTCGACGTTGTCGTCGTCGGCGCCGGGCCTGCGGGTGTCGGCATGGGGGTGACGCTACGCCACCTCGGCTTCGAAAACTTCGTAATCCTCGATCGCGCCGCGGTGGGCGCCTCGTTCCTGCGCTGGTCCCGACAGACGCGCTTCATCACGCCGTCGTTCACGAGCAACCAGTTCGGGCAGCTGGATCTGAACGCCATCAGTGTGAACACCTCGCCCGCTTACTCGATTGGCGTCGAGCACCCTTCGGGGGTGGAGTACGCCGGATACCTGCAAGCGGTTGCGGAGCATTTCGAGTTGCCTGTAGTGACCGAGACCGACGTCGTCTCGATCGCGGTGCAACCTCGACCCCGACGGTTTCTGGTACAGACGAATCGCGGCACCATCCGCGCGCGGTACGTCGTCTGGGCGGGCGGCGAAATGCAGTACCCGCGGACCGGCGGCTTCCAGGGCGCCGAGCTTTGCCTGCACTACTCCAAGGTGGCCTCGTGGGACGATCTCGCCGGTGGCGAGCGATGCATCATCGGCGGCGCCGAGAGCGGCATCGACGCCGCTGTCGCGCTGGCCGCCGCCGGTCGCCGAGCCGTCGTCTTCGACCGCGATGAGCCTTGGGAGCGCGAAGGCTCAGACCCCAGCCAACGGTTGTCGCCCTTTACGAAGGCGCGCCTGGATTCGGTTCTCGAGTCGGGTCGCGTGAAGCTCTGCGGCGGAAGATCCGTTGTCGGCGTCCGCCGCAATGGCAGCGGCTACCAGGTGGCGCTCGAGGGCGGCAACGTCGTCAATTGCGCCGAAAAGCCGATCCTGGCGAGCGGATTCGTCGGATCGGCGGGCCTCATTCGCTCGTTGTTCGAATGGCGGGATGACGGTTTTCCGCAGCTGACGGAAACCGACGAGTCCACCGTGGCAAGAGGGCTCTTCCTGGTCGGGCCGCAGGTGCGCCAGGGCGATCTCATCTTCTGCTTCATCTTCAAGTTCCGCCAACGTTTCGCCGTCGTAGCCAACCAGATCGCCCGCCGGATGCGGATCAACACGGAACCGCTCGAGGCGTACCGCTACTACGGGATGTACCTCGACGACCTGTCGTGCTGCGCCGATGAATGCGCTTGTTGAGCGGGCCGTGAATTGCTCCGGACGGGTTTGCCGGTCGTCGCGTTGGACGCCTGAAGGCTGGACGCCAACGACCGTCGAAGGCTGATGCAGGTGCTGGGAGCGCCGGGACGGCTCCCACCGAAGAGGATTTGAGCTTCGGAGATCGGATCGTCCGTCCGCGCCCTCGTTGGCTGGAGCGCTCCGTCCTTGGACCTCTCTGGGCGCTGCCGCTGTTGCTCGCGCCCGCCTGGGTCGCGGTGGACGCTGCAAACCGTCTCGCGGATCGAATCGATCCCTGGGTGCGCGTCGCGTCCGGGCTGCTGGCCGGGTCGCTGACGACCTGGCCGGAGCCACTTCAGGAGATCCTGGCCGGCGACTACGGCTTTCTCACCATGGGGCCTCTGCTCCTCGTGTGGGCGACTCCGGTGGTCGTGCTCCATGCGCTGCTGATGGGTGCGTATAGAGCGAGCGGTGTGCTCGATCGCCTGACGACCGCCGTGAATCCCTGGCTGCGACCGTTCGGCATGACGGGCCAGGACCTGGCGCGGGTCGTCATGGGCTTCGGCTGCAACGTGCCCGCCGTCATCAGCGCGCGCTCGTCGCCGGCTTGCTCGCGTCGCGTGTGCGTCTCGGCGATCGCTTTCGGTTCGGCCTGTTCCTATCAGTTGGGAGCCACGCTGGCGGTCTTCGCCGCGGCGGGACGACCCGGGTTGACCGTGCTCTACCTGCTGTATCTCGGCGTCACGACCCTCGCCTACACCCGCCTCGTCGCGCCGCGGGCGGCTCGTTCTCCCTTCAATGTACCGTTGGAGGGGAGGCCTCGCTTGACCTGGCCGAGCCCGCGCACCGTCTGGCTCGGGGCTCGGGGGGTTGTTCGGGAGTTCTTTCGTGCGGCCCTGCCGATCTTCTTTCTGATTACGGTCGCCGCTTCGCTGTTGCACTGGCTGAACGCGCTGCAAGCCGCCTCGGTCGTCTTCGAGCCGGTGATGGCCGCCTTCCGATTGCCCCCGGAGGCGGCCCTGGCGGTCGTCCTGGCGAGCGTGCGCAAGGAAGGCATCCTCCTGCTCGCGGAGCCGGGCGTCGCCACCACCCTCAGCGCCGTCCAACTCTTGACGGCCGTTTATCTGGCCGGCGTGCTGCTGCCTTGCCTGGTCACCTGTCTGACGATTGCGCGCGAGCAGGGCCGTGCGTTCGCCCTGGGTCTGGTGGGTCGGCAGGCTGTGGCGGCTACCGGATTCAGCGCCCTGCTGGCCTGGGGTGGAGCATGGGTGTGATCCCCATGATGAACGCCCACCGGCGCAAGGGGCGCGAGCTGCTGCACCGGCAGTGCTGGAACTGGGGCCGCGACATCGTTCGCCCGGAAGGCAACCTTCTGCTGGAAGCGGGTTTCCTCAGGGAACGGCCGCCGCGGGGAGAGACCGGATCGAGCTGCTACCGGCTCACGCGACCCGGCGGCGACATCCTCAGGTTGTGGGGTTTCGGTCTCTTGTACGGAACGCCGGAGCAGGGCGGCGTCTACCTCAACCGCTACGAGTTTCAACCCGTTTGGCTGCCGCCGGAGATGGGTCGGAAGCCAATCTGGAGGCCGGGCATGATCCCGGCTGACGGGTCGCCTCCCCGGCCCCGCTTGCCGGTTGAATTGACCGTGGCCGCCTGTCGTCGCGTCGCGGACTACGAGGAGTGGGTGCTCGCGCGCTGCGGGCTGGAGTATCGTCGCGCCGTCCTGCGCGAGTGGAGACGGCCTTCCGACCGGCTGCCACCGCAGGCCGTGCCGCAGGCGTGGCGTGAGCTCGCCGACGCCATGGAAGGCAAACCGGTACGCGCTAGGAACGGGAGCAGCCCCGAAGGTCGCAGGACACGCTGACCGGTTCGCAGCCCGGGCCGCCGGCCCGGACTTCGAGTTCCGAGATCCATTCGATCGTCATGGCCTGCCGGAATCCGGCGCCGAGCGGCATGAAGGCGAGATCCGAGACGAACACCCCGATCGTGGGACGGAGGCCCGGGATGTCGAGGTTGGCGCCGCCGTCCGGCACCTGGACGGTGTAGGGCCGCACGAAGTCGAGCGCCGTTTCCGGATCGCCCGCGTCCAGCGTCAACCTGCCGCTGGCAATTCCCGCCGCGGCATCACTCCCGAGGAACGCCACCTCCAGTGCCACGCCCGTGCATGGTTCCACCGGCTCCGGCGGTGCGGGGG
>VXWI01000024.1 GCA_009835985.1 Acidobacteriota bacterium | reverse complement strand
GTCTGGCTCGACGTGGACCCCGCGGTCATGCCCGGAGGTCACGAGCCGGACGACGGGGTCGCGATGGTCCAGGCGTTCCACTCGCCCGAGTTGCGGGTCGCGGGGGTCAGCGTGGTGTTCGGGAATGCTCCGGTGGACCGCGGCTACCCCATCGCCCGGGAGGTCGTGGCCCGGTTCGCTCCGGAGGACGTCGGGGTCTACAAGGGAAGCGCCGCGGCTTCTCCGGACCCGACGCCGGCGTCCCGCGCGCTCATCGCGGCGCTCGAAGTGGAACCGCTGACCGTCCTGGCGCTCGGTCCGGCGACCAACGTGGCCGCCGCGCTCCGGGAGCGCCCCGACCTCGCGGATCGCATCGAGACGGCGGTCCTGGTGATCGGCCGCCGTGCGGGGGAGGCGCTGACGTTCCCCGGCGGCGGCCCCAACCTCCTCGACTTCAACTTCGAACTGGACCCGGCGGCGGCGGAGGTCGTCGTGGGAAGCGGCGCCCCGGTAGTCCTCACCCCGTTCGAACTCGCCGCGAAACTGCCGATCGACGCGGAGGAATGGTTTTCGGTCTGGGACACGCCCTTCGGAGAGTTCTTCCGCCGTCCGATCGAGGACTATCTCGACTGGTTCGGCGACAACTATGGGCGGCGGGCGACCTACCCGTTCGACTCCTTTGCCGTGTCCTTCCTCGTGGCCCCGGAACTCCTCGGCTGCGACCGGACCTCGGTGGTCGTCCGGGAGGGGCCTGCCGACGGGTACTCGGACGCCGGAGAGACGAAACCGTGGCTCGTCCGGACCGACGCGCCGGAGGGATGGCCGGTGACCTGGTGCCACACCCCCGATCCCCAACTGAAGGAGGAACTCCTGCGACGACTGGCCGGAAGGCGGCCGTAGAGGGAACCTTCGCCTACGGTAACCTTCCGCGTTCCGCTGGGGGCGCCTGTAGCTCAGTGGATTAGAGCGCTTGCCTCCGGAGCAAGAAGTCAGAGGTTCGAATCCTCTCAGGCGTACCAGCGTGGTCGCACCGGGTTGGGCCGTTAGCTCAATCAGGCAGAGCAACTGACTCTTAATCAGTAGGTTGAAGGTTCGATTCCTTCACGGCTCACCACCCGATGCCCGCCTCGTCCCGAACCGTCACTCCCGCCGCCGTGCCGGAACGCCTTCCCAACGCCCCCGCCGAGGCGGAGCGACCTGGCGGCGCCGCTGCGGATCCGATGCGGGAAGCCCCACGGCGCATCCTCATCAGGTCGCCCGAGATCCGCATCAAGGGCAGAAACCGGCCCTCCTTCCGGGAAGCGCTCAAGCGCAACCTGGGACAGCGGCTCCGGGGAATCGGACTGCGCTGGCGGGCGAGTTCGGCCGGCGACCGGGTGTGGATCGAGGTCCCCCGCGAGGAGACGGCGGCCCTCGACCGGGCCCTCGCGGCGGTCGCGACCGTCTTCGGGGTCGAGCTGGCGCTTCCGTGCTTCGTGATTCCCCGCCCGCGCGGTGAAGCTCCCTCGTCCGAGCGGCTGCTGGACGACACCACGTCGCTCGCCTGCGGATTGGCGGCCGCAGGGCGGCCGGAAACCGAGTCGGGTTTCGCCCTGCGCGTGCGGCGCCGGGACCGGCACTTCCCCATCCGCTCGCAGGCGATCGCCGAGTCGGTGGGGCGCGCCATTCTGGAGCGCACCGCCTGGGAACGGGTTGACCTCTCGAATCCGGCGTTCACCATCTTCATCGAACCTCATGAGGAAGCCATCTACCTCTGGACGCGCCGGGTGAAGGGGCCCGGCGGGCTGCCGGTGGGGGTCGCGGGACGGCTCGTGGGGATGCTCTCGGGCGGGTTCGATTCGCCGGTGGCGGCCTGGATGATGGCGGGACGGGGAGCGGCGCTCGACTTCGTCCATCTCACGCCTTCCCGTCCCGATCCGGCGTCGCCCACGGCCCGCAAGGCGGCGGACCTGGTCCGCATCCTTTCGCGCTACACGGGCCGATCGCGGCTGGTGCTCGTTCCGTACACCCACTTCGACCTGCGGCTCACCGGTAGTCGAACCGGCCACGAGGCCCTGCTGTTTCGGCGGTTCGCCTTCCGTTGCGGCGAGGTCGTGGCCCGGAGGTGGGGAGCGGCGGCGCTGACCACCGGCGACAGCCTTTCCCAGGTCGCATCCCAGACGCTCGAGAACCTCATCAGCGCGGACGCCGCGCTCTCGCTTCCCGTCCTGCGGCCCCTGGTCGGGCTCGACAAGGTGGCCATCATGGACCGGGCCCAGAAGATCGGCACCTGGGAAACTTCCGCCGTGCCGGCGAAGGACTGCTGCGCCCTGATCGCCGGATCCCCGCGCACCCGGTCGGAACCCGAGCGGATCGCGGAGCTCGAGGGGAGGTTGTTTCCGGACCCCGGCGAAGTCGTTCGGCTGTCGCTCCGCGAAGCGTTGGTCGGCGTCTTCCAGGGGGGTGAGGAGATCGAGGCGTTCGCCCCCGCAGCCGATCTCTTCGTCCCTGATTCCGTGGACGGCTGACGCCTTTGCGCCTCCGGCGCTTGCCCCACTACCATGGAGTTTGCTCGCCTCCAGGCTCTTGCGAGGAGGGCGATATGCGGAACTCTTCCTATCCACGGGGTTTGGGTCTCGCGGGGACCGTGGCCGTTCTGGCCGTGGTCGCGGTGCCGAGCGCCGAGCGAACGCCGCCGCAATCTTCAGAGCCGCACTCGGTCTTCGTGTCGCGGGCGGGGGAGGTGGATGCCGCTCTGGACATCCGGCTCACCAATGCGGTGATCGCGCTGACGGAGGAACTGGCGGACCTTCCCGAGCGGTTCCGGGTGGTGGAGTCGGCCGACGAGGCGGACGTTCGCATCACGATCTTCGGCGCGCAGGCCGTCACGGGCGAGGTGCGGCACGTCGGCGGCCCCGCCGGGTTCACCCCGAACCGCGTCTTCGAATCACGGGGAAGCGATTTCTTCTCCTTCGATGCCGTTGTGCGGGTGGACGAAAACCGGAAACAGATCCAGGGCTCCGGTACCGGGGCGACGGAGACCGGCAGTTTCCGGTCCGCCGCCACCGACTTCGTCCGCCGGCTCGAGGCGTTCGCGCACGAACAGAGCAGCGAGCCCCGCTGAACCGTGTCTTCCCGTCGGAACAGCGCCCGGATCTGGGGCCTGATTCTCGCGCCCGCCGCTCTCCTGGCGCTGGCGGTTACCGCCACGGGGCAGGACGAGGCGCCCCGGCGTCCTCCGGAGCCGTTTCGGGTGTTTGTCCATGCCACCCCTACCGCCGATGCCGCCTTGCAGGTGACCCTGGATGACGCGTTGCCGACGGTCCGGGACCGCGTGGGGCGGCGCAGCCAGTGGTTCCGGCTGGTGGACTCCGCCGAGTCGGCTGAAATCACGCTGCGGATTACCCATTATCGGCAGGCGAACCTCAATCTTTCGGTCAGAGGCAACCTGTCGCGTTCTTCGATGTATGGCTGCTGGGCGACGGGGTATCACTACGTGGATGCGGTCGCCCTGACGGGTGACGTGCGGGAGGCGTTGTCGGGACTGGACCATCGCTGCGTCGATGTCGGTCCGAGCCTCCGCAGCGCCGCGAGTCACCTGGCCGAGGAACTGGAGCGGTTCGCGAAGGACAACTACGGCACCCTGAGCCGCGTGAAGGCCCGGGCGAAGGAGAAGCGGGCGCGCGGAGAAACGCCAGGGTGATCCCGAACGGTTCGGCCCGAACCTGGGCTCTGGTGCTCCCGCTTCTCATGGCGCCCCTGGGCAGCCCGCCCGCCGCCGGGCAGGACGAGGCGCCCCGCCGCCCGCCCGAGCCGTTTCGGGTTTTCGTTCACACCAGCGATCCCGGCGACGACGCGCTGCGGGCCGCGCTTGAGGAAGTCCTTCCGATGGTTCGGGAGCGGGTGGAACGGAGGCGGCACTGGTTCCAGTTGGCCGGTTCGGCCGAAGCGGCCGATCTGACTCTGCGTCTCGTCAACTACCGGACCGGCCAGCACGAGGATCCACTGGGCCCGGCGTCCTACGTGGACGTGAGGGGCCGCGAGTTCCATTTCCTGGACGCGATCGTTCTTGGGGGCGGCGAGCGGACCCGGCTGTCGGGGCTGGATGAGCGGGAGTTTGCGAGCGGACCCGGCCTCCGGAACGCCGCCAGCCATCTGGCGGAAGAGCTGGAACGGTTCTGCAAGGAGAACTACGCCGCCCTGATACGCCTCCGGGCAGAGAACAGACCGGACACCCGCTGAGTCATCCGGTCCGGCTCCGGTCAGGGGACGATCGACGCACCGGGTCCGGCCACCGCACGAGTTCCCCCGTGCCATGATTCCGGGGCGGGCGGGCCTGCATGGCGGTCTCGCGAACCCGGGGAGGCGTCATGACCATCCACCGCTCTCGACATCCGCTTCCAGCGGCGTTCGCCGCGGTTCTGCTCCTGACCGCTCTCGCCGCTTCGGTGGCCGGTGCTCAGGCGCCCCGTCGTCCCCCCGAGCCCTTCAGCGTCTTCGTGCATCCCAGCGATCCGGAGGACCCGGAACTGCGGCGGGGGCTGGAGACCGCGGCGCAGGAAGTCCAGGAACGCGTCCGTGGCCGGCGGAACTGGTTTCGCATCGCCGAATCGGCGGAGGATGCGGCGATCACGGTGCGCGTCATCAACTACCGGACCTCGCAGATGATGCTGCCCAAGCTCGAGCGGCTGATCATCAACGGCCGGGTGGAGCTGGTCGAGCGCAGCGAGATCGTCGAGTTCTACTACATCGACGCGGTGGCGCTCGCCGGAGGCTTGCGTCAGAACCTCACCGGGTTGGACGAACGGGAAACCGGGCCCAGCCTGCGTAACGCCGCCAGCCACCTGGCCGAGCAACTGGAGGAGTTTTGCAAGGACAACTACGCGGCCCTCACCGGCCAGTAGACCGCAGGGCGCTCGCCGCATCCCTTCCCCTCGCCGTCCTCGTTTCCGGACTGGCCGGGTCGGGGTGTGCGCCCGCGCCGGCACCGCAGCGGGCGAGGAACGTCATCCTCCTGATCGGTGACGGGCTCGGCATGAACCAGCTCACGCTGGGACTGGCTTACGCCTCCGAAGTCCAGGGCCGCTCGCTGCGGATGGCCGAGTTGGCCAACGCGGGGAGCACCGGGTATGCGGTTCCTTTCTCCTACGCGCGGGTCACCACCGATTCCGCGGCTGCCGCCACCCAGATGGCCACCGGAGCGCGCGCTCTCACCCAGACGCTCAGCATCGATCCGGAAACCGCCGAGCCCTTGCCGACCATTCTGGAATGGGCCGAGGAGCGGGGGCTCGCCACCGGCCTAGTGTCGGACATGCGGCTGACGCATGCGACGCCGGCCGCCTTCGCGGTCCACGCCAAGTCCCGCTACCTCCCCGAGCCGGAGATCGCGGATCAACTCTTCGGCGAACCGCAGGTGGAGGTGCTGCTCGGGGGCGGCGGGCGAGCGATGATTCCCGCCGAGACGACGCTCGGCGCGAGCGTTCCCGGGTTGCCCGCTGGAACGGACGGTCCTTCGAACCGCGAGGACGATCGGAACCTGATCGCCGAAGCGAAAGAACGGGGTTTCACGATCGTCGGAGACCGCGCCGGGCTCCAGGCGGCCCGCGGAGCGGAGCGTCTCATCGGCCTGTTCGCCGCGAGCCACCTGCCCTACGTGCTCGACCGTTCGTGGGACGGACTCGATGACAGCGTACCGACCCTTGCCGAATTGACCGGTGCGGCGATCGCCTCGCTCGAGGGAAACGAAGACGGCTTCTTTCTGATGGTCGAGGGCGGTCTCATCGACTACGCGGGACACGAGAATGACGCCGGGGCGATGCTCGCCGAGATTCTCGACTTCGACGAAGCGGTCGGTACCGCCTTCGACTTTGCCCGGGGCCGGGAGGACACCCTGGTGCTCGTCACCGCCGACCACGGTACCGGCGGGTTTTCCTTCACCTACGCCGGGGGTGGACCAGGTCCCCTCCCCGACGCGGTGTCGTGGGACTACCGGGGCGGTCCGGAGATGGCGGGCGCCCGCCACCTGGAGATGCTGGCCGCGCAACGCCGGTCGCTCGTCGGGGCCATGCCGGACATCGCTTCACCGGCCACCGCGGAATCGGTGATCGCCGTGATCGAGGAAGCCACCACAATCCGGCTCACCGAGGAAGAAGCCGAAGACCTGGCGCGTCAACTCAACGAGGAGACGCTTGCGCCGCGCGACTTCTCGGCGTTCTACCTCGATTCGTTCCTGATCCCGGTGGCGCTCGCCGCCCGCAAACTGGCGAACCACACCCAGGCCGTCTGGTCCACGGGGGGCCACACATCGGACCCGGTGCTCCTCTTCGGATACGGACCGGGAGCCGACGGCGTCCTCGGCATCGGCGAGAACACGCGCGTCTACGGCATCATCCGGGACGCGCTCGGTTGGGAGTGAGCCCGGAGATCAGGAAACCGGGGGGAGATCGTCCGTCGCGGCACCGAGACGTACCCCTGCCACCCGGTTGGTGACCGCGGCGACGGCGAAACTCACCCCCGAGAAGTTCTTCTCCCGCGGCAGGGGCGGCAACGGCCGGGCCCAGGGAGGGGCGGCCAGCACCTTGCCGCGCCGGGCCAGTTGGCCATAGTCGAGCTCCGCGTCGGCCTCGACGCCGATCACGCCGGGGACCGTCGCGAGCGCGCCCGGGATCAGCAGGGCGCCGCGGCTGGCTCGGGGCGCGATGAGGGTGAGACCGGCTTCCCCGGCTTCGGCCCAGGCATCGCGGACGACCGCTTCGCCCGCGGGGTCGCTGCCGGACGGGACCCCCGCGCTCAGGTTGACGATGTCGGCGCTCCGGTCCACCGCCCAGCGGATTCCGGCAGCCAGGCACTCGGGCGGCGCGTCCAGTCGGCGGCCGAAGACGCGCACCGAGAGCAGGGCAAAGGCGTCCGCGGGCAGCCCTTCAGAGATCGTCGCTGCGACTGCGGTGCCGTGTCCGATCTCGTCGGTCCAGTCGGCGCGCCGGTTTCCGGTGAGCCGCGCGCGTCCGTCGCGCCAGGAGATCCGGACCCCGCCCGCCACCGGGCCGACCTGGCGGTGCGCGGGGTTGATCCCCGTGTCCAGGATCGCGATTCGCAGCATTTCGGTCGCGGTCGCAGTCAGTTCGCGGCCTCGATGCGGCCGTCGCGGAGCGCCAGAATCTGATCGGCTGCCGCGACGAACGCGCGCCGGTGGGTCATCACGAGCGCGGTCCGGCGTTTCAGCCAGGGGACCAGGCGCTGAATCAGCAGCGCCTCCGTCTCCGCGTCGAGGGCCGAACTCGGCTCGTCCAGCAGCACGAGGTCCGGGCCGGCGAGCACCGCCCGTGCGACGGCGATCCGCTGACGCTGGCCGGCCGAGAGTTGTTGGCCGCGTTCCCCGACGACTGTGAAAAGACCTTCCGGAAGATCCGCGACGAAATCGTCGAGCGCGGCGAGGCGAACGGCCTCGACGATCTCGGAGTCACGCGCGGTGGGGCGCCCGTAACGAACGTTCTCGCCGATCGGCGCGTGCCAGAGGAACGGATCCTGCTCCACGACGGCGATCCCGCTCCGGAGTTCGGAGAGACGAAGCCGCCGGATGTCGGCGCCCGCCCAGAAGACGCTGCCCTGGTCCGGATCGAGGCGCCGCAGGATCAGGTCCGACAGGGTGGTCTTCCCCACCCCGCTCGGTCCCACCAGCACTGTGAGCGACGTCTCGGGAAGCGTCAGCGACACGCCGTCGAGCACGGGTTTTTCTTCCCTGCCGTACGAGAGGGAAGCGGACTCGATGCGGAGCGGTCCCCGCGGCGTCGAAGGCGGAACCGGATTCACCGGGTCCTCGACCCCCGGCGGTTCGTCCAGCAGTTCGAACACCCGCTCGAACGACGCCCGGGCGGCGCGCAGTCCGAGGTACTGACCGAGTAGACCCTGCACCGGGCCGAAGAGACGCATCTGGTAGGTCATCGCCGCCCCCAGGGTGCCCAGGGTGAGGTTCCCCTGGATCACCTGGTAGCCCCCGTAGAGGAAGGCCGCGGCGCCGGCGATCGAGACCAGGGACGCGGGGATCCCGGATGCCACGTAGGTCGTCCGCCGCGCCCGCAACAGGGCGTCGATGAAGCGGTCGTTCTCCCCGCGGAAACGCTCCGCCTCGCGCGCTTCCTGCCGGAAGGCGACCGTCTGCCGCATTCCCAGGACGGACTCGACGAGGGCGCTGCCGACGGACGCTCCGGCTTCGCGGAGCCGCCGGTTCTCGTCGGTCACCCGGGTGCGGAGACGCGCCAGCGCGACGGCGGCGAAGGGCAGGACCAGCAGCGCGGGCACGAGGAGCGCCGGTGCCAGCGCCAGCACCAGTACCAGCGCGACCACGAGTCCCACCACGTTCTGGGTGAGCGAGAGCAGCAGGTCGCCGGCGGTGCGCTGCAGTTCGGATACGTCAGTGTTGAGGCGGGACAGGAGGTCCCCGGTGCGGGCGCCCGCGAAGAAACGGGGCGAGAGCTGCTGGAGCCGGCGGTACACCGTCAGGCGCAGGTCGAACAGGGCGCGCGCGGACAGGCCCACGTAGCGGTAGCCGGTGTACGAGGTCAGCACCAGGCCGCCGACCTGCATGACGACCATCAGCGCCGCGAGCTGGAGCAGCAGTCCGAAGCTACCGCCGAGCAGGGCGTCGTCGAGCAACGGAACCAGGAGCAGCGGCCAGAGCTGGCCGGGCAACCCGGCCAGCAGCGAGAGGACGAGGACCCCCGAGAGCTTCCGCCAGTAGGGAAGCGTCAGCCGGAACGCGCGCCGGTAGATGTCGGGGGGCCGGGTCAGGGCGCCGCTTTCACGCATGACGATAGGTCATGCGGGGAGTCCCGGCGATCCCTGCTCAGTTCCCGGCAGTGGCCCGGTAGCGGATCGGTTGCGGCGGGATCATGAAGTCGCCGCCCGCGAAGATCTCGGTCTCCGGCTCGAGGGTTTCCGCGTCGTAGACGTACATGGTGTCCCCGACCCCCGAGACGAAGAGGCGCCTCCCGTCCGCCGAGACGATCATCGAGATGTTGGTGCGGCCCCGCTCGAAGCCCTTCTTGCGCAGGATGACCTGCCGGCTCTCCATGTCGATCACCGCCGCGTCGTTGAGCCCGGCATAGCCGCGCTTGCCGTCGGGCGAGAGCGCGAAACGGGCGAGCCGCATCTGGGGCCCCACCTCGTAGTGGCTGAACGTCTTTTCCGGCAGCCGGATCTCCAGCAGGCCGAAGAGTTCCATCCCCTGGCGGGGTTCCACGGTGCGGTAGACCCCGAAGAGGCGGCCTGGTTCCACCTCGTCGAGCGAATGGCCGCGGACGCCGCCGTAGCCGGGAGCGAGCGGCCGGTCCAGTGCGATCCGGTCCGTTTCCTCGAACGTTTCGGCGTCGAGTTCCACGATCTGATCGTTCACCAGGAACACCGAAGCGCCGTCGGGGCTGAAGTAGATGTTGGGACGCCAGTCGTCGGCGCCGCCGAGCGGGATCCGGTGGGTGACCTCGCGCGCTTCGCGGTCGTACACCCAGATCTCCGACGGCGTCTTGTGGATGAAGCGGTCCGGCTCGAGGTCCACCACGACGGGGACCAGGTAGACCCGCCGGGCGCCTGGCCCCGGGGTCGCGCTCATGAAGCGGATGCGGGTACCCACCGTGCTGAGCCGGAAGTCGTCCACGACCGCCATCTCGGCGGCGTCGAACACCTCGACCGTCTCCATCCGGCCGGTCACGATGGCGAGGTAACGGCCGTCGGCGGTCCAGTTGTTGTTGGTGGCGGCGCCGTGCCTCAGGTTCCCGACCTTTTCGAACGTGAGGGTCTCCTGGTCGAAGGCGATGAGTTCGTCTGGCCAGATGCCTGCCAGGAACCGGTCCGCGTCCTGGCCGCTCGCGGTCCCGGCGACGAGCAGAGCGATCCCGGGCGCGAGGAGGAGCCGCCGGATCATGGACTGGAACTCGGGATCGGGACTGCGAACTCCGGGGAGCTGCGCCTCATGGAAAGACCAGATCGATCTCCCGCCAGTCCTGAACGGCGGCCGCACAGTTCTTGTGCCAGTCGGGGCTGTTGTTGAGGTAGTCGGGCACCTGGGCGGGCCAGTAGCAGGTCTTGTAGCAGTCGTAGAGGTCCCGCTCCATCGGCTGGCAGAGCGCGGCGGTACCGCCGGTGGAGTCCACCTCCCAGCCCGGCGAGAAGATGGTGGTGCAGCCCGACGGGTAGTGCGGATTCGGGTCGTCGGCGGTGGCCCGCGCCGCCCCGCCGCCTTCCAGCCACTCGGTGGCGAAGCGCGCCTTGAGGTTCTTGGGGGAGAGGTGTTTCATCGGTCGGCCCTCCTAGGGAGTCGGGCTCTCGACCCGGACCATGCCCTCGAAGCGGGTCAGGAAGCGGGGATTCCGGTCAAGGATACGCCCGTACGCCGAGAGGCCGAGCGCCGTCCAGTCGCGGATCCAGTCGCAATAGTGGAGGTTGGGGCGGAAGCGGTCGCCGTAGCGGACCTGGGCCTCGTGGTAGCAGCCCCCCGAGCAGAGGCTGCGGACCCAGCACTGGCTGCAGTCGGTGCGGGCGTCGATGTGCGCCTTCTGTAGGTGCTCGGCCCGCTTTTCGTCGTCGATTCCGGTGGCCACGTGGCCGAGATCGTGGTCGCCGGATCCGGCGAACCGGTGGCAGAGGCCGACCTCGCCGCCGGGGGCGACACCAACCAGGCCCAGTCCGGCGCCGCAGGGATAGGCCTTGCTCACGCCCTCGTGGATTTCACCGAGCAGGTCGCTGAGGTTGGAGAAGCCGAGATAGCGGCCCTCGGTGGCTGCCTCCACGTAGTCGTCGGCGAGATCCCGGAACTGGTCGAGCAGCTCGTCGAATCCTTCTTCGCCGAGGGCGTAGTCCTGATCGGGAGACGAGGTCACCGGGGCGAAGCCGACCTCGTAGAACCCGAGCCCCATGAGGTGCTCGAAGATGCGGGGCACGTCGAGGTTTTTTGAGGTGACGGTCACCCGGGCGCCGACCGGCCGTTTCTGCAGCTTCAGGAACTCGGCAATGCGGGGGGCGATGACGTCATAGCTGCCCATCCCGCTCTGGTAGACCCGCATGGAGTCCTGAAACTGCTTGTCCCCGTCCACCGAGATCGTGACCCCGATCCCGTTGTCGGCGATCCACTGCGAGACCTCGCGGGTGAGCAGGGTGGCATTGGTCGTGAGGCTGAAGTCCACCCGCTTGCCGGCTTGCTGAGCCTGCTCCCGGGCGTATTCGACCGTCGGACGGATCACCCGCCAGTTGAGCAGCGTCTCCCCGCCGAAGAAGGTGACCTGGAGGTCCCTCGCCTCCCCGGAATCGGCGATCAGCCGGTCCACCGACTGGCGGGCGACTTCCTCGGTCATGGCCAGCGGAACCTCCGCTTCGGCGATCCGGTCGTCGCCGTACTCGTAGCAGTAGCGGCAGGCCAGGTTGCACGAGTTGGTGACGTTGAGCACCACGGTCCGGATCGGCGGTGGGCCGTCGACTTCCTGGAGGCCCCCGATCGGAATGAGCGGCGCGCCCTGGCGGGCGACCGCGCCAACGCCGGCCAGCTCGCGCAGCGCGGCTTCCTCCTCTGCCGACTCGACGACCTCCGTCGGAGGCTTCGGTCCCGAGGCGAGGCGGTCCAGCACCCGCTCACTCGTCTCGTCCAGCTCGAAGATCATCGAGGACGGCACCAGGAAGGCGTAACGCCGCTCGCCGCCGGAAAATCGGTGCATCTGGGTCGCTTCGACGAGGGTCGGGGCGGTGTCGGGGACGGTCACGGTTCGGCGCGCTGCGGGAACAGGTCCCAGTAGAGGAAGACGGGGGGAGACACCACCAGACGAGCCCGGTCGCGGAGCGTCTCGCCGCTGACCGGGTCCTGGTGTTCGGCCACGACCCAGACGTCTCCCATGTTGTCGGCCATCAGTTCGCGCTCCGGGTTGGGGCCGTCGAGCCCCGGCGTGAACAGGCCGCGTTCGTCGATGTTCCCCACGAAGCGGGTGTCGGCGTCTTCGTCGCGGATGTAGTACTCCTCGGTGGTCCAGGTGACCTCGACCGGCCCGAGTGCCAGGTCGTCGCCGGTGAGCGGTTCGTCGTCGGGTCCCCGGTGCCAGCCGCTCGCCTCGAACTGGACGAACTGCTTCGGGGCAACCGCCCCACCGACCCGGGAAAGCGCCATCTCGGGCGAGACGCGGATGTAGTCCACGCCGTCGTGGACCGCGAATCCGTCCACCAGGCGGATGCCGCCGGCGGAGACATCGCGGTAGCCGAGCGGGGCCGCCTCATCGATTCGCAGGTCCACCAGCAGTTCCATTTCGGACACCCGCCGGGCGTTTTCGACCGTGACGCCGGCCCCGAAGTCGAGGGAACCCGCCGCGTCCTCGCCGAAGCCGGCCCCCAGGATCCGAACCCCGGCGGCAGTGGTTCCCGTCCGTCCGGCTGGCGGCCAGGCGGCGGCGAGCTGGGCGCCGGCCGCCGCACGGGTGAGCGTGACGTCCAGTCCGTCCTCTCCGAAACGTCCGCTGAAGAGCCGGCCGGTGAGCGTCTGGCCGTCGTCAGAGAGCATGAGCGCCGCGCGGCGCTGCTCCAGACGGTCTCCCTGGGCCCGGCCGCGGAACGAGAACCCGCCGTACAGCACTCCGGCGCCCAACCGCCGCTCGGCGGCGCCGTCGGCGTGGACCAGGTTCGCCTCGTAGCCGTAGTTCCCTTCGGATTCGTCGTCCGGCCGGAACTCGACGATGCCGCCGATCGGCCCGCTTCCCGGCTGGGAGCCCCGGAAGAACCAGCGTCCCGCGATACCGGGGCCCGGTCCCTTGGCGCGGTAGGACCGCCAGGCCGTGGTCTCGAAGGGGTACTTCTCCTTGAGCTGGTCGAGCACCTGGTCGACGGCCCAGCCCTCCTCGGGCGCTTCCCCCCGGAAGGTCTGGCCCTCGATCGTGGGGAAGTAGCCGACGTGCATCCCCTTGAGGAGGTCCCATTCCTCGGCGGTGCGACGCTGGGTGCGGAAGCGGGCGGTGAGGTGGCAGCGCGAGCAGGTCTCCTGGAGCAGCGCCTCGTCCTCTGCGAAAGTCTCCTGGTGGGGCCGCTGTTCCGCGAGATAGAAGTAGGGACGCTCCTCTTCGGGAGCGAGGCCATGGTTGTCCGTGAGGTAGCGGACCACATCCCGCGCCTCTTCGGCGCTGAGGCTGATGTTGCCGGTGCGGATCATGCGGATCACCGTGATCTGCCAGCCTTCGGCCGACTTCCGCTGCCAGGAGATCCGGGACATCCGGCCGGCGTCGTCGGTCGCGTGGCAACTGCCGCACGCCGCCTCGACGAGCGGGCTTTTTACCGGGATGCCGTCTTCCGCTTCCGCGGCGCCGGAAAGCCCGGCGAGCGAAACGGCGGCAATCGCGATAGCGGCTCGCATGCGGCGAGCCAGTGTATGGGTTCCCGGTCGCCCGCGCCACCGGGGGGTGGTACAAACGCCGGATGATGAATGCCCTGTCCCGACGCAGTTTCCTGGGCGCCGCGGGCGCCTCCGCGGCCGTGTTGTCACCTCGAGGCGCGAAAGGTCTGACCGGCTCCGAGATCGAGGCGCGCGCCGACGGCCGCGAAGTCGCGGAGTTCGGGATCTCCATGTGGGATCTGGACACCCCGGCGCTCCTCGTGGACCTCGACGCCCTCGAGGCGAACGTCGCCACCATGGCCCGGACCACCGCCGCGAACGGCATCGCCCCCCGTCCCCACGCCAAGACCCACAAGTGTCCGGCGATCGCCCGGATGCAGCTCGACGCCGGGGCGCTCGGGATTTCGGTCGCCAAGGTGAGCGAGGCGCAGGCTCTTTTCGACCATGGGGTCGACCGGCTGCTCCTGACGACGAGCAATGTGACCCCGTTCAAGATCCGGCGGGCGATGGGGCTCCGGAAGCAGTGCCCGGGTTTCATCCAGACGACGGACACCGAAGAGAACGCGCGCGCCCTCTCGGAAGCGGCGGTGGCCGCCGGCATCGACGCCGACGTCACGGTGGACGTGGATCCGGGGGGCCACCGGACCGGGATCACGCCGGGAGAACCGGCGCTCCGGCTGGCGCAGCTCGTGGACCGGCTTCCCGGCCTCACGCTGCGCGGGATCCTGTGCTACGACGGCGGCTCGCAGCACGTCAAGGGCTTCGAGAAGCGCAGGGCGCAGACGCTCGAACGGCTGGCGGCGGCCGCCGATACCTGCGAGCGGATGCGCGCTTCGGGACTGGACACCGGCATCTTCAGCGGCGGCGGCACCGGCAGCTACAACATCGACCACGAGACCCCCGGCCTGACCGATGTCCAGGTCGGGAGCTACGTTTTCATGGACGCCCAGTACCTGGAGATCGGCGGCGCCACCGACCCGGACGTCTATACCGATTTCCAGCCGTCCCTGACGATCCTCGCGACCGTCCTCAACGCACAGTACGAGGGCCGCGCCACCACCGACGCCGGCGCCAAGGCGTGCACCATCAACCGGCCCTGGGCGATCGTGAAGGGCGAGAGCGGGATGAGCTACACCTCGGGATCGGACGAGTTCGGCACGCTCCGCTACGAGGACCCGAGCCGGATCTACAAGGTCGGCGACAAGCTGGAACTCATCGTCTCCCACTGCGATCCGGTGGTGAACCTCTACGACCGGTTGTACGCGGTCCGCGGCGGCCTCGTGGAAGCCGTCTGGCCGATCGCGGCGCGCGGCATGTCCGCGTAGGCGTGACCTCTCGGCCTCGCCAGTCCCGGAAAAGATCGTGTGATCCGTCGCCGATGCGTGTGGAATAATGCACGGCCTTTGGAGGACCCCTCATGACTGCAACCGAACAGCGTCTCGCGCAACTTGCCCAAGAACACCTTGGTCTCGGCCGGGTTCCGGACCTCGACAAGCAATTTGCCGACTCCGGAGTCTCCTCGGTGGACGCCGTTTCGTTCATGAAGGTGGTCAACAACGACTTCGGCCTCTCGCTGACTGCCGGCGATTGCGCCGGGTGCACGACGCTGCGGGGGATTGGCGCCCTCGTGGACAAGCACTCCGGCTGAGGCGACGCGGGGCCCGGCGCCGCGCCGGGCCGGCAGCGCGGCGCAGCCCCCGGCCGGGGCTGCCGCGAGCGGGTGCCGCCCCATGACTTCGGAAAGGGCTTGGGAGGTTCCCGAGCCCGCTTCCGTACTGGAGGTGCGCCTCGACGCGGACACGTGCACCGTTCTCCGCCGCCACGGAAATCCGGAGGGGCCGCGGCTCGTCCTGAGCCACGGGAACGGTCTGGCGATCGATCTCTACTACCCGTTCTGGTCGCTACTGGCGGCGGACTTCGACCTGTTCCTCTACGACCTGCGGAACCACGGTTGGAACAGCGTCGGCCCGCAGGCTTCGCACACTCTGCCGACTCTGATCCGCGACCACGACCTCATCCTCGAAGCCATCGAGCGTGACTGCGGGTCCAAACCCATCGTCGGGATCTTCCATTCGTTCTCGGCCCTGACGTCGCTCATGTCGTCCGACGGCAGTCACAGCTACGCCGGGCGGGTCCTCTTCGATCCGCCGGTGTGCAAACCGGGCCGCAGCCAGCTGCAGTTCGACGCCGCCGCCGAGATGACCGCGGCGATGACCCGGCGCCGGACCGACCGGTTCCGGTCGGAGGCGGACTACGTGGATGCCCTGCGGCTGACGCCGGCGTTCACCCGGGTTGTACCCGGCGTGCACGAACTCATGGCGCGCACGACACTCCGGAAGACAACGGGTGGAGAGGACTTCGAGCTTCGCTGCCCGAAGGCGTACGAGGCGCAGATCGTTGACTACGTGCGGGCATTCGCCGCTCTGGTGGACTTCGACGCGCTCGCCTGTCCGACCAAGGTGGTCGGGGCCGATCCGACCCTGCCCTATTCCTACCTTCCCACCTTCGACATGACCCACGTGCTTACCGTGGACTACGACTTCATTCCGGAGGCCACCCACTTCCTGCCGCTCGAGAACCCCGCGGCCTGCGCCGCCGCAACCCGCGACTTCGTCCGGCTTCAGTGTCTCTACTGACGCGCGGTCAACCCGACTTCATCACCCGCGAGCGCGACGCCGGAATCCAGTAGCGCCGGCGTTCGAAGGGATAGCCGGGCAGCGAGATGCGCCGCCTGGTTTCCCCGGCGAACAGCCCCTCGAAGTTGATTTCGAGGCCGGACTCGTAAGCCTCGGCCACGGCGGCGACGAAACCCCCGGCGGCCCCCGGACCGATCTCCATCACGAACTCACTGCCGCCGAGGAAGTCCGGATTCGCGCTTCCGGCGCTTGACGGCGCCTCTCCAAGGACGGCTCGTCGCAGGCCGTCCTCGAGATCCAGGGCTCCTGTCGCCTGCGCGGCGGCGAGTGCGCCGACGTCCTGCCCGTTTGCCGCCTGCGGCCCGATGCCGATGCTTGACCAGAGTGCGGTCAGTGCGCACTGCACCGCGTAGAGCGCCGGTCCGGACCATTCCGGCGATCCGAGCCGCGCAGGTTCGCTCTCGAACAGCGCATCGAGGAGGGACGTGCCCCGCTCCTCCCGGAACACTTCCTCGCAGCGATCCAGTACCGCGCGGAACACCGGCTCGCTCCCGTAGAGCGGCTCCGTCGCCGGAAGCCAGGGGCCGGCCTCTCCGGAATAAGCGAATGCGATCTTCCTCGGTGCCTGCGGCGCCGATTCCGTTACCCGGACTGCATCCGGCCCGGCGAGCGAGGCCAGGCCCTCCCTCAGCGTCTCGGCGCTGCGGAACACGACGCCTCGGCGGACGTCGAAATGGCTTCGGCCCACTCCCGCCGTCCACGCCAGGTCCGCCAGCAGGGGATCGGCACCGTTCCCGGAAGAGATTTCACCCGCGTGCTCGTCGAGCCAATCCAGACAGGACCGGGCGAGTTCCCCGAGGCCGGCCTCCGACTTGGCCGAAAGCGGCAGGAAGCGCACCTCCCGGGGGCCCGGGACCTCGGCGGCCGGCTCCAGGCCGGCAAGCGTTTCCGGCATCGCAACGGCGACCGGCACCCCGCCGCCAGCCGGGATCCCGTCCGGAGTTCCGTGGCTCTCCACGACAGCGTGCGCGTTCGCCCCCGAGACCCCGAACGCGCTGACCGCCGCCCGCGCGGGCCGACCGGGGTGGGCGGGCCACGGCGTCGTTTCGGAAGTCACCCGGACGGGCAGGCGGTCCCAGTCAACCACCGGGGTCGGGTTCTCGAAGTGCAGGTGCGGCGGGATCACTCCCCGGTTCATGGCGAGCGCGGTCTTGATGAGCGCCGCCACCCCCGCCGCCGTCTCCAGGTGGCCGACGTTCGTCTTCACCGAGCCGATCAGCAGCGGTCGGTCGGACGCGCGACCCTTGCCGTACACCGACGCCGCCGCCTGCACTTCGATGGGGTCGCCCATCACGGAGCCGTTCCCGTGGGCCTCGAGGTAGTCCACCTCCGCGGCAGCGATCCCCGCGCGCGCCAGCGCGGCCTCCATCACCGCCTGCTGGGCTACGCCGTTCGGCACCGTTGGGCCGGCGCTCGCCCCGCTCTGGTTGACCGCCGATCCGCGGATGACCCCCCAGATCCGGTCGCCGTCGGCTTCCGCTTCGGCGAGCCGTTTGAGCGCCAACATCCCGCAACCCTCGCCCCGCGGGAAGCCGTCGGCGGCGGCGTCGAAGGCCCGGCACCGTCCCGTCGGCGAGAGCATGCTGAGCGCCACCATCTCACTCGTCTTGCCGGGTGAGAGGATGGCGTTCACGCCGCCGGCGAGCGCCAGGTCCACCTCGCCGGTGTGGAGGGCCGTGACCGCGTGGTGCACGGCGACCAGGGCGGATGCGCAGTTGAGTTCGACCGCCATCGCCGGCCCCGTGAAACCCAGCCGGAACGAGACCGTCCCCACCGCCATGCTCGCCGCGGTACCGAGATAGCTCACGTTCTCGCCGGCATCCAGCATCAGGTCCCGGTACTCGCTGGAAGCGACCCCGGCGTAGACGCCGGTGCCGGTGCCGCGCAGCGCCTCCGGATCCAGACCCGCATCTTCGAGTGCGCGCCAGCTCGTCTCCAGCAGAAGCCGGTGCTGCGGGTCCATGGTCCACGCCCCGATCGGGGTGATTCCGAAGAAACGAGCGTCGAACAAGTCGACCCCTTCGATGAATCCGCCGCGCCGCGTGCCGTCGTCCGCGCCTGCCGGGTCTCCGGCGACGCCGGTCCACGACCCGCCGTCCGGCCGCCCGTCGAAGACGGCCTCCACTCCCGCCTCCAACTGGCGCCAGAAGGTCTCCAGGTCGGGAGCGCCGGGGAAGCGGCACGCCATCCCGACGATGGCGATGCCGTCCGCCGCCGCCGCCACTTCTTGCGGTGCGGCCGGGACCGGCGCCGGTACCGAAACGGCGAACGGAGCGGATCTGGACTCGGGCTCGGGTGCGGCGGCCGGCGCCTCGCTCACCTCGCCCAGTTCCTCGTCGAGGTGGGCGGCGAGCCTGGCGATGTCCGGATAGTCGAAGACCACGGTGTTGGGAGCCGTATAGACGCCGGAGAACGCCCGGTTCAGCCGGTTCCGGAACTCGACCGCCATCAGCGAGTCCATGCCGAGGTCGAAGAACCCGACCGTCGGCGACGGTGCGGAGGAAAGCCGCAACACCGCCTGCACTTCCCCCTGGAGGAACGTGACCAGCAGGTCCTGCCGCTCCCTGCCGAGCGGTCCGCGGAGCCGGGTCAGCACGTCCTCGGAGGACGAGGACGACTCGTCTTCCGGCTCGGAGGCGCTGGAAAGGAGGTCCTCCACCAGCGGCGGCCGGTCCTGGACCGCCTCCTCGAAGACGCCCCAGTCCATCGCCATGACCACGGAGTGGGTGACGTCCTGCCGCACCAGCCGGTCGAGCGCCCGGATGCCCTGCTCGGGGGTGAACCAACGCCCGCCGAGCGCCGCGCGCTGCCGTTCGATCCTCCCCCGCTGCTCGGCGGCCTCGCCGATCTCGGACCAGGCCCCCCAGGCGATCGCCTGGCCGGCGAGCCCGAGCGCGCGGCGGTGGCCGGCGAGCTGGTCGAGGAAAGCGTTGGCGGCGGCGTGGTTCGCCTGGCCGGGATTCCCCATGACGCCGACCCGGCTCGAGAAGAGGATGAAGAGGTCGAGGTCGCGGTCCAGGGTGGCGCGGTGGAGGTGCCAGGCGCCCCGGATCTTGGGCGAGAGCACCGTCTCGAAGCTCTCCCAGTTCTGGTTGGTGAGCGCGGCGTCGGACAGCACCCCGACGCTGTGGATCACCCCGCCGAGCGGTGGGAGGTCCCGGTCCAGGCGCGCCAGCATCCGGTCCACGGCCTCGGAATCGGATACGTCCGCAAGCTCCACCTCGACCTGCACCCCGCGTTCCCGGAGCGCCCCGATGATTTCCTCCGCCGCCGGGTCCGGCTCGCGGCGTCCGTTCAGCACGATGGTCCCTGCCCCCCGGTCCGCGAGCCACTCGGCCACGGCGCAGCCGATCCCGCCCAGGCCCCCGGTCACCAGGTAGGTCCGGTCCGGCCGCAGCCGCCCCTGCCGGAGCGGCGGAGCGGTCACCACGATCTTGCCGAGGTGGCGCGCGGACCGCATGAACCCGAGCGCGGCGCCCGCTTCGGCCAGCGGCCACCGGCTGTGGACGATGGGTTGCAGCTCTCCCGCCGCCACCCGCGCCATGACGTCGCGGAAGACTTTCCCGACCTTCTCCGGATCGGTCTTCTTCAGGACGTCGAGTTCGAGGATGTGGTACGGGACATCGGGACGCACCGCCGCCATCTCCTCCTCGCTCAGGATGTCCCGCCGGGCCATTTCCACGAAGCGGCCCCCCCGCCGGAGACAGGAGAGGCTCGCCTCGATGAAACCCTCACCGGTGAGGCTGTTCAGCACGACGTCCACGCCGGCGCCACCGGTGGCTTCGCGGATCTCGTTCCCGAACGCCGTCTGGCGGCTGTCGAACACGTGCTCTACGCCCAGCGAACGGAGATAGGCCTGCTTCGGCGCGCTGGCGGTGGCGAAGACCTCCGCGCCGGCGGCCTGCACCCACTGGATGGCCGCCAGTCCGACCCCGCCCGCGCCGGCGTGGATCAGCACCCGTTCACCCGGCTCCAGGCCCGTGAACTCGAAGGACAGCGCCGCCGAGACGAACGCGCTCGGCACGGTGGCGAGCCCGGTGACGGAGAAGCCCGGCGGGGCGGGCGCCACGAGTTCCTCGTGGGTCACCATCGCCGCCGCGAACGCGCCGAAGCCCAGCCCGACGACCGGGTCACCCACCGAGACCCGGGAAACCTCGGAACCCACCTCGAGGATGCGGCCGCACATCTCCCGGCCGAGGTTCCCCTCCGGGATGAAGCCGAGCGAGCGGAACACGTCCCAGAAGTTGAGCCCGGCGGCCTCGACGCCGACCCGCACTTCCCGCGGTGCGAGCGGCGGCGCCGGCAGCGGCTGGACGTACGGCTTCTCGAAGATCCCCTCGGGGTCGGGCGCGAGCGCCCACTCCGGATCCTCGGGCAGCGTGAGGCGCTCCACCTCGGCGCCCGCCCGGACCAGCCGCGCCACCCGACGGGCGCCGCGCCGGTAGGCGAGGTGGTTCTCCGGGTCGGGATAGAGGAGTTCGTTCGGGAGGTCGGGCCCGGGAGCCAGCGGCGCCGGATCGAGGTCCAGCATCCGCGCCTGGAGGTGCGGCGCTTCCCGGACCACCGCCTTGCCGAAGCCCCAGAGGGTGGCGCCGGCGATCTCCCCGCCGGTCTCGCGTTCGAGCACCTGGGCGCCCCGGGTGATGAACCACATCCCCTTCGCGGGCGTCAGGTCCGCATCGGCGACCGCCTGGGTGAGCGCCAGCGCGCTCGCCGTCGCGCGCCGGACGTCCTCGGCGACTTCCGCGGTGGTGGCCGCGGTCCCGTGACCCTCCAGGGAGGCGAGGTGGACCGCGCCGCTGAACGGTGCGTCGTCGGGCAGCTTCCCGATGAGCGATCCCCACGACTCGCGCCGCTCCGGTTCCACCGCGGCGCTGAAGACCCCGGGCCCGTCCGGCGGCGCATGGTCCCCGGGTGCGGCGCCGTTCGCGAACACGACCGTCTGGTTGCGCGCCGCCAGGTCCGCCGCCAGCGCGCCTCCGAGGCCGTCGGGGTCGCCGGTCAGGACCCAGCTGCCGCGCGGCTCCTTCACCTCCGAGGGCCCCTGCGCCACGATCACGCCCTTGTCGGGCGTCGCGGACGCGTCCGACTCGTCCACACCCAGGACTTCCGCTCCGGTGAAGCCCGCGTCCCCGAGGGCCTGCCGCCACACCGCCGGGCTCGCCAGCGCGTGGTGCGGGCGGTAGTCGTCGGCGAACCGCCACCAGCCGTCGAGTTGCCCGAAGGTCAGGTCCATCCAGCCGAGGCCGCTGAGGTTCTCGAGGGCGACCAGCGTTCCCGAGGGGGCGAGCAGGTCGAGGCAGTGCCTCAGCGTCTCCGGCAGATCCCGCGTGGCGTGGAGGACGTTGGACGCGATGAGCAGGTCGTAGCCGTGCCGCTCGAAGCCCTGGGCGATGGGATCCTTCTCGACGTCCAGCGGGCGGTACTCGATGCACCCGCCGGCGTCTCCGAAGTTCGACTCCGCCTCCGCGAAGAATCCGGCGGAGATATCGGTGTAGGTGTAGAGGAACTGCCCTTCGGGGAGTTCCGGCAGGATGTAGGTGGTCGCCGAGCCCGTTCCCGCCCCGACCTCGACCACCCGCAGCCGGCGTCCCTCGGGGTTCCCCGCCAGGAGCGCCCGCACCGCGTCCCGCAGCATCTTGTTCGCGGCGCGCGCCACCGGCGCCTTCAGGTACAGGTCTGCCGGGGTCGGGTCTCCGCTGCTGAAGAGCAGCGTCAGCGGGTCCGCCTCACCGCGGAGCGCCGCTCCGAGCGCGCCGCCGCACCGCCGGAACAGGCCGACTTCGGTGACCCCGTGGGGATACCGCTCCACCATCCGGTCCGCGAACGCGTCCAGATCCCGCGGCAGGTGCTCCGGCAACGGATCCCCGGATCCCACGGTTACCGTGAATCCGTCCCCCGCCTCTGCCAGGACGCCGGACTTGGCCAGCATCTCGAGCATCCGGCGGAACACCCGCCGGTGCTCGGGGAGGACGTTCAGTTCCTCGCGCAGGGCCTCCGGGTCCACCGTCGCGCCGGCCTCCCGCCGGAAGCCCAGTTCCTCCAGCGTCGCGAGCGCCCGGGACCGCGACCATCGCTCGAGGTCCTCCAGCAGGCCGTTGCGGTCCCGGGGAGCGACCCCCTCGGCCGTCAGGTATCCGGACAGTAGCTGCTGGCCCGCGGCGACCGTTTCCGGGCTCGGGAGAAAGTCCGCCGGGGAGATCCCCGGCGGGAGCGCACGGTCCCTCCAGACCACCTCGTAGAGCAGCTCGTCCACGCCCTCGACCGCCGAGAGCAGCGCCTCCCGGGTGGCCCGCTTCACCGCGTAGCCGCTCAACCCGCCGAGCAGCACGCCGTCCGGGTCGTAGATCCGGATCTCCCCGCTCAGCACCTCCGGAGGCTCGGCCGCGTCCGTCGCGGAGTCGGGGGCGGCCTCGTTCATGCGGACGTGGCAGATCACCCGGTCCGGGAGCCGCCCGGTGAGCCAGACGCGGTCCCAGCCGAACGGCAGGTAGGTGGCCTCGTCCGCTCCGCCGGCCAGCCGCGCGACGCCGACCGTCTGGAAGCATCCATCCAGCACCAGCGGATGGATCTCCAGTTCGTTCCGGCCGAGCCCCTCCGGGAAGGACACCTCGGCGAGCGCCTCGCCGGGGCGGCACCATACGCGTTCCAGCGTGCGGAACGACGGACCGAGATCGATCCCGGTGGCCGATCGCGCCCGGTAGTAGGCGCCCACGTCCCCCGGCGCCAGCGTGGCCTTCAGGGCCTCCAGGTCAGCCCGTCCGCCGGCCTCCGGAGGCCCCGGGTTCGGCGAGATCCGGCCCTCGAGATGCAGGGTCCACTCACCCTCGGACCCCTTGCTGAAGACCTGGACGCGGCGCGGCGTCCCCGCCTCGGGCGGGTCGAGCGCGACCTGCAGTTTCCGGCCCGCCTCGTCCGCTCCGCCATCGGCCTTGGACTCCGGGAAGACCAGCGGGTTGTGCAGTTGCATGTCCTCGAGGGCGACGGGTCCGCCGCCCTCGGCCAGCGACGCCGCCATCGCCATCGCCCCGGAGAGCGCCCCCGGCGCGATCAGCCGTTCGAACACCCGGTGGTCGTTCAGCCAGGCCGGCTCGGAGGGGAACACTTCCGTCTCGAAGGTGATCTCGCCGCGCGCGGACTCGTGCCGGACCCCCAGCAGGGGGTTGCCCGCGGCCTGGCGCCGGCGCTTCGGCGCCTTGAGCCAGTACCGCTCGCGCTGGAACGGATAGCCGGGCACGGAGAGGCGCCGCCGCTCCTCGCCCGTGAAGAGACCCTCGAAACACACCTGGAGGCCGGCTTCGTAGGCCTCCGCGACTCCCTTGACGAAGTGTGCGTGACCTGCGGCCGCTTCGTCGCCGGACGGCGCCCGCTGGCTCGCGATCACCGCCGGCGCCTGGGCGGCCGCCGACGCCGGCCACGCGGACATCACCATGGGGGCGAGCACCGGGCGCGGGCCGATCTCCACCACCAGGTCCACACCGAGTCCGGCGAGCGCGCTCACGCCCTGCGCGAACGCCACCGGCTCGCGGGCGTGGCGTCGCCAGTAGGCGCCGTCCAGCGCATCGCCGGGCCCGACGGGTCGGCCGGTCAAGTTGCTCACCAGCGTGACGGTGGGGCTCGCGATCTCCGCGTCGTCGAGGACGGCCGCGAGCTCCGGGAGCGCCGGCTCCACGAGCGCGCTGTGGAACGCGCGGGTCGTGTTGAGCCGCCGGACCCGGACCCCGTCTTCCTGGAGCCGTTTCGAAACGCCTTCGATCCCGGACTCCGGCCCGCTTACCACCTGGTGGGCGCCGTTGTCCGCCGAGATGTTCACGGGCGGCTCGGAAGACGCCGCGTTCCAACCGGCGACCGCCGCCGCGACCCGTTCCGCCGGAGCGAAGGCCGCCGCCATGGCGCCCGGGGCGGTTCCGGACAGCAACGTCCCCCGCGCGGCGGCAAACCGCATTCCCGTCTCGAGCGAGAACACTCCCGCCGTCCGCGCGGCCGCGATCTCCCCGACGCTGTGTCCCATCACCACGGCGGGACGGATCCCGACGCTCGCCCAGAGCGCCGTCAGCGCGCACTCGAGCGCGTAGAGCGCCGGCTGTTCCCAGGCGGTGTCGCCGAGGTCCGCGTCCCCGGGGTCGCGCCCGAACATCACGTCGAGAAGCGAGCCCCCCCGCGCCTCCCTGAACGCCGCCTCACAGCGGTCGAGCACCGAGCGCACTACCGGCTCATGCTCGTAGAGCGCCTCCCCCATGCCGGCCCACTGGCTTCCCTGGCCCGTGTAGGCGAACGCCACCCTGGCCCTGGCGCCCGGCTCCACCCCGCCGCCGGCGTCTGCCAGCGCGCGGAGCTGCTCTCCGAGGGATGCGGCGTCTGCGAAGACGAGCGCCGCCCGGTGATCGAAATGGCTGCGGCCGATGCCCGCCGTCCACGCCATGTCCGCGAGCCGGTTGTCCGCGGCATCCCCGTCCCCGAGCTGGTCGAGCCATTCGAGGTAGCGGCCCGTCAGCTCCCCGAGGGCGCCCGCGGTCTTCGCCGAGATCGGCAGGACCCGCGTTCTGCGCGCGCGGAAACCCTCGCCGGGCTGCGGCAGGTCACCAACCGTGACCGGCCGGGTGGATCCGGCGAGCGGGCTGCCCGGTTGCGGCCGGTGCCCGGCGCCGGGGTACTCCCCGACGATCAGGTGGGAGTTCGTCCCGGAGATCCCGAAGGAGTTCACTCCTGCGAAACGGGGCCGGCCGTTCCGGCGGGGCCAGTCCGTCATCTCCGAGGTCACCCGGATCGGGAGCCGTTCCCAGTCGAGGCTCGGGTTGGGGTCGTTGAAATGCAGGTGCCGGGGAATCACTCCCCGCTGCACCACGAGCACCGCCTTGATGAGCCCCGCGATGCCGGCCGCCGACTCCAGGTGACCGAGGTTGGTCTTGACGGAGCCGACGAGCAGCGGATGTTCGGCTTGACGCTCCCTCGCGTAGACCGCCGCCACCGCGTTGATTTCGATCGGGTCGCCGACCGTGGTCCCCGTCCCGTGAGCCTCGATGTAGTCCACCTCGGCCGGGGCGACGCCCGCGTCGGACAGCGCCTCGTCCATGACCCGGACGAGCGCGGGCTCGTTGGGTACCGTCAGGCCGACGCTGGCGCCGCCGTGATTCACCGAGGCGCCGTGGATCACACCCCAGATCGGGTCCCCGTCGGCCTCGGCCTCGCGGAGCCGCTTCAGCACCACGACGCCGCACCCCTCGCCGCGCACGTAGCCGTTCGCGGACGCGTCGAACGCCTTGCACTGCCCGTCGGGGGACAGCATCATCGAATCGGCGCGGAGTTCGTAGATGCGTCCGTTCAGGATGGCCTGCACGCCGCCGGCGAGCGCAAGGTCCGCCTTTCCCGCCTGGAGGTCCGCCACCGCGTCGTGGACCGAGACGAGCGACGACGCGCAGGCGGCGTCCACCGCCTTCGCCGGCCCCATGACTCCCAGCACGAAGGAGACGCGCCCGGCGGCGCCGTTCAGGTTCGTGCCGCTGAGGGCGTAGAGGCATCCCGCGGCTTCGGCGGGTTTTTCCCCGTCCACCACCAGCATGCGGTACTCGTCGTTGCTGATGCCGGCATAGACACCGGTCCGGCTCCCCTTCAGCCGGTCGGGATCGATCCCCGCGTCCTCGAGGGCCTGCCAACTGACCTCCAGCATCATGCGCTGCTGGGGATCGAGCAACTCGGCTTCCACCGGCGAGATCCGGAAGAACCGGTTGTCGAACAGGTCGATGTCCGGGACGAAGGCGCCGAAGCGGCAGGCCGTGTTGCCGGCGGCGCTCTCGGGGAGGAGTTCCCCCACCCGCCCCACGCCCGAACCCGGAACACCCTCGGTGACCGCGTTGCCGCCCGTCTCGAGAAGCCGCCAGAAGGAGGGGATGTCCGGCGCGCCGGGGAAGCGGCACGCCATCCCGATGACCGCGATCGGTTCCGCCGCCGACGCCGGGCGGGGCGCAGGTTTCTCGGGTTCCATCATCACCTCCTCGAAGAATCCGGAGGTGGGATTGTCCTTCAAGTCGCGCCCGCGGCGGAAGCCGGCTTCGCACCGCCGTCGATCAGGAACTCCTCGCCGACCAGCCAGGAGAGCGCGGCGCGCACCGCCGGTTCCGGGGCCGGGACCGCGTCGATTGTCCGGCGGATGCTGCCCGTGGCCGCCGCGGTCCGGAAAAGGTCGGCGAGGGTGACTCCGGCGATCTTGTGGGCGGGGCGGACGCGGCCGGGCCGGACCACCACCTCCGCGCGAACGATCCAGTCCCCCTTGAGCACCCCCTGCGCCTCGATCCGGGCTCCCGGGGCCGGCGTGAGGCGGCCGTCTCCGGGGAGCCGCCGGCGAGGCGCCGGCGCCGCAGGCCTCCGGGAACGGCGCCGCCAGAACTCGCGGCCGGCGAAGCGCTCTTCCTCGGCGTAGAAGCCGGCGACCCTTTCCTCGGCCTCGACGGCCAGCCCCCGTTCCTTCGTCGCGTGGAAGGCTTGGGCCAGACGGGCGTCCGGCGGCCGCGCGAGCGCGGTCCGCACCACCACCGCCGCCGTGAGGCCGGAGTCCATCGCCTTCATGGCGCCGAGGCCCGAGAGGGGATCGAGGGCGCTTGCCGCGTCGCCGACGGCGATCAGCGGCGGGTCTCCGGCCCGGTCGGCGGAGCCCAGCCGGTACGGCGTCACGTCGGCCGCGCGGACCGGCGTCAGGGGACTGCCGGTGACGAACCCGGCGAGGTCCGCGCGATCCAGCGCCTGCCGGTAGCGTTCCTCCGGCGTCCCGGCGCCCTCCGTGTCGAGCATCACGGTGACGTCACGCCGTCCGCCGACCACCGGGGCGCTCCAGACCCAGCCGTCGGAGAACGCCTCGATCACCGTTCCCTCCCGTTCTCCGGGGGCGAAGTGCGCGGTGAGCGCGGTGGTGCGGAACTCCGGCCGCTCCCTTCCCTCGCGGGTGAGCGCGCCGCTCCTGCCGGAGGCGTCGATGAGCGCCCGGGCGGTGACGCGGCGGTCATTCTCGCCTTGCCGCCGGATCACGAGCGCCGCGCGTCCGGTCTCGGGGTCTCGCGTCGCCGAGCCTTCGACCACCCGCGCGCCGGCGGCGCTGGCCTCGGACACGGCCCAGTCGTCGAGGCGGTCGCGACGAACCAGCCGCTGCCCCTCGCCGCCGCCCGCTTCCGGTTGGGCGGCGATCCGGTCTTCGCGCCCGCCCCAGCGGACGAAATGGTCGTTCGGCCGGGGCGCGTAGACCGACTCCGGAATCTCGAGGCCGTACGACCCGAGCAGTCGCGGCGCCGAGGCTGACAGGCTTTCGCCCAGATGCTGCCGGTTTCGCCGGGGCCCGCGCACCAGCGCCACGTCGAGACCGAAGACCGCGAGCTGGCGGGCGGCGAGCGCGCCCGCCGGACCCGCGCCGACGATGGCCACATCGGCCATGTTGCCCTGGATGGACTGCCTACCGCTTCCGGGCGCGCACCCGGACAAGACCCTCTTCCACGCCGGCGAGGACGAGTTCCCGCTGGGCTTCGTTCAGCCAGTCGTCCCGTCGGGCCATGGCCACTCCGAAGTCCTCGATCATCGTTTCGAGGTAGCGCCGGTCGGCCTCCACCACGATCTCGCGGCCGTCGATCAGCACGTACACCGGGGTGGAATGGGCAAAGAGCGAGCTGTCGGTGGTCCAGACGGATCTCGGTCCCTCGGCGCGCACCGCGACCCACGCGCTGTCATCGAGGTCGAGTTCTCCGGCGATCTCGAGCTCGAAGGGCGAGCCGGCGGCGGGATCGGCGCCCGGGTCGCCGGTCGCCTCGCGCCACACCTCGCCGTTCACGAGCACCACGAGGCGTTCCATGGGGACCGCGGAGACGGCGCGCGCCCGGACCGGAAGCCGCGCGGGGCCCCCACGCTCGATCTCGTCGCCCATCCCCCGGCCGTCCACGTCCAGCTCGAGGAGCGGCCCGTTCGTCGAGAAACTCCGGCCGGTGCGAAGGGCCAGCGGCCAGTCTTCCGGGCCGGCGCCCTCCGGAAGGCGCACGTAGGTCCGGCCGGTGCCGAGCGGCGGATCGCGCGAGGTGTCCGAGAAGGTGTCCGAGCCGCCCGCGGCGGCGAGCCGGAAGCCGGCGTTCAGCAGACGCGCATAGATGGCCGCCGAGCCGGTCTCCGAGCTGGGGATGCAGTTGATGTCGAAGAAGTCGGCTACCCCGAGCGCGGCGTCGAGCGGGATCTCGGAAGGCGAGGCGCCGTCGAACCGGATTCCCTGCGCCAGATAGCCGAAGTAGGGATGCGGCATCCCGGCGACCACCTGGTCGCCCTGCTCGGCCCGCAGGCGCCGGATGTACTCGAACAGCGGCGGGAAGGGCGCCTCGCGCGCGGTGCCCCGGACGCCGGTCGTGAGCGGATAGAAGAGCCGTTCGGGATTCAGGAAGGTCCGGTGCCCGAACGGCATCCGGTACTCCTGGCCGTAGCGCAGGAACACGGTCGCCGTGGAAGCGGGGTGCGGGCCGGCCACGAAGCGGGCGGGGTCCCCCATGGTCCGCGAGCCGTCCACGTGGATGAGCGCGTAGATCACCTCGACCGCCTCGGCCTCCGCCTGCCCCACGAGGTCCGCGGGAGTGATCCGGAGATCGCCGGCGTGGAGGTCATGCACGTGGGTGTCTCCGGACATCCAGCCGCGTTCGCGCAGGTTCGTGAAGCGCTCGAGTTGCGCTTCTACGCGAGTCTCCGCTCCGGACCGCACCTCCAGTCGGCGTTCCCAGGGCCGGTACTCCACCCCGCGCTTGATCCGGACGGTCGCCGGGCCCGGGGGCAACTCCAGCGAGAACTCGCCGGCGGCGTGGAAGTAATGGGTCTCCGTATAGGAAACGATCCGCCGGAAGACCCCGCGCGGGGCGTACGCCCTGCCGTCGGCCCCGACGACGGTCACGCGGGCCGCGTCGCTCAGCGCGATCCGCAGGCGGCCCCACGCCGGTCCGGCGCGCTCGAGCCCGGTGACCGGCAGTGGCCGGGAGCCGCCGCCGTGGACGCCGATCACCTCGAGTTCCGGGCGCCCGTTCCGATTCGTGGTGAAGACGAGCTCCTGCCCGTCGGGAGACCACGCCGGGTCCTTCTCGTCCCAGTCGTCGTCGCGGGTCAGCCGGAAGGGGAGGCCGCCGTCCGCGGGCAGCAGGAAGAGGTCGTAGCTGCCCCGGATGTCCGACGCGAAGGCGATGAGGCTCCCGTCGGGGGACACGGCCGGCCGGGTCCGGAAAGTGGTCTCCTCGACATGGAGTTCCCGGTAGTCGCCCTGCCCTTCGATGCGGAAGATCCCCCCGGTGCCCGGGTAGTCCGACCGGTTGGAGACCGCCACCAGGAACCCGCCCGGCAGCCCCGGCCCGAACTCCGGGCCGGGATCGGGCTGGGTCTCGTTGGAGTCCCCACCCCAGACCAGGGTGTCCGATCCGTCGGGACCGACCATTCGGATGTCGAAGCTGCCTGACTCGGCCGACGAGTAGACGACGGATCCGCCCGCTGCGGCGCGCGGGTGGAAATCCATCGCGGGATGGTTGGTGAGGCGCTCGGGGATGCCTCCCCTGCTTCCCACCCGCCAGATATCGAGGTTGCCGTCGACGTCGCGGGAAAACACGACGAAGCGGCCGTCGGGCGACCAATCGGGCTCGAAGTCGTAGGTCGCCGCCGGATCGTCCGGTCCGCCGGTGAGTTGACGGGCCTCCCCGCCCGCCGCGGGCAGCACCCAGAGCCGGCCGTCGAGCGCGAATGCGATCTCGGTTCCGTCGGGCGACCAGGCGGGGTACGCCGGCCACGACGTGACCCGGGGCACCAGGTAGTTCTCGACCCGGATCTGTCCCCCCGCGACCGCCGGGTAGCGGAGCGGGGTCATCTGGGCTCCGGCGCCGGGCGCTGACCAGAGCAGACCCGCCACCAGGGCGACGACGGCCGGTCCCCTCGTCAGGTCGCGAGGATCTGGCACGAATCGCCGTCTCCGTGGACCCGGGTGACCTCCGGCTGGATCGTCACGTGCCGGATCCCGAAACGCTCGCGCAGCAGCTGGGTTGCGCTCCGGAGAAGCGCGTCCGTCGAGGTGTCGGCCTCGATGTCGGCGTGGCAGGTGAGCGAGACGAAGCCGCTGTTCACGGTCCAGATGTGCAGGTCGTGAATCCCGATGACGCCGGGCAGGGAGAGCAGGCCGGAACGCACCGCTTCGCTGTCCACGTTGGCCGGGGTGGCGAGCATCAGCACCGAAACGCTGTCGCGGAGGAGCCGGCCTCCCGAGACCGCCAGCAGGCCGGCGATCCCCAGTGAAGCGAGCGAGTCCACCGTGGTCCACCCGGTGAACTGGATGACGATGGCCGAGACGATGACCCCGACCGAACCGAGCGTGTCCCCGAGCACGTGCAGGAAGGCGCCCCGGATGTTCAGGTTGCCCTGCCGATGGTGGCCGAGGATCTTGAGCGCGATGAGGTTCACCACGAGCCCGATGGTCGCGATGATCAGGACCGGCACGGCCGCGACCTCGACGGGATGACCCAGCCGGCTCACCGCGCGGACGCCGACCCAGCCGGCGATCCCCAACAAGAACACCGAGTTCACCAGCGCCGCCAGCACCTCGGCCCGGTGGAACCCGAACGTGCGGCGGGCGGTCATCGGCCGGGTGGCCAGCCAGGCAGCGAAGAACGAAACGCCGAGGGCGCCGGCGTCGCTCAGCATGTGCCCGGCGTCGCCCTGCAGGGCGAGGCTGTTGGCGATGATTCCGCCGACGAACTCCGCGACCGCGATCGTCAGCGTGCAGAGCAGCGCCGCGCCCAGGGCCCGCCGCGAGGGCATTTTCCCACCGTGCCCAGGGGTTAGCGCGTCGTGATGATGGTGATGCGACATGACGCGTGATCGGCTAAGTATGGCCCAAGGCCGCGGGCGAAACCCCAGCCGCTAGAATGGAAACCGATCCCTGAACACCGCCAGTGGCGGACCCATTCCCCGGAGTGAACCCGAACATGACCGATGGCAAGGCGCTGGAACTGACGAGCGAGAATTTCGACGCGGCGGTGGGCGGCGACCAGCCAAGCCTGGTGGATTTCTGGGCCGAATGGTGCGGTCCCTGCCGCATGATCGCGCCGGCGATTCTGGAACTGGCCGAAGACTTCGACGGCCGGGCCGTGATCGGCAAGGTGAACGTCGATGACGAACCCCGGATCGCCGAGAAGTTCCGGGTCCGCTCGATCCCGACCCTGCTGTTCTTCCACAAGGGCGAGGTGGTCGGTCAGATCGTGGGAGTCCAGTCGAAGGCCAATCTCGCGGCGCGCCTCGAAGCACTCATCGGATAGGGCTCGGAGCGCCGGCCAGGAACGCCGGCTTCAGCCGGGCAAAACACCCGCCGCGACCCGGGTCCGTCTGGTACCGTCCGCCGACGGAGCCGGAACCGAGATGATCCGTCCGGAGCGTGTTGGCGCGCTGGTGCTGGGAGCCCTGGCGCTGACCCTTTCCGGGTGCGGCCCCGGCGGGCCTCCCGGCCTTGCCATCACGAACGCCCGCATCGTGGACGGCGACGGGACCCCGGCGGTCTCCGGAACCGTTCGCGTCGTGGACGCCCGGATCGCGGAGGCCGGCCCGGATGTCGTTCCCCGATCCGGAGACACCGTCCTGGATGCCGCGGGACTGGTCGTCGCTCCAGGATTCATCGACACTCACAGTCACGCCGACTTCGACCTGCTCCAGAGGCTGGACGCCACGGCGGCGGTGAGCCAGGGGATCACCACCCTGGTGGTCGGCCAGGACGGAGGATCTCCCCACCCACTCGCCGATTTCCGGACGCGGCTCGAGGAGTCGCCGGCGACCGTGAACGTGGCCAGCTACGGCGGGCACAACACCTATCGCGCACTCGTGCTCGGCGACGACTTCCGCCGGGAGGCCACGGCGGAGGAGATCGCCGGCATGGCCGCGCTGCTGGAGGCGGACCTGGCCGCGGGGGCCCTGGGCCTGAGCACCGGTCTCGAATACGACCCCGGGATCTACTCGGCGACGGAGGAGGTCGTGGACCTCGCCCAGGTGGCCGCGGACGCCGGCGGCCGCTACATCAGTCACCTGCGGAGCGAGGACCGCTGGTTCTGGGAGGCGGTGGAGGAGATCATCCGGATCGGCGCGGAGACCGGGATGCCGGTGCAACTGACCCACGCCAAGCTGGCGCTGCAGCGCCTCTGGGGCGACGTGCCGCGACTCCTCGCGCGGCTGGAGGAAGCCCGCGCCGCCGGAGTGGACATCACGCTGGACGTGTATCCCTACCCGTACTGGCAGTCCACGCTCACCGTGATGTTCCCGGAACGGGACTTCACCGATCTGGAGGAGTCCCGGTTCGTGGTCTCCCAGATGGCCCTCCCCGAGGGCATCCTGATCCCGACCTATGCGCCGGAACCCGCCTATGCCGGCCGCACCCTCGCCAGCATCGCAAAGGAGCGCGGGGAGGAGCCCGCCGTGACCCTTCTCGAGCTGATCCAGCGGGCGGAGGCGATGCGCGCCGCCCCGGACTTCGCACCCGGGACCCGCGTTGAAACGGTGATCGCGACCAGCATGGCCGAGGACGACATCGCCGCGCTGTTCGCCTGGGAGCACGCCAACCTGTCCACCGACGGGGAGCTCTTCGGCGCCCATCCCCGCGGCTTCGGTTCCTTCCCGCGGGCGCTCCGGCAGTTCGTCCGCGAGCGGGGAATCCTGAGCCTCGAAGAGGCCGTGCGGCGGATGACCTCGCTCTCCGCCGACCACATGGGTTTCGCGGCGCGGGGCCGGATCGCTCCCGGGATGGTCGCGGACCTCGTCCTGTTCGACCCCGAGACGGTTTCCGACCGGGCGACGCCCGAGGCCCCCCATGAACTCTCGGTCGGGATCCAGCGGGTCCTGGTCGGCGGCGAGACCGTGTTCGCGGGCGGCGTCGTCACCGATGCCCGCCCCGGCGTGTTCCTGGTCCGCTGAGGATCACGCCGGGTGACGGTTTCCTCGCAGCCGCGACTCGCCCGGGCGGCGATCCTGCTCGCTGCCGGGGCGCTCGCAGGCTGCGGCGGTGACGGGGCGTCCCCCACGACCCCGGCACCACCGGAACCGGCCCCGCCGCTCGACGTGCCCTTCGAGGCCACCGATATCGAGGAAGGTGAGGGTCCCGAGGTTCAGGACGGCTGGCTGCTCGCGATCGCCTACACCGGGTGGCTCTACGACGAAGCCGCGCCCGACCACAAGGGTTCGGAGTTCATAGCGGTATCCGAGGAGGACCCCGACTCGTTCCGGTTCGGCGTAGGACAGGTCATCCCCGGTATCGACCGGGGGATGGCCGGCATGCGGGTCGGGGGGAAACGCCGCATCGTCATGCCGCCCGAGCTGGGTTTCGGAGCCCGGGGGAACGACCTCGTCCCCGGGAACGCCACCCTGCTCTTCGAAGTGGTTCTGGTGGCGGGGGCCGAAGTGCCGTTCGAGTTCACCGATCTGCAGGTCGGCTCCGGCGAGGAGGCGGCGAACGGGGACTCGCTCGCGATGGCCTACCAGGGCTGGATCTACGACCTGCTGGCGCCGGACAACAAGGGCGACGCCTTCGACTCCGCCACCGCGGAGGCCCCCTTCGACTTCACGCTCGGGGTGGGCGCGGTCATCGTGGGCTGGGATCTGGGGATCGTGGGCATGCGTGTCGGCGGACGCCGGCGCCTCGTGATTCCCCACGAACTCGCTTACGGCGCGGCCGGCCGGCAACCTCGGATCCCTCCCTACGCGACCCTGCTCTTCGAGGTCGAACTGCTGGCCGTCGAGTGAAAGCCCCCCGGACGGTCCAGCGGCCGGAGGTGTAGGCTGTAGCGCCCTTGTCGTTGTCCCCCGCTCCCGTTCGCGACCGGTTCGGCCGGCCGCTTGGCAGCCTGCGCCTCTCGGTCACCGACCGCTGCAACCTCCGCTGCCAGTACTGCATGCCGGAGGAGGAGTACGTCTGGCTTCCCCGGAAGGACCTCCTGAGTTTCGACGAGACAGCGTTCGTCGTCGAACGGTTCGCGGCGCTCGGGGTGCGGAAGCTCCGGATCACCGGCGGGGAGCCGCTGATCCGCCGCCACCTGCCCGAACTGGTCCGGCTGGTTTCGGTCGTGCCGGGGATCGAGGACGTCGCCCTGACCACCAACGGAGTCCTTCTCGCCGGCCAGGCGGCGGCGCTGAAGGAGGCGGGCCTGCACCGGATCACGGTCAGCCTCGACACCCTCCGGCCCGACCGGTTCCGCTCGCTGACGCGGCGGGACGGCCTGGACGCGGTCCGGGAGGGAATCTCCGCGGCGAACGCGGCGGGGCTTCGGCCCCTGAAGCTCGACACGGTGGTGATCCGGGGGTTCAACGACGACGAGCTGGTGGACCTCTTCGAGTTCGCCTCGGACCAGCGTGGCGAGGTCCGCTTCATCGAGTACATGGACGTCGGGGGCGCGACCGGCTGGCGGCCGGACCTGGTGTTCGATGCGGACGCCATCCGCGCCCGCCTGGCGCGGCGCTACGGGGGGGTCGAAGCGGTTCCGGTGGAGGATCCCACCGCGCCGGCCCGCCGCTACCGGATACCCGACGGACGGGTCTTCGGCATCATCGCCTCGGTTTCCGAACCCTTCTGCCGCGCCTGCGACCGCAGCCGCGTCACGGCGGACGGGCGCTGGTTCCGGTGTCTATATGCCCCCGAGGGGCTCGACCTCCGGGCCCCGCTCCGGGCCGGAGCCACGGCAGCCGAGATGGAGGCGCTGATCGCCTCCACCTGGTCAGGCCGGGAAGACCGCGGCGCCGAGGAGCGGGCGGCCCTCGACCGGCGCACGCCGCTCGTCGCCGCCGGGGATCTCCGCAAGGACCCCCACCTCGAAATGCATACCCGCGGCGGCTGACCCTCGGAGCGCCGGCCTCCGGCCGGCATCGCTCCGCACAGCGGAGCGAAACGAGACCTGCGCGCCCTGCCGCTACCGGGAGGGCGGCTCGGTAGCGGAACCGCCCTCGTCCAGGCGGATCTCGACGATGGCGTTCTCCCGCAGGTTGCTGACGAAGTTGTCCATCTCGGACGCCATCTTCTCGCTGTAGAGCGATTCGGCGATCTGGTTCCGCACGTCGTCCAGCGGGATCGTCGATTCTTCGGTGCGCTCGTCCACCTTGAGCAGGTAGAGGGATTCGCCGATCCGCAGCGGTTCGGAAACCGCTCCCGTCTCGAGTTCGGCCACCACCGACCGGAAGGACTCGTCCAGTTCGCGGACCAGGAAGAGACCGAGGTCTCCGCCGCTCTCCGCCGAGCCGGACTCCGACCGCACCTTCGCCACCTCTCCGAAATCGGTGCCCGATGCGATCAGGCGCTGGGCCTCCCCGAGACGCTCCCGCGCCTCCGCCTCGCCGGCCTCGGTGACGTGGACGACGAGCTCCCGCAGCCGCACCTGCGGCGGGCGAATGAACTCGTCCACGTTCTCGCGGTAGCGCTGCTCGATTTCCGGCTCGCTGATCTGCACTCGTTCCTCGATGTCCTGGCGGCGGATCTCCTGGATGAGGACACCCTCGAGGAACTGCTTCTTCAACTCTTCCAGGTTCGATCCCTGAAGCTCCACCTGCCGGATGAACTCCGCCTCGTCCGGCAGGTTCATCTCCTGGATGGTCGCTTCCTTCCATTCGTCGAAGTAGCGGTCGGGAACCCGGAGGCCACGCTGGTCGGCGACCTGGAGGATCAGCGCGTTGTCCACCATGCCTTCGAGGACCTGGCGCCGGAAGGTGGCCTGGACCTCGGGATCGTCGGGGACGCCGAGACGCTCTCCCTGAATGACGACCTGCCGCTGCAGTTCGCTGAGCGTGATCATGTCGCCGTTGACGAGGGCGACGACCCGATCCACGACTTCGGCGCCGCCGGATTGCGGGTCCTGCGCGGACGCGGCGACGCCGGCCAGGCACAGGGCGGCGGCGAGCCCGTTGCGGTGGAAGAGGCGCCTCATGGTCGGACCCTGCATTCTAGTTTGCCTCCCGTGCCCAGCCCGAGAGTCACTCCACCCTGGGGAGCGACCCGACGTAGGGGAAGGCCAGGCTGGCGGTGTGGACGCGGACGGGGTGGCGTCGCCGGAGGTCATCGAGGAGCGCCTGGACGCGGACGTCGGCCTCCTGCCGCAGCACCGTGAGCCGGACCACGTCCCGCACCTCCTCGAACTCGAGCGACGCGGCGGGGAGCCTCTCGTCCACCCGGAAGACCCGGAACCCGGCCGCGGTCTCGACCGCGTCGGTGGTGTCCCCGGAATCGAGGACGAAGACCGCCTCGTCCACGGCGTCGGGCAACTCGCCGCGCCGGAACGTGCCGACCGGCAGGAAGGGGTCCGCGTCGTCCTCGCCTGCCCCGCTTCCCTCACGGAGGAGCCCGGCGGCGGCCTCCGCGCTCTCCCGGTCGTCGAACCGCCGTTCCGAGAGCGTGACGGTCTCGGGACGCGCGTAGAAGGCGCGGTTCGCCTCGAACTCCAGTTGCAGGGCCTCGTCCGTGGCTTCGAGGCCGGCCAGCACCACCGTGTCCAACAGCCGGTCCACCATCAGGCGGTCCCGCACCCGCGAGCGCAGCCAGTCGTCCGGGTCCTCCGGTTCGCCGCCGGCGCTCTCGGGCGCGACGGCCTCGCCGTCGGTCCGGATCACCTCGGGACCCGGCGCCCGCCGCAGGGCGGAGGTCTCCTCGATCACCTGGACCTCGGAGACCTCGATCCCTTCCTCCTCCGCGGCGATCACCAGGAGTTGCTCCCGGACGAACTCCTCGAGGAGACCGCTGAGCAGGGGAGTGTCGAGCGTCCCGCCGAGCCCCGTCCGGGAAGCGATGAACCGGTCGAGCACGGCCTGGGTCACCTCGCGCTCCCCCACCGAGATGACCACCAGGTCCTCGTTCTCGGCAACGTCGCCGCAGCTCGCTCCGGCGACCGCCAGCACGACCGCTGCGGCCGGCAACCGGTTCACGAGGCGGCTCTCCGGTCGGCCGGACCCTCGTCCTCCCGGCTGAGAGCGACGGCCTCGAGGGCCGACAGCGCCATCTGGAGCGACCCGAGCACCTCCGCCGGGCCCCCTCCGGGGGCGAGGGGAGAACGGAAGGAACGGTCCTTCGCGTCCGATTCGAAGCGCAGCGAGTCCCCTTCCCGGATCACCGCCGTGTAGCCCAGCGCTTCGGCCCGGATGCGGAGGCGCACGTGCTGGAAGAGGAGTTCCACCTCCGGCGGGATGGCCCCGAACCGGTCGCGCACTTCGTCGCGGAGCCGGTCGAGGGTGTCGAGGTCGGCGGCGGACGAGCAGCGCTTGTAGAGCCACATGCGGCGCCGGACGTCCTCGAGCCAGTCTCCGGGGATGCGGAACTGGAAGCGGAGGTTCATGGCGCAGCGGGATCGGGGACGGTCGCCGCGGGCCTCGGCGACCGCTTCTTCGAGGAGCCGGTAGTAGAGGTCGAACCCTACCGCCTCCAGGTGGCCGTGCTGGGCGGCGCCCAGCAGGTTGCCGGCCCCCCGCAGTTCCATGTCGAGCGCCGCGACCCGGAACCCCGCGCCCAGTTCGCTGAACTCGCGCAGCGCGGCGAGGCGCGGCTGCGCGCTGCCGGCCAGCGGCGCTCCCTGCGGCACCAGCAGATAGGCGTAGGCACGCCGCGAGGACCGTCCGACGCGGCCCCGGATCTGGTAGAGCTGGGCGAGTCCGAACGCATCCGCCCGGTTCACGAGCAGGGTGTTGACCCGGGGCAGATCGATGCCGTTCTCGATGATCGTGGTCGTGAGCAGGATGTCGGCCTCGTGCTCCTGGAAGCGGATCAGGGTGCGCTCCAGCGCGGCTTCGCGCATCTGTCCGTGGGCGATCAGGACCCGCGCCTCCGGGACCAGACGGTCGAGGAGCTTCGCCATCGCCGGCAGCGAGCGAACCCGGTTGTGCACGAAATAGACCTGGCCCTCGCGCGCGAGTTCGTGCCGGACGGCTTCCGCGATCCGGTCCGGATCGAAGGGCAGGACATGGGTCTGGATGGCCATCCGGTCCCGGGGCGCCGTTTCGATCACCGACATGTCGCGGATGCCGGAGAGCGACATGTTGAGGGTGCGCGGGATCGGCGTCGCGGTCATCGCCAGGTGGTCCACCTGCGGCGCCATTGCCTTCAGCCGCTCCTTGGCGGACACCCCGAAACGCTGTTCCTCGTCCACGATCAGGAGTCCCAGGTCGCGGAAGGCCACGTCCTTCGACAGCAGGCGGTGGGTGCCGATGACGATGTCCACGGTCCCGTCCCGGACCCCGGCGACGATCGCCTTTTGTTGTTTGGGACTTCGGAACCGGGAGAGGAGCGCCACCCGGATCGGGAAGGCGGCGAACCGCCGCTCGAAGACCCGCGCGTGCTGCGCCGCCAGCACGGTCGTCGGAACCAGGATGGCGACCTGCTTGCCGTCCATTGCCGCCTTGAAGGCGGCCCGGAGCGCTACCTCCGTCTTCCCGAATCCGACGTCGCCGGCGAGCAGCCGGTCCATGGGCGCTTCCGCCTCCATGTCCTCGAACACGTCGCGAATCGCCCGCGCCTGGTCCTCGGTCTCGGTCCATTCGAAGGTGTCCTCGAAGTCCTCCATACCCGGGACGTCGCGCGGGAACGCGTAGCCGGCGATCTTCCGGCGGGCCGCGTAGAGCTGGATGAGTTCCCCCGCGATGTCGCGCATGGCCTTGGCGACGCGCTTCCGCCGCCGTACCCAGCTCGTGCCGCCCAGGCGGTCGAGCGGCGGCGCTCCCGCCGCCGAGCCGGCCGAGTACTTCTCGAGCAGGTCCAGCCGGTCTACCGGCAGGAAGAGCTTTCCTCCCTTCGCGTAGTGGATCTCGACCAGCTCGGGGGCGTTCTCCTCTTCCCCGAGGCGCGTCATCCGGATGAAGCGGCCCACCCCGTGGTCGGTGTGCACGACCGGGTCTCCGGGCTTCAGGTCGCGGAAGTCCGAAAGGAAACTGCCGGAGCGGGAACGGCGCCGGGGGGTGCGCGGCGGCGCCGCCACCATGGCCGCTCCGCTGATCACCTGTACGTGAAGCTCCGGGAGTTCGAACCCGGCGCTCAGACGCCCGGCGTGAACGAAGACCCGCGGCGGCGCCGGCAGGGCGCCCGGCGTCTCCTCGCGAGTCGAAACGCCGGTCCCGTTTCCGCCGTCGCGAACGCGGGCGCCCGCCTCCCGGGCGCGGGATGCGAACCGCTCGGCGGCAGGAGCCCCGGGAACGAAGACGTGCACGGTGCGCCGCGGGTCTCCGGCCGCCTTCAGCGAGCGCAGGAACTCGCCGGTACGGCCCCGGAAGGAGTCGGTGGGCCGGGCGGGCAGGTCCTGGCTGCCGGCGGCCGCGGGCCCCGCGGCCTCCAGTCCCCGCAGTTCGACCGCCCCGGCCGGTGGCGGCCGTTCGAGCCGCCGCCGGAGCGCTTCGATCGGGGTCACGAGCCGCTCCGGCGGGGCGGCGGCGCGCGCCCGGAACTCCGTGGCGGCGAGCCGGGCGTCGACCACGCGGGCCGTTTCGGCTTCGGCGGCGTCCCAGAACCGGTCGGGTTCGTCGAGGATCACCTCGGCGCCGTCGAGGTAGGCGTCGAACCCGCTGTCGAACCCGGGCGAACCGGGAAGCCGGAACGCGGGATGGGGCCCTTCGTCCAGCTCGGCGCCGATCCACTCCCACGAAGGCGGGACGGACACCGTTTCCGGCCGCGCGAGGTGGTCGCCCGCGCGCTGGGTGTCCACTTCGAACTCGCGGATGCTCTCGATCCCCTCGAATCCGAACTCGATGCGGACGGGAAGCTCCCGGTCCACCGGGAAGAAATCCACGATGCCGCCGCGGCGGGCGAAGTCCCCGGGTCCGCTCACCGGGTCCTCGTAGCGGTAGCCGGCCGCGGTGAGCTGCGTCGCGATGCCGGCGGGGGAGGCATCGGTTCCCGGCCGGATGTGGACCGCCGCGTCCCGGAGAGGATCCGGGCCGGCGGTGCGGGCGAGCGCTCCGGCCGCGGAGGCGATGACCAGGGGCGGGTCTCGGGGCGCGGCGAGGGCGGAGAGCGCGGTTGCACGAAGGGCGAGCACCTCGGCGTGGGGGGCGACCCCCGCGTAGGGGTTCGCCGCGGGACCCGGAAGGCGCAGGACCGGCCGCCTCGCCCCGAGCGCCGCGAGGAGCACCTCGAGGTCGGCGGCGCCGGCCAGCAGGTCCCGGTCGTGCGCGGTCAGGAACACCAGCGGCTGGCCGGACTCCCGGGCCCAGGCCGCCGCCACCGCGAGCCGCGCCGGCCCGAAGAGGCGGCCGATCCGGCGGACGCCGGCCCCCCGGCGGGTCCGGGCGGCGGCGAGGGGCGCTTCGAAGCCGGCGGCGGCCGACACTCCCGCCGCTGCCTCAGGACTCACGGTGGTCCTCCCGCGTGGGGTGGACGTCCCGGAATCGCCTCGAGAATCAGGCGCACGGCCTCCACGGCCGACCCGGCGGCCAGGACTCCCGGGACGGTCCACTCTCCGGTGGCCTGGAGGACGGTGACCACCGGCTTTCCGAGCGTCCTCGCCATGGCGGCCTCGGAGAGCGTCCCGCTGGCGCCGGGCAGCGCGATCACGCCGTCCGCCGCCCGGACGACCAGGAAGTTGCGGAAGTGTCCGAGGCCGGTCGGGATGGCGCAGGCCACCCAGGGGTTGGCTTCCCGCCGGTCCTCTCCGGGGAGAATGCCAATCGTGAAGCCGCCGGCCTCGCGAGCGCCCCGGCAGGCTGCCTCCATCACCCCGCCCAGGCCACCGCACACCAGGTCGGCGCCGGCGCGCGCCAACTCCCGCCCGACGGTCTCGGCGGCGCGGGTCACCTCGGGGGGTGCGCTCGAACCGCCGATCACCGCGATGCAGCGGGCGGCGGGACTCGGCTGGCGGCTCAACGGTCTACTCGGCGGGATGTCTGGCCCGGAAAGGCGCCCGATCCTAACCCGCGCCAGAGCGTTGCCTCGGAGCGCCGGCCTCCGGCCGGCATCGCCGAGCGAAGCGAGGCGAAGCACGCGTCGTCCGTCCCCGCGTGGTGCAGCCCGAAGGTGATCGCGCAACGCGCTGCGCCAGTCAGGGTGGCGTTGCGCAATCCCCGGTTTGGCATTCGTGATCGGTGCAAATGACGGCTTGCGTTTCGCGGCCTGTGGCCGCGATGCCGGCCGTAGGCCGGCGCTCCGAGGCTGCTAATCTGATCGGCGCCCCATGTCCGCCCGTGCTCGCCCTCCCGTGCGACGCGCGCAGCGGCCGAAGCGTCCGCGGCTGGCCATCGATCGGGTCTGGCCGCACTACGCCATTCCGGGCGGAAGGCTGGACATCGGAGGGCGCGGTTTCACCGTGGACCAGGCTCCGCGGCTTCGGGTGTTCTTCGGGGAGGAGGAGGCGCACCTGTACCGGGTCTCCTCCACCCGGCTCGGAGTCCGGGTGCCCGACGGCGCCGGCGACGAGGTCCGGGTGTGCCTGAACGACCGGGAGACCGAGGCGCACCCGGTGACCATCGGCCGCCTCTTCGCCGAGGACCTCCACATCGTCGCCAACCCGGTTTACGACCCCCGCGGCAACCTCTACTCGACGGTCAGCGGCCGGCGCGGCGAGAAGGTTCCCCATCCGGTCTACCGGTTGACCGACGAGGGGGACCCCGAGCCGATGGGGGACGGCATCGTGAATCCGACTGGCCTCGCCTGGGGTCCCGACGACACCCTCTACGTGTCCTCCCGCGAGGACGGCTGCGTCTACCGGATGGGTGACGACGGGGTCTTCCACATGCTTGCCGAGAATCTCGGCTGCGCCACGGGCATCGGGTTCTCGCCGACCGGAGACATGGTGATCGGCGACCGGGACGGAACGCTCTACCGGATCGACGCCGAGAGCGACGTCAGCGTGTTCTCGCACCTCCGGGCGTCGGTCTCGGCCTATCACCTGGCGTTCAACTCATACGGCTACCTCTTCGTCTCCGGCCCCACGCTCTCGTCCCGAGACCAGATCGTCGAGTTCCGGCCCGACGGCGCTCCCTGCCGGGTGCATTCGGGCTTCGGACGGCCCCAGGGCATCGCTTTCGACGACCGGGACCGCTGCTTCGTCGCGGAAGGGCTTGCCGGTGACGCCGGGCTGTTCCTGTTCACCCCCACGGGGGCCCGGCGCGTGGTCAGCGCTCCGCCGCTGGTCGGTGTGGCGCTCGACGACAGCCGCACGCTGGCGGTCGCCACGTCCGACAGCATCTACGAGTTCGACCTGGACCTGGCGCTCCTGCGTGAGTTCGGCGAGGAAGAAGCGGACGACCGCGTCTGGAGCGAGGACCGGCCGCAGTGAAACTCCGGACGAGCCTCGTGGCCGCCGGTCTGACGTTCGCCGCTCCGGCGGTCGCGCAGGACCTGCGCGCCACGGTCGAGCGCCACGTGGACGGCGCGCAGCGGGCGCTCGTGAGCGAGCTGGTGGAGGCGGTCTCGATCCCGTCGGTCGCGGCCGACGCCGTGAACATCCGGAGAAAGGCCGAGTTCCTGCGGGCCTCCCTCGAGCGGCGCGGCTTCGCGGCCGAGCTTCTCGAGACCGACGGCAATCCACTCGTCTTCGGCGAGCGGCCCGCCGCGGACGCCGACCGCACGCTGCTCATCTACTTCCACTACGACGGGCAACCGGTGGACCCGTCCCGCTGGCAACAGGAAGACCCGTTCGAACCGGTCCTGCGCGAGGGCAGTCTGGCCGACGGGGCGGGGCTCCTCGACCTGCACGCCAGCGAGGTGTTTCGCCCCGACGACCGGATCTACGCCCGCTCCGTCGCCGACGACACCGCGCCGATCATCGCCCTGCTCGGCGCGCTCGACGCGCTCGACGCGTCCGGCGTCACGGTCACGAGCAACCTCAAGGTGATCCTCGACGGCGAAGAGGAGGCGGGTTCTCCGAACCTCGTCCCCGCGATCGCCCGCTACGGGAGCCGGTTCGCCGCCGACGCGATGCTCATCCTCGACGGTCCGCTCCACCAGAGCGGCCGGCCCACCGTCAGCTTCGGCGCCCGCGGCATCCTGACCCTCGAACTCGTGGCGTACGGGCCGAGTGTTCCGCTCCACAGCGGTCACTACGGCAACTGGGCGCCGAACCCGGCGGTCCGGCTGGCGCAGCTCATCGCCTCGATGAAGGACGAGGGCGGCCGCGTCACGATCCCCGGGTTCTACGACGGCATCGACTTCACCGAAGAAGAGCGCCGGGCGCTGGCGGCGGTCCCGGATGACCTGCCGGCGATGATGGACGCGCTCGGCTTCGCGGAAGCCGACCGGGTGGGCGGTTCCCTCCAGGAGGCCCTCCAGTTCCCCTCGCTGAACGTGCGCGGCCTCTCGAGCGCCTGGGTGGGGGGCGAGGCCCGCACGATCGTCCCGGCCACGGCCACTGCCGCGATCGACGTGCGCCTGGTCGCGGAGACTCCGGCGGACGCGATGTTCCGGAAGGTGCGCGACTTCATCGCGGCCGAGGGCTGGTTCATTCTGGATCGGGAACCGACCGACGCCGAGCGGCGGGAGCACCCCCGTCTCCTGCGGCTGACCCGCAGCGCGGGGACGAACGCCTTCCGCACCCCGCTCGACCATCCGGTGGCGGCGCGGCTCACCGGCAGCCTGACGGAGATCTGGGGCGAGGAGCCGGTCCGGAAGCGCACGAGCGGCGGGACGGTGCCGATCGCGCCCTTCGTGGAGGCGCTCGGCGTTCCGGCGCTGATGGTGCCTACGGTGAACCACGACAACAACCAGCACAGCCCGAACGAGAACCTGCGCCTGGGGCACTTCTTCCGTTCCATCGTCAGTTTCGCCGCGATCCTGACGATGTGACCGCTCGGAGCGCCGGCCTCCGGCCGGCATCGCGCGGCAGCGCGAAACCAGCGCTGACGGCGCCGCGCCCCGCCGATGCAGGAGCCACGGTCCCTCCCATCCCCCCGGGGCTCCACGTCC
>VXWI01000095.1 GCA_009835985.1 Acidobacteriota bacterium | reverse complement strand
CGCATGATCGGACCGGGCTGGAACGGCTCCACTTGACATGGATACTCCCAGCCCCACTCTCCGCCCACAAGCGGAGACCCCGGTTCGGCAGCCGGCGAGCGAACCGCAGCGGTGCCACGGCGTTTTTGTCCAACGCCGGACCCGGGAAGCGTGGGACAAGTAACGGGACAAGCGGGGGGTTGTCCTTGTCCCATCCGAACGCGACCCCGAGGGTGACCCAGCGGCGCCCCCCGGCTGGTGAGCCACGCTCGTGCGCGAACGGGGGTAGCGGAAGTACTAGCGGAAGGGGGTGTTGACTTCCGCTAGTCGGAAAGCGGCCCCGAAGGTGGCCCCGACCGGGCTGCGTGATCCGCGCCGGAACGAGCGGGCGACGGCTCGGGATCGGCCTCAGGCCTCGACGTACTCCCCCCAGGCGTCCATCACCGCCCGGCGCTCCTCGAACAGGTCCGTCCGCCGATACGCGCCCTCGACGCCCTGGACCACGTGGGCCAGCGCCGCCTCCGCCAGCATCGGCGCGTTCCCCTGCTCCGCGCTCCAGTCGCTGAACGTCGAGCGGAACCCGTGAACCGTCGCACGCTCTCCCACGCCCGCCGCCCAAAGGGTGTTCGTCAGGGCCATGTCCTTCAACTCCCGATCTCCCGAACGTCCGGGGAACACCAGCTCGCAGCCCTTCCGGCTCCGCAACTGGCGGGCGTGCTCCAGGACCGCAACCGCCTGCGGACTCAGCGGAACGCGGTGCTCCTTCCCGGCCTTCATCCGCTCGCCGGGAACCGTCCAGGTGCGGCTGTCGAGGTTGATCTCCGACCAGCGCGCCCCCCGAGCCTCGCCGCTGCGCGCCACCGTGAGGACCAGGAACCGGAGGCAGAGACGGACCGCCGCCCGCGACCGCGACCCCTCGACCGTCGCCAGCAGCTCGCGCACCTCCGCGTGCGGCAGGGCGCGGTGGCTGTTCGCGCGGCGCCGCCGCTTCGGGAGGGCTCCGTCGATGGCCTCGCCCGCCACGTTCCGCTCGACGAACTCCCGCGCCTGCGCCCAGCCGAGCACGGTGCGGATCTGCTGGCGCACCCGGCTGGCGGTGGTCGGCTTCCGGTTCCAGAGGTCGTCCTGGAAGAGCACGCGGAGCACGTCGTCCCCGCGGATCGCGTCAACGCGCATCGGCCCGAGCACAGGGAAGACGTGGCGCTCGAGCGTCCTTTCCCACGCCCGCGCGTACCCGTCGCCCCGCCAGTTCGCCCTCCGCTCTGCCAGCGTCCGCTCCGCCGCTTCCCGCAAAGTCGGGACGGCCCCGCGCCGGCGCTCCGCGATGGGATCCTTCCCTTCCCACAGGGCGCGGCGGTTCTGGAGGGCGACCATGCGGGCCTCGGCGAGCGGCACCAGGTCGAAGGGTCCGATGGTGATGTCTCGGCGGACGCCGTTGACGGTGAGCCGCTGGACCCATACTTTCGTGGCCCGTACCCGGAGGTAGAGGCCGCCGCCCGCGCTGTAGCGCCCGGGTTTCTTGAGGGCCTTGGCCCTTGCTGCCGTCATGCTCGCCATGTTTGCCGCCTCCGAGAGACTAGGGCCCTCTTACTGGCCCACGAATCCGACGGGAAGTGTAGCGCTTCGGGAGGACGGGAGCGGGCGGCTAGGGAACCCGGATTAGGCCGAAAACCGTTGGTGTTCTTGCAGCATAGGCCCGTATGTGACTGCTTGGGCACAAGCGGGACCAGATCACTGGGGTTGAAAGGGGGTTACCCCCTTTCACAAGAAAGTAACGACAAACCGGAATTCGCCGAAGCGCGCCCCTGCGCGCGAGGGAGTTCCGGTTTGCGGCGCGACGCGCCGGGCGGGTCGGGAGCGGGGGCATGCAGCCGATCCGGTCCGCGATCGAACGCCGTGCGGTGAGGTGCCCCCGCTCCCGACCCGCTTGACGGGGTCTACGCGGCCATCTTCTGGGCGGCGTCGAGGACCGTTGCCATCTTCGCGGCGCCGCGCTGCATTTCGTCCATCGTGCCGATGGAGATGCGGCAGCGGGTCCACAGCGGCGGGAACGGCCGTCCGACGCGGACGCCCTCCGCGGCGCAGGCCGCCTGGAACTGCTCGATCGGCATCCCGACATCCACGAAGATGAAGTTCGTCTGGGCGTCGGTGGCGCTCAGCCCGCGGTCGGAGAAGAACTTCAGGATGAAGTCCCGCGCCTCGGCGTTCCGTTTCTTCTCGTTCGGAAGATAGTCGGGGTCGGCCTTGTCGCGCTCGAGCGCGGCGCTCGCGGCCACCAGCGCCGGCGTGCTCACCGAGTTGCCCAGGTGGAACTCGTCCAGTTCCGCGATCGTGTCCTCGTGGGCGATCGCGTAGCCGACCCGGAGCCCTGCCATTCCGTAGGCCTTCGAGAAGGTGCGCGCCACGATGAGCCGCGGGTTTTCGATGGCGGTCGGAATCATCGTCTCGTGGCCCGGGGTGGTCACGTACTCGAAGTAGGCCTCGTCCACCAGGATGCGGAGGTTCTTCTCCACGTCGAGCGCGCGCATCAGGAAGTCCTTGCTCTGGGCCGGGTCCACGAGCGTCGCCACGGGATTGTTCGGGTTGCAGTAGAAGAGCAGCCCGCTGCCCTTGCAGGCGTGGAGCGTCTGGTCCAGATCCATCCTGAAGTCGGCCGTCAGCGGCACCTCTTTCGTCCGGTACCCCATCAGGTTGGCGTAGCCGAAGCACTCCTCGTAGGTCGGGAGCGATCCCACGAGCGCGCGTTCCTTGCTCGCGTACTGGTGGGTGCAGTCCACCAGGATCTGGGTGGAGCCGGCGCCGACGAGGACGTTCTCCGGTTTCACGCCGTACTTCTCGGCGATGGCCTCCCGCATGGGGCTGCTGAACCGGAAGGGATAGCGGCCGGCGATCACCCCGTCGGGGCCGATGACCGCGTCGAGAGCGTCCATGACGAACTCGCCGGGGCCGATCGAGTTCTCGTTGTTCGCCAGGTTGATCGCCTCTTCGGGTGCGATCCCCATTTCGGCGGCGAAGGCGAGCTGCTCCCTAAGGCGCGAGCGGACGAGGGTCGCAGCGTAGAGGCCGGCGGCGCCGGCGGAGGCGTGACTCAGGAAACTGCGGCGGGAGAGCATGGGGTGGCTACCTCCTCGTAGGGGGGCTCGGGTTCTTCACTGGCGGGTTGAACTACTGTTGTTGGTTGTCGGCGGTGGCAAGGCCGAGCACTTCCGCGAAGACCGCGGTGGCGCGCTGCATTTCCTCGAGGGTGCCGATCGAGATCCGGGCGTGGGTCTTTTCGTAAGGAGGGAAGTCCCGGCCCACCATGATGCCCCGCTCGGCGCAGGCTTCGCGGAATTCCTTCGCGGACCGGCCGATGTTCACGAAGATGAAGTTCGTGTTGCTGGGGACCGGATCGAGGCCATGGCCCGAGAAGAAGTCATGGGTGAGTTTGCGGGCCGCTTCGTTCCGCTTGATCTCTTTCTTGAGGTAGCCCGGATCCTCGAGCGACCCCATCGCCGCGGCGATCGAGAGCACGGAGGTTCCGAAGATGAGCTGCAAGGGCGCCAGCTTGGCGATGGTGTCCGCCTGCCCGAAGCCGTAGCCGATCCGGAGTCCGGCCATCCCGAACGCCTTCGAAAAAGTCCGTGCCACGAACACGTCGCGGTGTTCCATCGCGAGCCCGGCGCCGGTATCGAAACCGGGGTGAGAGGCGTAGTCGTAGTAGGCCTCATCGAGCAGGATGGCGGTATAGGGCGATTCCTTCTTGACGAAGTTCACGAAGTCCGTCACGTCGGCGAGTGAATGGACGGTGCCGGTCGGGTTGTTCGGGTTGCAGAGGAAGACGAGCCCGGCGCCGATCGCCGCTCCCGCCATCTTGTCGAGGTCGAGTCCCAGACCGCCGGTCAGGGGGAGGGCCTTGACGTCGGCGCCGAAATAGCGCGCCGCCCGTACCGGGCTCTCGTAGGAGCACTCCGCGGTGACCAGCGGCCGGTCGGGGCCCGTGTAGACGCGGACCGCGGTCCGCAGGATTTCCCCGGAGCCGGCCGAGAGCACCACGTTCTTGGCCTTGCCCCCGTACATCTCCCCGAGCTTGCTGCGGAGGTCGGTCCCACTGACCTGCGCGTTCATCGGATACCGCATGATGGATCCGTACGCGTCCCGGAGCGCCGCCACTGCGGCCGGCCCTGGTCCGAGCGGGTTCTCGTTGCTGCTGATCCGGACTTCGTCGGCCTCGGGCGGAGGGATGAACACCGGTCCGCCCCGGAAACCGTTCTCGGCTTCCCAGGCTTCACGGCCCCGGGCGCTGATCGCGTGGAGCGATGCGGCGCTGCCGGCCGCGGCGGGCGCCAGGCTGAGGAAACTGCGACGCGTGGTCTTCATCGGGGTTCTCCCTGATCTTGTGGGTGCTCGGGTCCTGCGAGCATCTGCGGAATGACGGCCGGCGCGTTCGCCAGTACCTTGCCTTTCATCGATTTGCTCTTGGGGAGCGTATCCGGTGGGTGAGATACGCCGCAACCCCTCGCGGAGTTCCGGACTAATGGATCATCAGGCCGGTGACGAGGGCCGTACTCCCCCACTGCATCTTGAGGGTGCCGTTCATCCCGTCCGCCATGAGGCTGATCGTGAACATCTCCGCGGAGTCGTCCGTCGTTTCGACTTTCAGCGGCGCGCTGAAGAGATCCTTCGCCGGGTCGTGCGCGAGGCCGGGTTGACCGGTCTCGCTGTTGACCAGCAGGTCCCAGCCGTCGTCGGTCTTCTTGGCGAAGAGGCTGTAGGCGCCGGCGGCCGCCATGTTGTTGCCGATCATCAGGTCGCCCTCGGTGGTGATGGTGGTGGCGTTCTCGGAACCGAGCCGCCACACCATGCCGGGCGTGGCCTGGGCCAGCATGTCCCGGCCGTTCAGGCTCGGCCGGCCGTACTCCACGGTCACCGCCTTGCCGTTGAAGGTCGCTTCGGCCTTGCCGCGCGGGTTGTGCGCGAGCGCCATCGCGGCGACCGCCAGAGCGACGGCGAGCAGGGGAACCTGTCGGTGCTTGTGGAAATAGGTCATGAGATGCCCTCCGGCGCCGATTCTAGCGACGGAGCCCCGGGCTCGTTGCGACCCGGTTGGACGGCGCGGTAGGCTCACTCATGAGGGGCTCCGATCCGGGTCCGCGCGCACTCCGGAGCCCTCGCCGCTACCCATGAAATCGGACTGTCCCCGTTTGCCGTTCACGTTACCGGCTGCCGGACTCGTGCTGCTCGCCTGCTCCCTGGCCGGCGCTGATGAGCGGGTGGAGCGCCTGCCCGAAGAGCACCGCGTGTGGCTCGAGGAAGAGGTGGTCTACATCATCACCGAGGCCGAGCGGGAGGTGTTCCTCGGGGTGGAGGGTTTCGAGGAGCGCGAGCATTTCATCGAGGCTTTCTGGCTGCGGCGGGATCCCGTGCCGGCCACGAAGGAGAACGAATTCAGGACCGAGCACTACGAGCGGCTCGACTACGCCAACCGGTTCCTGGGGCGGGATGCCCCCCGGCCTGGCTGGGCGACGGACCGGGGCCGCTTCTGGATCATCCTCGGCGAACCCCGCACCCGGGAGCAGTTCGACGGACGGAACGAGATCGTGAGCGCCGATCTCTGGATCTACCAGGGGGACACCTCGCTCGGACTGCCTCCGCGTTTCAATCTCCTGTTCTTCAAGAGGGAGGACATCGGCGAGTACGAGCTCTATCACCCATGGTCCGACGGACCCGACGCGCTGGTCCGCCGGGGAGAGCTGCTCCGGAACCGCCAGCACGCCGCCGTGGACCTCATCGAGATGGTCTCCATGGACCTGGCCCGCGCCACCCTGGTGGTGGACCTCACCGACCCGCACGCCGACTTCCTCTCGGCCACCAACACGATCGCCCCCCGGCTCGACACCGTGCGGCCTTCGATGAGCGTGGACAAGAACTTCATCGACATCACCGAGTCTCCCCACAAGATCGTGGATCTCGAGGAGATCGAGGGCTATCTCCGGTACGGCGACCGGGTGACCGCCGAGTACTCGTTCCGGTACGTGAAGAGCGAGGCGGACTTCCGGGTGCTGCTGGGGCCCCGGAACACCCCGTTCATCCACTACAGCGTCAAGCTTGCGCCCGAGGATTTCGCGCTGGAATTCGATGACCGCGAGAACGTCTACCAGACGACCCTCGACGTGGACCTGGAACTGCGGACGATGGATGGCCAGCTCGTGGCCCTGCACCGGAACCAACCCGAGATCCGCCTGACCGAAAGCCAGCAGCGGAGCGCTGGCGGCAGCCCCTTCGCCTACCGGGACAACCTGCCGGTGATTCCCGGGGAGTACGAGGTGAGCGTCATCGTGCGGAACCGGGCCACCCAGCAGTACACGGTGGCGGTTTCCGAGGTGAGGGCTCCGGCGACCGGGGCTGGCTCGGTGGGGCTGGCCGATCTCGTCCTCGCCTACCGGACGGAGCGGGAGCCCGAGTTGTCGGGCCTGCGGTTCGGGACTTTTCAGTTCGGCTCGACCGTGATGGAGCCGTCCGTCGGGGGGACCTTCGCCTCCCGCGACCTGCTGAGCGTCGCCGCCCAGCCGGTGAATGCGGGTGGCGAGCATCGGACACGGTTTCGCATCCTTCCGGATGCCGGCCTCGGCGAGGAGGAACTCGTTTCGGCCACGGCGGTCGTGGAGCGGACCGTGGCGGCGGGAAGCGCGAACGCGCCCGCCATCGAGGAATTCCCGCTGGCGGACCTTGGCGCCGGAAGGTACCGGGTGACGGCGGACCTGCTGGACGGCGCCGGCGAGGTCATCGCATCCCGCGAGGCTCCGCTTCTCGTTTCGCCGCGGGCGGCGGTGGATCGGCCCGGATTCATCGTGCGCCGTTCCTTCGCGACCCATTTCCCCGGGTTGCTGGCGCTGGCGCTCGGCGACCAGTTCATGGCCCACGGACGGATTCCGGAAGCCACCGTCGCCTTCCGGGAGGCGACCGCGAATCCGGACCTGCCGATGGCGCGCTGGAAGCTGGCGAGCGCCCTGCTCATCACCGGGGAAGCGAACGAGGCGCTTGATCTGCTGCTTCCGATCGAGGCGGACTACCCGAACGAGATCGAGGTGGTCGAGGGAGTGGGCTTCGCCTACTACATCCGGGGGGAATGCGACGAGACGCTGCCGCGGCTCGAGCATGCCCTCACCCTGCGGCCGGCGGACCCGTCGCTCCTGAACGCGCTGGGCGATTGCCACGAGCAGGTCGGCGACGGCGACCGGGCGCGGCAGATGTTCGAACGCTCGCTGGAACTGAACCCCGGCCAGCAAGGCGTGCGGGATCGCCTCGCGGGACTCGGCGACCCCCGCTGAGGGCGCCCCGCCTGGACCACCGGGCCGCAGTCCTGTGATGGGCGCGGAGCCGGGCCCGCTGCCGGGCGGGACACGTTTCCGGCGCAATCGGCCCTTGGCGCCGCTGACGACGCTCGGGCTTGGCGGACCGGCCGAGTGGTTCGTGGAGGTCAGTGCCGAAGAGGATCTCGTTCAGGCCTGTTCCTCGGCGCGGCGCCTCGGGTTGCCGGTGACCGTGCTCGGGGGCGGGTCGAACGTGCTGGTGTCCGACGCCGGGGTCCGCGGTCTGGTGGTCCGGGTCAAGGGAGGCGGCGCCCGGCGGGTTGACGGCGGAACGGTCCGGGCTTTCGCCGGCATGACCGTCAACGGGCTGGTTCGCTGGTGCATCCAGCGTGGGCTCGCCGGTCTCGAGGCCTGGGCGGGCACCCCGGGCACCGTGGGGGGCGCGGTCCACGGGAACGCTCACTTCGGCGGCCGGGAGGTGGGCGAGCTGGTGACCGGCCTCCGCGTCGTCGACGACGCGGGCAGGACGGAGAGCGTTCGGGCGGAGGCGGTGGGGTTCGGACCCGGGGGCGGCGCCCTCGCCGGGAGGGGACGAGTCCTGCTCTCGGCGGACTTCGGGGTGCGGCCGGCGGACCCGGCCGTCCTGCGCCGGAGGGCGCGGGCGTCCCTCGCGTTCCGAAAACAGACGCAGCCGCTCGCGGTACCGAGCGCCGGCTGCGCCTTCCGGAACCCGGACCCGGAAGCCGTATCCCTGCCGCCGGGCGTCCCCTGCGCCGCCGGGGCCCTGCTCGACCGGGCCGGAATGAAGGGCGCCCGAATCGGCGGCGCCCGAGTGTCCGAGGTCCACGCGAACTTCCTGACCGCCGGACCGGGCGCCACGGCGGCCGACGTGCACCGGCTGCTGGGAAACTGTCAGGCGGCGGTGCAGGCGGCCTTTGGAGTGAATCTCGTACCGGAACTGGTTCTGCTCGGAGACTTCCCGTCATGATCCGCCAGGGAGCTCCGCCAACCACCCTGATCGTCGAGGGAGGCGCCCGTCTGGAGGGCCGGGTGCAGGTGGAGGGGAACAAGAACGCGGCACTGCCGCTCCTCGCCGCCTGCCTCCTCACCGATGAGTGGTGCGAGCTGCGCAACATGCCCGGCATTCGGGACGTCGCCACCATGGCCGGGGTGCTCGAAGGCCTGGGAGCCGAAGTCGAAGGAGTCGGGAGCGACCGGGTGCGGGTTCGCGCGGCGGACGTCCGGAGCGAGGAACCGGACCCCGCGGGAGTGGGGCGGCTCCGGGGCTCGGTGCTGCTGGCGGCGCCCATGCTCGCGCGCCGGGGCCGGGTGCAGATGGGGGAGCCGGGGGGAGACTTCGCGGGACGCCGGGGCTTTGACGTACACCTG
>VXWI01000053.1 GCA_009835985.1 Acidobacteriota bacterium | reverse complement strand
GGGTGGAAATGGGCGAGGACGGCCAGCGCCGGATCCGTACCTGGGACCTCGACATCTTTCCCGGCTACCGCGGTCTGCTCCAGCCGCCCGGTTCGTACACCGCCCGGGTCACGGTGGGGGAACACACCGCGGAAACCACCTTGCAGGTGGAGGTCGATCCCGCATCCGCCGCCACTCCCGGTGACATCCGGGAGAAGTACGCGTTCCTCGACGCCATCCACGCGCAGTTGAACGAACTGGCGGAGATGGTGGATGAGCTCGAATGGGTGCGCCGCGAGATCGAGGGGCTTCAGGAGCGCCACGGCGGCGACGAGCGGTTCACGGCGCTGCTCGAGAGCGCGGGCGAGATCGCGGGGACAGCGATCGCCATCGAGGGACATTTCTTCGATGTCGGGCTCACGGGCGCCCGCGAGGACGCCTTCCGCGCGCCGATGCGCCTCTACGGCCGGCTTGGCGCCCTCGCGAACGACGCCGGCTGGGACGGCGCCGACTTCGCGCCCACCGACCAGCAGCGCGAGGTCCACGCGATTCTCACGGAGCGCTTCGACACGGCTCGCGGGGAGTACCGGCGGTTGATGGACGAGCAGCTCCCGCCCTTCTGGAGGGCGCTCGCCGACGCGCGCGGGGGGGACGGCGGTCCGGATTGATGAGCGAAGAGCGCTCCCGGATCGGATCCCGGAATCTCCTGGCGGCCGTCGCGCTCGCGGCCTACGGCTGGTTCGCCGCCGCCTACGGGCCCGATGGTTCGTTCCCCGGATCGGACTTCGGCTCGCTCGCCTACGGGCTCTCCCGGCAGGGACTCTGGTTCCTGCCGATCGGGATCCTCATCCCGCTGGCGCTCCCCCGGATGCGGGGCGTCCTCAGCGGTTTCTTCCTGGTCCTGCTCCCCTCGCTCCTGATCGGAGTGGTGGTGACCGCGCTCGTGATCGCGGCTCCGGACGCCGCTCCCTGGCTGGTGCTGGAGAGCTTCGTCTTTCCCGAGGTGGCCACCTTGCTCGCCCCGCTGACCGGGATGTTCGTCGGCGCGCTCTTCGGCGCCGTCATCGCGCGGGGACCCGGGTCGGCGCTGGTCCTCATTCCGGTGCTGGTCGCCATCGCCGCGGTCCTCCTGGCGAGTGTCGCCGTGCTGCTCCTGCTGATCACCGACCGGGTCGCGGTGGTTGATCCCATCGGGCCGCCCGGGTCGCCGGACGGCCGGTATCGCGACGCCTTCGCCGATTTCTATCGGGACGGAGCGCCCGGTTCGCGGGCGACTCTGAATGCGGCCACCTTCGCCGCGGGCTTTCGCCTGGCGCTCGCCGCCGTCGGAGTGGACCCGGCCGTGCGGCTCCACGCGGCCCCCGCGGGCGAAGCGATCGAGATCGCCGGTTCGATGCCGCTGGTTCTGCCGGCGCTGGGCACGCGTTTTCTGAACATCGCGGCCACCGCGGCGCCGACCGTCGCGGACGGCGAGTTCCGGGCGGCGTTCCGGTCCGTCCGGGTTGGCGGCGTCGAGGCGCCGCCCGTGCTCGTTCGGTCCTCGTCCCGCGTGCTCTCACGCTGGCTGCGCCGGAACACCGCGGTCGCGGCGCTGCTGGCGCCGTTCGCTGAGGTCCGGGTCGCGGACTCGGCGATCGTGGTGCGCTGGCGGGAGCGGGAGGACACGGGCGCCGGCATCCACTCGCGGGTGGGCGGCTATCTGACGCTGCTCGCCCGCGACGCCGATCTCCTCCGGGAGCAGCCGGACCGGACCTCGGCGGTGCTGCGGCGCACGTTCGCGCTCGCCGCCGTCCGTTCGGTGGGAGGCGACGCGTTGGCCGAGAACCGCGCCGCCCTGCTCGCCCTCGGGGGCGCTTTCGGACACCCCTCGCTGCTCGACCTGGCGCGTGTTCCCGGTGGCGGGGAGGAAGCGCGTGGGCTGCTGGACCGTCTTCCTCTCAGCCTGCACGGGCGCCGTGACTGGGCGCGCCATTTCTTCCTGAGCGCCGGCATCGTGCAGGTGGCGCCCGACGGCGTTTCGGGCGGCGCCGGACTCCTGAAGGAACAGCTCGACGCGGCGGAGGGCGGGACCGGTTTCTCGTTCGCCGACCTGTTGATGGACGAGGCGGGGACCCGCTTCGGGCTCACCGCGACCGGCGACGTGGCGGGGGCGCGCTGGATGCAGGTGCGGCTCGCCAACGGCGTCCGGGAAGAGGACCTCGCGCCGACCGATGCCGGGCTTCCCGAAGGACTCAGCGCCGCCCGGCTGGAGGCCGAGTTCGGCGGGGTGGGCGGCGCGGGCTTCCGGGACGTCGAGGCCGAGATCGTGCGCCTGGTGGACGCCCTGCCGCTCTACCGGATGCGGCTCCCGGGAGCGCCGGCCGGCATCGCTCCTCCTTCGGGTACCCTGCCTTAGCAGCCTGTGGACAAAGTCACGCGGCATTCGAACGCCGATGCCCGGTTCTCCCGGTGGGGGGTCGGTGCTACCGCCAGTTCCACCACCGGCTGTTGATGATGGCCGACACCGCCTCGCTACTCGACAGTTGGGAGAGCGAGGTCCAGGCGGCCTGGCTCTACCTGGTGCTCGCCGAGGTCGAGAGCGGAGAGAACAAGCGTCTTTTCGAAGCGCTCTCGGCGGACGCGCTGGAACAGAGCAAGGCGTGGGTCAAGGCCATCGAGGAGGCCGGCGGCCCGGCTCCGGGTCCCTACGAGGCTCCCTTTCGGGTGCGGCTCGTGGGAACGCTGATCCGGCGCATCGGCCCGCGCTCGCTCCTGCCCGCGCTCGCCGCGCTGAAGGTGCGCGGCCTTTCCGTTTACCGGGCGGCGCCGTCGAGCCTCGAGGTCCTCATCGCCCAGGAGGCCGGTTCGAGCGTCCGCGCGGAGTCCCGCGACCACCTCCTCGGCGAGGAGCAGCGCCACCTCTACACGCGCGGTGCGGTCGCGCTCCATGCCGCGATCTTCGGGGCGAACGACGGGCTGGTGTCGAACACCGCCCTGATCCTGGCCGCGACGGGCGCGGGCGCCTCCCCGGGCACGGCGCTCCTCATCGGCGCCGCCGGAATGGTGGCTGGGGCGGTCTCGATGGCCACCGGGGAGTACCTCGGAGTGCGCTCGCGGATCGAACTCTACGAGCGGCAGATCGCGCTCGAGGAGGAGGAGTTGCGGCTCTACCCGGACGACGAGGCCGAGGAGCTGGCGATGATCTTCGAGGCGCGCGGTCTCGAGCGCGAAGCCGCCCGCGATCTCGGCAAGCGCCTCATCAGCGAGCCCGCCCGGGCGCTCGACGTGCTGACGCGCGAGGAACTCGGCCTCAACCCGGACGATCTGGGTTCGCCCTGGGCGTCGGGGCTGGCCTCGCTGCTCTGTTTCGGTGGCGGAGCGCTGGTCCCGCTGCTTCCCCTGGCGCTCCTTCCCGCGCTCGGGCTGGGCAGTGGCCCGGCAGTGCTGGGAGCAGTTGTCCTGAGCGGCGTGGCGCTCTTCGTGTCGGGGGCGGCGACGAGCCTGTTCACCGGACGTTCGGGGATTCGCAGCGGTCTCCGGCTGGCCTCCGTGGGGCTCGCGCTCTCGGCTGTCCTCTACGGTCTCGGACTCGCCGTCCGGACAGGCCTCGGGGGCTGACGGGGCCGGCGTGGGCATGTTCAGCAAGGCCGCGCCCGGTCGCGCGCTCGCCGCGCTCACCATCCTGGCGGCGCTCGCTGCGGGGTGCGGATCGGAGGACGCTCCCGCGCCCACAGCCCCGCCGCCTCCGGAGCCGCCCCCGGTCGGCCCGCCGCCGGAAACGCTCGATCTTCCCGCCGATCCCGGACACGTCTTTCTGGAAGTCTGGGAGGGCCCGGGTTTCGTTCCCATCGAATACTCGCTGGGCCGGCCGCCCCGCTACGCGGTGACCGTCGGAGGGGAGATGTACAACGAGGGGCCGACCATCGAGATCTTTCCCGGTCCGCTGCTGCCGAACATCCAGGTGGGGCGGCTTTCCGCGGAGGACCTGGCGGCGATCATCGAGGCAACCGCGGCGACCGGGATCTCCCAGCTCGGCGAGGTGAACATCCCCCAGCCCACCACGGGCCCCGTGATCGCCGATGCGCCGTCCTACGAGGTGGTGCTGCGCGACCGGCAGGGTTCGCATCTGCTCCGCATCGAGGCCCCGGGCTCGATATCGCACACCGATCCCCGGGTGATTGCGGTCCGCGAACTGATGCAGCGCCTCGACCAGGCCACCGCCGACACGGCGGCCACCGTCTACCTCGGCGAGCGCGTGCAGGTGTACGTCAGCGTGGGCCCCATGCCTCCCGAGCCGTCGGTGCTGAACGAGCGGCCCTGGCCGCTCCCGGATCTACCGCCGGAGACCCACGAAATGGAGTTCGAGTGCCGGGTCTACGAAGGCCCGGTGGCGGCGGGTCTCCTCGAAGCCTTCGCGGATGCCAATCACGGAACGCGGTGGGACTACCACGGCGCCCTTCACCAGATCCTCGCCCGTTCCCTGCTGCCTCACGAGGAGGGGTGCAGCTCCTGATGATCGCCGGCGCGCGCTCCCGACGTGCGGCGGCCCTGCTGCTCGCCGCGGTGCCTTGGTCGGCTCCGGTCTCGGCATTCCAGGAGTTCGACGCCGGTGAATTCCACGACTACGTCGAGCGGGCGGTCGCCGACTGGGACGCGACCGGTCTCGCGGTCGCCGTCGTCCGGGGGCAGGAACTGCTGTTCGCCCGCGGCTACGGCGCGCTTGAACTCGGAAAACCCGAGGCGGTGGACCCTGACACCCTGTTCTCGATCGGCTCGACCACCAAGGCCATGACCGCCGCGACGCTCGGCATCCTCGTGGACGAGGGGAAGCTGGGTTGGGACGACCCGGTGCGCCGGCACATCCCCGAGTTCGAGGTTGACGATCCCTGGGTCAGCGAGGCGATGACCGTGCGGGATCTCCTGACGCACCGCGGCGGCCTGCCGAATACCGATCTCTTCTGGTACGGCCAGGACACCGACATGGACGAGATGCTGTCGCGGCTCCGCCACGTCGAGCCCGCCTACTCGATGCGGTCCGGGTTCATCTACCAGAACGTGATGTACGCGACCGCCGGCGAGGTCGTGAAGCGCGTCTCGGGCATGCCGTGGCACGACTTCGTGGACTCGCGCATCTTCGACCGGCTGGGGATGGAGCGAACGGTGCCTCTGCTCGCGCTCACCCGCGGCCGGGGCAACGTGGCCTCGCCCCACCACGTCGTGGACGGCGAGACGGTGGCCATCGAAAACGCCCCGGTGGATGCGGTCGCCGCGGCGGGATCGGTGTGGAGTTCCGTCCGCGAGATGTCGCTTTGGCTGCGGATGCTCCTCGCGTCCGGAGTGGCGGCTGACGGGACGCGGATTCTCAGCGAGGCGGTGGTCGAGGAGATGTTCCGTCCCCAGTCGCTGGTGGACCGGGCCGGTTTCTACCCGACCCAGCAACTCACGAATCCCAAGTGGGTGACCTACGGCCTCGGCTGGTTCCAGCAGGACTACGACGGAGAGGCTCTCGACTTCCACACCGGGAGCATCGACGGGATGGTGGCCATCGCCGGCCTGATCCGGGACGAGGGGATCGGCGTCTATGTCCTCGGCAACCGCGATCACGTGGAGGTGCGGCACGCGCTGATGCTGCGGGGCCTCGACGCCCTGCTCGGAAAGCCGTTCCGGAACTGGAGTTCGGAGCTGAAGGAGCTCTACGACGGACTGGCCGAAGCGCAGGAGAAGGCGCTCGCCGCGCTGCAGACGGCGCGGGTGGAGGGCTCCCGGTCCCACCTCGAGCCGTCCGCGTACGCCGGGACCTACCGCCACGAGGTGGGAGGCGAGATCGTGGTCCGCGCCGGGGAGGAAGGCATCCGCCTCGAGTACGGCCCGGGTCTCCAGGGGCCGCTCACCCACTGGAGCCACGAGACCTTCCGGGTAGCCTGGGACGCCCGCTGGCGCGGCGAGTTGCTGGTGACCTTTGACCTCGATTCCGCGGGGAATCCCGCCGGCCTTTCGCTCGGCGAAACGAGGTTCCGGCGCGTCGCGGACTAGCAGCCGGCGGCAAAACCCACGCGGCGTTCGGCGGGCGATGCATACCGCCTGAACCGCGCCTCTGCGAGGCGCTCTGCGTTGCGTTTCGGTCGGAATACACCCGGTATTCCTCCCTCACGCGCCTTGTCAGCCGGGCGCCTCACCCGCCTCGGCGCTCACGTGGGTTTCACCACCGACTGCTAGCCTTGACGGCACTGTCGTTCCTTCCTATCCTGCTCGCGCGAAGATGAGGTCCAATACCAGTTTCTGGCAACGTCTTCCCGGCGCGAATCGCCCCGTCGTCAAGAAGATCGCCGGCGCGGCGTTCCTCTTCTTCCTGATCAAAGGCCTCGTCTGGCTCGGCGTGATTGCGGCCGGGGCGTGGGCCCTGACGCGGTAGCCACGAGTTGTCGGCCATGACCGGAGGACTCGCGGATCGCCTCAAGGCGGGGACCGCCGACCAGCACGCCGCGGCGGAGAACCACGTCTTCCAGCAAGACCTGGTCCGGGGCGAGGTTTCGCGCACGGCGCTCGTCGCGCACCAGTCCGCGATGCTCGATCTCGTCCGCCTGATCCACGCGCGCCTCCTCGCCCGGGGGCCGGACTGGCAGGACTTCGCCCAGGCCATGGGTGGCCACGCCGGGAGGCTGGCCCGCGATCTGGAGGACCTCGGTGGCGGATCTCACGAACGGCCCTCCGGGGCGGTCCTGGAGTTCGCCGGCGCGCTGGGCGGCGCGCACTGGACTCCGGAAGCGACTCTCGCGGCCTTCTACGTGATCGAGGGCTCCATGAACGGCAACCGTTTCATCCGCCGCGCGCTCGTGGAGAACCGTCCGGAGCTGGCCGGTTGCCTGCGTTACTTCGATCCCTACGGCCAGGGTCAGCGGGCCCGCTGGAAGGAGTTCCGGAGCGCCATCGACAGGATCGGCGCGACGCTTTCCGATCCCGAGGCGGCGGTCCGCGCCGCGCGGGAGACATTCACGCTGGCGGGAACGCTGGCGAGTGAGGCCCAGGCCGCGGACGCGGTAGCCGCCTGAGGCGCCAGGAGACGAAACCCGGGATCTGATGGCCGACTGCTGGATCGCGCTGACGACCCTGTCGAGCCGGGAGCAGGCCGAGCAACTGGCTGAGGCGCTGGTGGCGGAACGCCTTGCCGCCTGCGTCAACGTGCTCGGACCGGTGGCGTCCATCTACCGGTGGGAGGGCAAGGTCGCGCGCGACGAGGAAGTTCTTCTCCTCATCAAGACGACGGGCGCGGGCGTCGCGCCGCTGCGGACGCGGGTGCTCGAACTCCACCCCTACGACACCCCTGAATTCCTCGCCTTCGCGGTCGGCGCCGGCTCGGCCGGGTACCTGGACTGGGTGGTGGATTCGGTCGCATCGGCCAGGCCGGACGAAGCGGAACCCTGACCCTGGGCCGCGCGGCGGCGCGCGCTGCCGCGCCCGGCGGCAACGCATTTGCGCCGGCCCCCCGCCGCGACCCATATTCAGTCTGCGGGAGGCGACGGACATGAGGCATGGTCGGACGGGGGCTCTTTCGGTATGGCCGCTTGCCGCGGCACTCGGTTGCGCGCTGCTGCCGGCGCTTGCCTGCACTCCGGACCAGGCCCCGCGAACGAGGCTGCTCATGGACGACGGGTGGCGCTTCTTTCGGGGCCGGGCGGAGGGATTCGTGCCGCTGCCTCAGGGGAATTCCGTCGAGACCTGGCGATTCCGGATGAGCGAGGCGGGGGAAGCGGAAGCGGAAACCCTGGCGGCGCCGGGGCTCGACGTCTCCGGTTGGCCGGAAGCGGCCCCGGGCGACGATGTGTTCGCGGGAGAGCCGGGATTCGCCTGGTTCCGGGCGGAACTCGGTGCGCTGCCGCCGGGGCCCACCGGCCGGCCCCGGATCTACTTCCAGTCGGTGGACGACAACGCCACCGTGTACCTGAACGGCAACCGTCTGGTGTACCACGAGGGTGCCGGGGCGCCCTTCGAGGTCACCCTGGACTCCGGTCAGGCCTGGAACCGGGGCGGGCCGAACGCGCTGGCGGTGCTGGTCGAGAACACCGGCGGTCCCGGCGGAATCGCGGGCGCCTCGTACTACAACCGTCCGGCCCGCTGGCGCGACGACCCGGCAATGCGTTCCGTAGCGACCGCGGCGGTGGAGTTCGACGACCGCGGCTGGGAGGAAGTCCGTGTTCCCCACGACTTCGTGGTGGGCGGGGAGTTCGATCCCAAGGGGGCTGACCAACCGGGTGGGAAGCGTCCCGGCTTCAACGAGCTCTGGTACGACAGGGACCATGGCTACAAGCCGAAGGGCGTCGGCTGGTACCGCCGGTCGTTCGAGCTTCCGGCGGCCGACCGCGGGAGGCGGATCCGGCTCGAGTTCGACGGGGTGTATAGGAACAGCGACGTCTGGGTGAACGGGGAGTGGCTGGGCCACCACTGGAGCGGCTACACCGGGTTCCACTACGACATCACGGACGTGGCCATTTTCGGCGGCCGGAACGCGGTCACCGTCCGCGCCGATGCGGACTGGGACGAGGGCTGGTGGTACGAGGGCGGGGGCATCTACCGCCACGTATGGCTCACAAAGCTCGACCCGCTGCACGTCGGCCGCTGGGGAACCTTCGTGACCACGGCGGAGGTCACGGACGATTCGGCGCTGGTGCGGGTCGAGACCGCGCTCGTCAATGACGGAGCGGAGCCGGCGGAGGGAACGCTCCGGATCGCGCTGATCGACGCGGAGGGCAACACGGTCGCGACGACGGAAACGGCCGGCACGGTTCGCGCCGGGAACGAACTGGAGTTCCGCCAGGAGTTGACGATGGAGGATCCGAGGCTCTGGTCCCTGGACGACCCCTACCTCTACACCCTCGAGACCACCGTGGAAGCGGGCGGACGGGTCACGGACCAGACCGCGACGCCGTTCGGGGTGCGGACGTTCCGATTCGACGGGGGTGGGTTCTTCCTGAACGGGGAACACGTGAAGATCAACGGCGCGAACCTCCACACCGACTTTGCCGGCGTGGGCGTGGCCCTCCCGGACCGGATCAACGCCTACCGGCTCGAGAAGCTCAAGGAGATGGGAGCGAACGCCATCCGCACCTCGCACAACCCGACCGCGGCCGAGGTACTGGATGCCGCGGACCGTCTTGGGATGCTGGTGCTCGTCGAGAACCGCCACATGGGCGCCTCGGACGACGTGATCGGTGACGTCGAGAGCATGGTGCGCCGCGACCGGAACCACCCGAGCGTCATTGGCTGGAGCATGAACAACGAGGGCCTGCGGCAGGGTCCCGATGTGGCCGGCGAGCAGTTGCGGGCGATGCACGCCGCGATCAAGCGGCTCGATCCCACCCGGCCGACGACGGGGAGCGTGGGTCCGCTGACCGGCGCCACCTCTCCCGACGAGATCGGGACGGAGCGGGACCTCATCAGCCTGGCGGAGGTCATCGATGCCCGGGGATTCGATCCGGCCAACTACGACGAGTATCACGCCGCGAACCCGGACCGGCCGATGCTGGCGCTCGAAACCGGCTACGACCTCACCACCCGCGGGATCTACGTGGACGACGAAGCCAGGGGCCACCACAGCTCCTACGACACCTCGGCAGCGGAGACGTGGGGACGGATCGCCGGGACCGACTACGTGGCGGGCGGGTTCGTCTGGAACGGAATGGACTACCGGGGCGAGCCGTTCCCCTTCGACTGGCCGGTGGTCACCGCCCAGTACGGCTTCATGGACACCTGCGGCTTCCCCAAGGACAACTACTACTACTACCGGTCCGCCTGGAGCTCGGAGCCGTTCGTCCACCTGTTCCCGCACTGGAACGAACCGCCGGTGGGGGAAGACGGGACGGTCGAGGTGCGGTCCTTCAACAACTGTGACGCCGTCGAGCTGTTCCTCAACGGGGAGAGCCAGGGCCTGAAGGACCGCGAGCCCTTCTCCGGTCTCTCCTGGGAGGTCCCGTGGGCGCCCGGGTCGCTCACGGCGACCTGTTACCGGGACGGGGAAGCCGTGGCGACGGCCCGACGCGAGACCACCGGCGAGCCGGCCGGAATCGTGCTGGAGCCGGATCGCTCAACCATCCATGCGGACGGCGAGGACGTATCGCTGGTCAAGGTCCTGATCGTGGATTCCGAGGGTCGGAACGTCCCCACCGCCGGCAACGAGGTTCAGTTCGGGGTGGACGGACCGGGAGAGATCATCGGGGTGGGCAACGGCGATCCCTCAAGCCACGAGCCGGACGTGGCCGAGAGCCGCCGCGCCTTCAACGGGTTGGCCCTCGTCATTGTTCAGGCGGCGAAAGAGCCGGGGACGATCCGATTGACCGCGGAATCCGCGGGGCTGGAGACCGCCACCGTCGAGATCAGCGCGGCGGAGGCGCCGATCCGCCCCCGGGCGCCGTAGGGACCGCCGGTCTTCAGACGGGCACCGCCGCGCCTGGCCGGGCGAAACTCGTGCCTACTCCGCGATCCGAACCGCCGCCTCGGAGCGCCGGCCTCTGGCCGGCATCGCCGACCGAAGGGAGGCGAAACTCGAACGCCCCCGTTCGCGCAGATGGCGCGCGTTGGGGAGGCGCGTCGCGCTACTCCGCGATCCGAACCGCCGCGAGCTGGGCCCGGAGCTCCTCGTTCCCCGGCGCCTCCACGAACGTGTCGAACTCGAGGAAGTAGTTCCCCGGGTCGTAGCCCACGAACACCGTCACGCGGTCGCTCTCGCTGGTGATTCCGGTGCGCGACCGGTATCCCTCGGCTCCTTCGAGGTGCTCATGCCAGGGCGTCACGTCCTCCACGAAGAAGCTCACCGTCACCGCCTTGTCCTCGGTGAAGGAGTGCATGCCCCGGGTCGAGTCCACGAGGCCGATGAATCCGGCATAGGACGTGCGCAGCCCCTTGACCCAGCCCTGGTCGAGGCTCTCGGGGAAGCCGAACGTCGTCTGGTACCAGTCGAGCATCTCCGGGATGTCCGGGTAGTAGAGCCAGACGATCATGGCCTCGAACCCCATGCCGGGGCCGGCCGCGGCGTCGTCGCCGCCAAGGGGTTTGGTGGTGTCCAGGATGGGCATCAGGTCCACGTTCTCGGCGTGCGGGAGGAACCGCTCGAACTCGAGGATGTAGCCGCCCGGATCGAACACCGTGAAGCCGTGGTGCGGCGCCTCGGGATCGGCCGCTTCCGGATCGAAGCGGCTCCGGAAGTTCGCGCCCGCCGCGTCGAGCCGCGCCTGCCAGTCGGCGAGCCGGTCGGTGATCAGCGCGAAGGCGACCGTCTTCGGTTCGTCGGCGCTGTGCATCCCCTCCGCCTCGTCCACGAGCGTCAGGTACGCGGACTCCGCGACCTGGAAGATCTTGGCGAACCCGAAATCGGAGGCGAGCGGGAGTCCGAGCGTGTCGCGATAGAACGCCTCGGCCTCGGCCAGGTCGCGGTAGTAGAGGAAGGCGTTCTGGGCGAGGATCGGGGGCAGGGGTTCCGCCGGATCAGCCGGTGCGTCGGCCGTTTCGGGGGGCGCCGAGCAGGCGGCGGCGAGGATCAGGACGGGGAGGAGGCGATGCATGGCCCGGAAGGTAACACCGCCCTCTCCGCCCGGAAAACGAGGACTCTCCGGCGGATTCCTCCCGGAGGACTCGGCCGGTTCCGGCTTCACCGCTGGAGTTCCACCTCGGCGGCTTCCCCGGGCGCGAGGTAGATCCGGACCCGGACCAGCTCGTTGCCCCGGACCCGGAAGAACGCCGCCCCCGGGATGTACCAGCGGGTCTCCTCGTCCCGGCGGGTGGCGGCGATCGTGAACTGGGCGGCGACCAGCGGGCCTCCCCACGGCCCCTCCGCCTCGGCCCAGACGGTCTCCGAGACCTCGGCGGCGGTCGCCACCTCGGGACGGATGGAGTGGTCCTTCCACTCTTCCAGCAGCCGGTCCACCAGCAGCCCGACCTTTTCGCGTCCCCAATAGGTGGCGGATCCCCGCTGGTAGTCGCCGGCCGGACCCTGGATGTGGAGCGCGTCCTCGGCGTAGAGGGCGAGAAAGGCGGTCCGGCTCTCCTCGCTGCCGTCCAGAGCGTCCACCAGCCGGAACCAGCGCTCAGCGATCTCCCGTCCGCCCGGTTCGGGCTCCCCATCCTGGGCGATGCCGGCTGGCGCGGGCAATGCCCACGCCAAGGCCAGCAGCGCGACCGCGGCCGCCGATCTCGGGGAAACGCGGGGCGGGCGACTCACGAATCGGAGCATACCGCCGCCTGACGGCACCACTGCTGCCTATCGGGCGGCGGCGCAGCGGGCGATGAAGTGCTCCTGCTCGTCGCTCAGGGGCGGGTCTTCGGCGCACCGCGCAAGCGTGACCGCCGCCTCGTCGAAGCGGTCGAGCGCCGTCAGGGCCTCGGCGCGGAACCACAGGGCCCGCGCCTCCCGAGCCCGGTGGGAACGACCGACGCCGAGGTTGTCGGGATAGGTGAGCGCCCGGTCGAAGTGGACGAGGGCGGTTGCGGCATCACCGGCGTCGAGCGCCCGGCGGCCGAGTTCCACCTCGGCTCGCGAGAAGAGTTGCCACACGGTGGCGTCGCCCTCCCGGAAGTTGACCCGGGTCGCGTCCAGCATGGCGATCGTTTCCGCGAACCGGCCGGTGGCGTTCAGCCCCCGGGCCAGCTCGATGGTCACGTCGTGGCGGCGGCGAAGATCCGCCGGGACCATCTGCAGCGCCTGCATCGCGTCCGCCGGACGTCCCTCGGCGAGCAGGAGCCGCGCGAGGTCCCGGTAGAGGGTCTGGTCCGCCGGGCGGGCCGCGATCGCCTGACGGAGACGGCTCTCGGCCTCTGCCGTCCGGCCCGCGATCTTCCAGTGAACCATCCCGAGCGCCCGGTGAGCGGTGGAGAGGCCCGGGTCGAGCGCCGTCGCGGCTTCCCAGGCCGCGGTCGCCTCCCCGAAGCGGCCAAGTCCGGCCAACAGGTGGCCGAGGAGGAGCCGGGGGGTCGCCGACGCCGGAAGATGCTCCGCCGCGGACCGGAGCACCGGGAGCGATTCGGGGCGCGACGGGAAGGCGTAGTCGAGCGGCGCCGCAAGCGCTTCCTCGCGGTAGCGGCGGGCCTCGTCGCCGCTCGCCCACTCGGCCGCGTGGAACAGGAGCACCGGTCCGGGCTCGAATCCGCCGTCCGTGCGGAGCCCGTCGAGCACCTCGAGCGCCACGTCGCCAAGTCCGAGCTCGGCGAGGGTCAGGAGCAGTTCGGTGAAGGCGAACTCCGGCTCCCCCGCGAGCGCCGACATGGCCCGCGCCGCTTCGGCCCGCCCCGAGCCGTCAGCGGTGTGAAGGCGCACTGCCCAGGGAACGAGTTCGACAGTGCCCCGTTCGATCATCCGTCCGGCGAGTCCCGCAGCCCGTTCCCGGTCGCCGGCGCGCAGGTGCGCGAGCGGCAGCAGGTCGCGCCCGCCCCGTCGGAGGGCCGGGATCGCTTCTCCGGGACTACCCAGCCCGACTTTCACCCGGCCGATCAGGCGCCAGGCGGAAGCTTCGACGCCGGCCAGCTTCGTGGCCAGGTAGGCTGAGTCGAGGGCGCCCTCCTCGTCACCGACGCCGTAGCGGGCGACCGCCTGGAGGAAGCGCGCGAAACCGTGCTCGGGGTCCGCGGCAGCGACGCCGGCCAGCCGGTCGGCCGCCCGCTCGTAGAGCCCGGCCTTGAGGTCCAGCGCGGCGAGACCGACCGCGGCATCGGCATGATCCGGCGCCAGGACGAGCGCCCGCTCGTAGAGCCGCCGGGCCTCCGCGCGGTTCAGGTCCTTGTCGGCGCGTTCGGCGGCCAGGAACGCTTCCTCGGCGTTCGCCGGCTCGGTTGCCTCGAGGAGCGGCGGGGGCTCTTCGACCGGGATCTCGAGCGGAGACCGGTAGGCGAGGACACTTCCGCCGTCAGCGGTCACCGCCACCTCGATCGAAGCCGCGGCCGGCCCCGGCCAATCGACGGCCGCAACCGCCTCCGGAGCCAGGTCGAGGGTCTGGGAGTGTGCCGTCCCACTGCCGCTCAGCCGGACGGTCGCCCCGGGCAACGCTCTCGTGGCGAGGAACAGGAAACGGGTCCCCGCGTCGCCCTCGGCCCGCTCGACCACCAGGTCGGGGGTCGCGTATTCGAAACCCTCGCCGAGCCCGAAAACCGGCGTCCACTGTTCGCGCCAGAACACCCGCTGGCCCGGGTAGACCCAGGCGTAATCGGACTGGGTGGGCAGGGGGCCGCTCTGCACCTCGATGTAGGGGCCGTCCTCGTCCGTGAGGGCCCGCTGGTTCATCATGCCGTCGTCGCCCTGGCCCCAGGTCCAGCCCTTCTTGCCGGGCAGTTCGCGATGGTCCGCGGTCTGGACGATGCCCCGGTCGTCCCCCGAGTCGTAAGCGCCGAAGAAGTCGTGGACCGAGCGGTAGGCGAAGATCGAGGTCGGCTCCGGGTAGTTGGGGAGCCGGGTCATGTCCACCCCGTTGTCCTCGGGGAAGCGGTAGAAGGTGGTCCCGAAGTGGTCGGTCGCGAGGGACATCGGATAGATGAAGCGGGTGCCGTCGCGTTGGGGGAAGGCGGTGTTGTTCCAGAAGTAGTAGGGATGGGGGAGGTCGGTCGGGTTGAAGATGGTGATCTCCTGGTCGAGCCGGGCGACTCCCGGGCGGAGCGTGAGGCGCACCTCCCACCCGGTGCGGAAGCTCTGCTCGATCTCGCCGATCACGAGCGTCGCCGAGCCGTCCTCGTTCTGGACGCCCGTCACGTTCACCGGCGAGTAACTGGTCACCGTGTGGCCCTGGGGACCCCGGTTCCACTCGATGCCGCCCGAGATCCAGGCGCCCCGGAGCGCGATCAGCCCGGGCCGGATGACCTGGTTGTTGTAGAACATCTGTTCGTTCTCGCGCTTGTCGAGGACCCACTGGATGCGCCCCCCGATCTCGGGAAGGCAGGCCACCTTCAGGTACTCGTTCTCGAGGAAGAACGCCCTCCAGGTGTGGTCGGCCCGCTCCGTGCCGAGGTTGTCCTGCATCGTGTAGGGATAGACGATGGAGTTGTCGGTCTCGCGAAACTGCGGGTTGGGATCGTCGGGAAGGAGCGCGTAGGTCGGGAGCGTGAGTTCGCCCTCCCAGACGCGGACGGGTTCCTGGGCTGCCGCGGGAGCAGAAACGGCGAAGGCGAGCAGGAGCGCCGTCAGCAGGATCGGGGGGCGTGGAGAGAGCATGCGCGTCACCTCGTCTGGCCGGGAGAGGCTATACGGGTTGGACGCCCGAGCCCTTTGGCAGGACGGGACGCCCCGCCGACGTTCCTCAGGGGATCAGACGCAACGGCCGGAAAGCCTCCGGCACGTGGAAGCTGGGGCTGCCGGTCGGGGACCAGGCGGCGAAGACGGCGCCCTCGTCCGGAGCATCGGGGCCGCCGGGCCGCTTGATGCGGAAGACGTTGAAGGGGATTTCGGCGCCGGGGGCGGGAGCAACCGGCAGATCGAGGCCCTCCCAGGGGAAATAGAGCGTCCCGATCCAGCGATCATCCGAGGTCGCCACCGCCGTCTGCATTCCGGTAACCGAAAACCCCCGATCCATCGGTCCGATCGGATCGGAAGCCGTTTCGCCCGGTCCGAGTCTTCGCAGATCGCAGACCACGTTCGCCGGGTTCAGCTCCACCTCGACGTAGCGGCCGTCGCCGAGGGGATCGAGGAAGATCTCGACCACTTCCTCTTCCCAGAGCCGGTCGTCGCGCTCCGTCATGGTGAACCACGGCGAATCGTCCTCCGAGTCGAACCGCAGGTGGAGGCCGTGCTTGTTCCACAGCGCCCGGAACCGGGTCCGGTAGGGCTCCGGTCCCCAGTCCACTTCGGTTGCGGTGTCCCACTCCCCGGCGTCCGGGGCGAGGAGGGCGGCGGCGTCCGCCGGTGTGCTTCGGGCCTCGTAGGCCGGAGCGGTCTGCGCGAGGAAGAGGGAGAGGATCACGGGGAGCACGGTGGAATCCTGACGCACTTCCCTGATCCGGTCCTGGTTGCGGAAAGAAAATCGTGGCCAGCGCCGCCGGGATCGAGACCGACCCCTCCTTTTCGGGCCGCGCGGGCGGTGCAATAAACTCGGTTCATGGGGCTCGGCGAAATGTCCCGGTGGCCGTGAGGAATCGCGCTCTTCCGGCGGCGGTCCTGCTCGGCGGGGGACTTGTCTTTCTCGCTGCCGGCGGCTGCGCCCTGCGGTCGGGAGGTTCCGCCGACCTGTCGCCGGAGGCGGCTGCGGAGCTGCCTCCCGACTTTGCGGAGAGTCCGTCCAACGGCGCTTACGAGGCGCAGGACTGGTGGTGGGCGTTCGCCGACCCCGCGCTCGACCGGGTGGTCGCATCGGTCCTCGACTCCAACTTCTCCGTAGCGGAAGCCGTCGCTCGGGTCGAGCAGGCCAGGACGCGGGCCCGGCTGGCCGACGCGGCGATCCTGCCCACGGTCGGAGCGAGCCTCACGGCCGAGACCTTCGACCTGCCGACCAACGCTGCGATCGGCGCCCAACTCGAGGACCTGGGCCTTGATTTCCCGCTGCCCGACCGGCTGGGTTTCCCGACCTATACCCTGGGCGCCGACTTCGCCTACGAGGCCGATTTCTGGGGCCGCGTGCGCCACACCGCGCTCGCGGCGGGGTCCGAGCTGCTGGCCTCGGAGTTCGACCTGCGGGTCGCCCGCATCGGGATCCTCGCCGAGACGATCTCGGCCTACTTCGAGATCGGCCACCTGCGGCAACAACTCGCTATCGCCGGGCGGCAGGTCGAACTGCTCGAGGAACGCGAGCGGCTGGTGGAGAGCCGCTACGAACGCGGGCTCGCCGTCTCGCTCGAGCTGCACGGAGTCCGCCAGGCCCTCTCGGGCGCCCGGGCGGGCGTGCCGGAGATCGAGAACCAGCTCGCCGAGACCGAGTCCCGGCTCGCCGTGCTGCTGGGGGGCTACCGGGAGGATGTGGCGGCGATCCTTCCCGAGTCCCTCGCGCCGGCATCCCCGGCCGACCCCGTGCCGGCGGGCATTCCGGCCGACCTCCTTTCGCAGCGGCCGGACGTGCAGGCCGCGGGTCACCGGCTGGAAGCCGCCGGCCATACCGTGGAAGCGCGGCGCGCGGCCCTGATGCCGCAACTCTCGCTCTCCGGGTCCATTGGACTCCGGAGCACGGAGGCCGGAGGCCTCTTCGACGTCAAGCAGTGGTTCACGAACCTCGCCGGCAACCTGCTTCGCCCGGTGTTCGATGGGGGCCGCCTCGCGAGCGGCGTGACGCTGGCCGAAGCCCGTTTCGACGAGTTGGCGGCAGCCTACGGCCGGACCATCGTCACGGCCGTCAACGAGGTGGAAGCGGCCCTGGCCACGCTGAGGAACGAAGGCCGCCGGCAGGAATCGCTCGCCGCGCGGCACGAGGAGGCCCGGGCGTCGGTGGACGTTCAGTCGAGGCGCTACGAGGCGGGCCTCAGCGGCTATGAGGACGTCCTGGATGCGGACGCCAGGCTGCTGGATGCGGCAGCGGCGCTCGCGACTTCGGCGCGGAACCTGGCGCTCGCCCGCCTGGCCATCCATCGTGCCCTGGGGGGCGCCTGGACCGGCCCGGACGAGATGGCCGACGCGCAGGCGAGCGGGCCGGATGCCCGCGCCAAAGGACCGGCCGGCCGATGAATCGAACGAAGGGATTCCTCCTGGCGGCCATCATCCTGCTTGGATCGTTCGGGCTCGCAACCCTGTTGATCGCACAGCGGCCGGAGCCCGAGCGGCGCGAACCTCCCTCCCAGGTGCCGTTCGTGACGACTGCACCGGCGGTTGCGGGGTCCGGAGCGATCCCCGTCCATGGCGCGGGGACCGTTCGGCCGCGCGTTCAGGTGGACGTCGCCGCCGGGGTGAGCGGCCGGATCGTCTCGGTAGATACCGCGTTCGAGAGCGGCGGCCGGATCAGCGAGGGTCAGGTGCTCTTCCGCCTAGACGACGCCGACTACCGCTTCCGGGTGGAGCAGGCGCGCTCCGGCGTCGCCGTACAGCAGGTGGAACTGCTGAAGGTGGAGGAGGAAGCGCGGATCGCCCGCGACCAGTACGAGGCATTCCGTGGCCGCCGCGGGGACGCCGAAAGCGGCGAGGCGAATCCGCTGGCGCAGTGGGAGCCACAACTTGAGGCCGCGCGGGCCGCCGTGGCGCGGGCGCGGGCCGTTCTCGCGGAGGCCGAACTCCTCCTCGCGCGGACGGAGGTCCGGGCGCCCTTTGACGCCGTGGTGCGTGCCGAGACCGTCGGGGTTGGACAGTTCGTGACCGCCGGGGTGGGCGTGGGAGCGATCTATGCCTCCGACGCGGTCGAGATCGTCGTTCCCGTGTCCGACGCCGAAGCGGCGCTCGTGCCCGGTCTCTGGGATCTGAGGCCGGGCGCCGCGGACCCGCGGGTTGCCGCCCGAGTCACCGTGGACCACGCGACCGGCCGCTACGCGTGGGAGGGCTACGTGGATCGCGTCGAGCCGGCGCTGGATGAGGCGACCCGCACTCTCGAGGTGATCGTGCGCGTTCCGCAGCCCCTTCGCGGCGGGGAGCCGGTGGGAGACGGAGAGGACACCGCGGCCCCCCCGGCCGCCGGCTCGCCGCCGCTCCTGGTGGGCCAGTTCGCCGACGTCGAGATATCGGGGATCGCGCCGGCGGAGTACTTTCGGATCGCACGGCTGGGGCTGCGGCCGGGCAACGAGGTCTGGGCGGTGGAGAACGAAGCGGTGACCATCTTGCCCGTTCGGGTGCTCCAGCGCTTCGACGACACCGTGTTCGTCACGGGGGGGCTCCGGAGCGGTCAGGAAGTCGTGGTGGGCGGGATTCAGTTCGCGACCGAGGGAATGCGGGTCCGGACAGCGGCATCGCCGGTTCCTTGAGCCCGCTGGGTGGTCCGGCGCCCGAGGCGCTGGCGGGGGCCTGCGGGCGCCGGGCGCCCCTTCGCGAGTCCTGAGCGAAATGCCGGCAGATCGAGTGGGAAACGGCTCGGGCGGCCTTCCCCCGTTCCCGGAGGGTTGGTACTTCGTCGCCAGCCGGCAGGCGCTCGAGAAGGCGACGCTCATCGAAAAGACCTGGATGGGCAAGCGAATCGTCGCCTGGCGCGACGACGCCGGTCGCGTGTCGGTTGCCGAATCGGTCTGTCCGCACCTCGGCTCGGCATTGGGGCCGTCCGCCGGCGGGCGGGTGCGGGACGGCCGGCTGGTCTGTCCCTTCCACGGCTATGAGTTCGACGTCAGCGGGCAATGCGTCGCCACGCCCTTCGCCCCGCCGCCGAAGACCGCGAAGCTGAGGTCCTTCGCGACGCGCGAAGTCCTCGGCATCGTCTTCGCCTGGTGGGGGCTCGACGGACGGCCCCCCCAGTGGGGCCTTCCCGAGGACTCACCGGCCGGAGCCGACTGGTGTGAACTGGCATTCCGGACGCTCCGGTTTCGGGGGCACCCCCAGGAAACCAGTGAGAACGCCGTGGACATGGCGCACCTCCGCTACGTGCACGGCTACGACAACGTCGGCCGGGTGGGAAGCGTGACCGTGGACGGAGCGCATCTCGTGAGCCGCTTTGATTTCAAGCGCACGCAGCGCGTCGCCGGGATCACCGACCTCAGGTTCGATGTTTCCGCCACCGCGCACGTCATCGGACTCGGGTATTCGTTCGTGGAGTTCCACGAGCGCTCCATCGGAATGGACGGCCGCCTCTGGGTGCTCGCGACGCCCGTCGACGGCACGCTCATCGACCTGGTGCTGGTCGGACAGTTGCGGAAGATCCGGAAACCGAAGCGGCCGATCGTCGGGTTGCGGTTCCTGCCGCCGGCGCTTCGCACCGAGGCCATGAACAGGCTGATGCTGTACTTTCAGCGGCACGACGTCATGCAGGACGTGGAGGTGTGGAGCCGGAAGCGGTATCGGGACCGGCCGGCCCTGTGCGCGTCCGACGGCGAGATCGGGATGTACCGACGCTACTGCAGACAGTTCTACTAGCCGCGCTGCGCGGCCACCCCACCCTGTCCGTTGAGCCGCCGACTCAGGCGCTCCGGAAACGCCAGCCGTACATCACGCGGCCGTAGAAGTTGAACCACTTCCTGGCCTCCGGATCGCGGAACGGATAGTCCGCGCCGAGTTGTCTGGCCGTGACGAGGCCGGACACGAAACAGGTTTCCTGGCTGTTCACCAGCGTGTGCGCGCCGCAGTGCCACGTCCGCCTCTTTCCCTGGACGAAGCGAAACAACTGGGTCAGGAAGGCGACGTGCGGCACATCGTGCACGATGTGCTGAAACCACCACTTCCTGACGATCCTGCTCTCGTCGATACGGCTGATCGGGTTGTAGGTCACGAGACACGGCCGGTCCGATTTGTTCGCCCACGGCTGCTGGTTATGCATGATGTAGGTGATCTCGTAGTTGTCGGGCCGAGCGCCGTACTGCTCGATGTGGTTGCTCCGGGTGGCGAGGGGCTTGGCCTCGTTGTCGGGGAGGACCGAGGCGTCGGAATGGACGACCGTGTGGTTGTGCAGTTCGCTTTCGTAGCGGATCGAGGAGAGGAGCCAGCCCTCCAGCCGGGTCGGCCGGTCCAGGAGCATCAGCGTCTGGTTCGCGTTGCACGCGAAGACGACGTCATCGAAAGTTTCTGTCGTTCCGTCCTCGTCTTCCACGACAACTTCGTTGCGGCGGCGGTAGACCTTGCGCACGGGCCGGTTCACGTAGATCTTCTCGCGGAAGGTGGCGGACAGCTCCCGATAGATCCGCCGGGTGCCCTGGTCCCAGGTCTGCATCGGCGTCGCGGTTTCGATGTCGAAGAAGTCCAGATACCGCGAAAAGAGCGACGCCGGCATGTCGAACACGTTCGTCGCCATCAGGAAGTTGACGAACATCGGTTTCAGGACCTTGTAGCGGAAGTCTCCGGAGTACCGGCCCAGGTTCAACAGCGCTCCCATGCTGACGTAGTTGAACGGGTTGAGCGCGCCGAGCAGCTTCGATCTCGACAGGTTGAGCCGGCCGAACCACTTGAGACGCCTCAGAAGACGCTGGAACTTCTGGATTTCCGGTTGCAGTTGCCTTCTGATGTCGGAGTCGAAGTCGTGGGCATAGACTCCGCCTCGATACTTCACGCTGTAGTTGAACCGCGTTTCGAGCAGGTCGATGCCGTGCTGTTGCATGAGCAGGACGAAGTGGTGGTATGCCGACGGGATGCACGCGGTGACCGAGATATCGAACGGGATGGTGCTGCCGTCGTCCTGCGGCATGTCGGCGGTGATCGCATTGCCGCCGAGCTGCTCCTGCGCCTCGAAGAGTCGAAAATCGAAACGATCGGGATGGTGGTTGAGCGCCCACGCCGTCCCGAGTCCCGAGACTCCGCCACCGACGATGGCGACCCTTCTCGGCGCGCCGCCGTTCCCTTCACCCATGTTCCTACTCTACCCTCGGGGAGCGGCCGTTCCGGCCTCCGGCTCGCCGCCGCCGCAGCCGCGACCCGGGGCCCCTGCCGGCCCCGTGCCCGTTCTATCCATCGACTAGACTCTGAGCCGGACCATCCGGTGGCGGCGGATCGCCAGGGCTGTCGAGCCGTCCAGGCTGGAGGTTGAGCACCATGAGCGAGGCCACCCGGTTTCCGATCCGCATCGCCGAGGAGTTGATCCTCCTCATGCTGGACGAGAAGAGCGGCTACCTGGAGATGGTCCCGAACTGGAACTTCTCCTGTGTCATGGCGGGGGCTGTCCTCGCCGATCTCGCCTTGGAGCGTCGCATCGAGACCGACCTGGAGCGGCTGTACCTGGTCGATCCCATACCGACCGGAGACGCCCTGCTCGACCCGACGCTCAAAGATATCGCCGAATCCGACGAAAAATCGGACGCCCAGTTCTGGATCGAACGGAACACCCGCCAGGCCGACGAGATCGTCGCGGCCGCCCTCGAGCGCCTGGTGGAGCGGAACATTCTGACCCACGAGAGCGGGGGATTCTGGGGACTCTCGCGCTCCGTCGCCCGTTCCGGGACTTTTCCGACCCAGGCTGTCGCGACCCGCCGGGAGTCCAAGGTGAGGATCCTGAGCGTCATCCTGAACGACGAGATCCCGGACCCGCGGGACGCCATCCTGGTCGCCCTGATGCACACCTGCGGCGGATTCAAGCTGCTGCTGGAGGAGGAGGACTACGAGGAGCGGCTCGCCCGGATCGAACTCGTGGCCAAGCTGGACCTCATCGGACGGACGGTCGCGGCCGCTGTGAGGGACAGCACGGCGAGGCCCAAGACCCGTCGCGTCGTTCAGACAAAGCCCATTCCCAGGCCCGGGTATCTCGATGTACTGCTACAGCGCGACTTCCTTTCGGGAAACATCTCGAAGGCGATGCACGGCATCTACCGCAAACACGGGCCGGTCGTCAGGATGCCCTTCAAGCTCCGCGGCAAGCCCCTGGTTTCGCTGATGGGCGCCGATGTCAATCACTGGGTCAACCGGCACGGGCGGTTCTATCTCCGCTCGAAGGACTACATCGAAGGGCTGGAACACGCGTTTGGTGCGTCCCGGAGTCTTCCCGGAATGGATGGCGCCGAACACTATCGGATGCGCAAGGAGCTCCAGAGCGCGTATTCCCGGGCCACGTTGGCGCAGCGGTTACCGGAGCTGATCCAGGACTGCCGGAAATCGCTGAGTCGCTGGAAGGAAGGGGATGTCTTCCGCGCCACCGAGAGCTTTCAGAACCACATCAGCAGTCAGATCTCCAATTTCGCGATGGGAGTGGATTGCAGCCACTATGTCGACGAACTGTTGGCCTTTGAACACCGGGCGCTGGTAACGCGGGTCCAGGGCGCATTGCCGGATTTCATGCTGTCCACCCCAAGAATGAAACGGTACGGAAAGCGCGTCAGGGAACTCCAGGAAGCGATCACCGCGGGGCATACGACGGCGCTGCGCAAGGGAAAGCCCCGGGATCTGGCCGACGCGATTCTCGATCTCCACAAGCGAGACCCGCAGTTCCTTCCCGAAACGGACCTCACCTTTCCCTTCGTGGCGTCCATGGTCGCCAGCATCTATCTCGGCAGCGGACTGGCCTTCGCTGTCTACAACATGGTTCGAAACCCGGACGTGTACGCGAAGGTCCGGAGCGAGGCCGAGTCGCTGTTCGGCAACGGTCGTGAACTGGGGGGAGATGACTTCAATCACCAGAGCATCGACGTCACGGTGCGTCTCTGCATGGAGTCCTCGCGGATGTACCCGGTGATTCCCTGGCAGTTGCGCACGGTCATGAACGAGTGCATCGTCAGCGGTTACGAGATACCGCCGAAGACGATGTTGCTGATTTGCCAGACGGCGCCGCACTACTCCGAAGACCTGTACCCGAACCCGTTGAAGTTCGATATCGATCGGTACCTGCCGGACCGGGCGGAACATCTGCAACCGGGCGCCTACGCGCCCTACGGCCTCGGGACGCACATGTGCCTCGGCCACCGGTGGGTGGAACTTCAGATGGCCGTCAACGTGCTGCTCATCGCGTACCACCTGGAGCTCGAAGTGGTACCCGGCAACTACAAGATGGGAATCAACCCGTTCCCGACCCTGGCCCCCAACAAGAAACTGAAGTTCCGCGTCGCTCAGATCCCGAATCCCGTGTGAGCGCGCAGGCGGGTAGCGACACGGCCGGCAAGCGAGTACTTCTCCGGGGCCGCTCCGACCCTTCCCGATGAGTTCCAACCGAAGCAATCACGCCGAACCCGGGGGACCCATCGCCTACATGGCGGGCAACGGCGTGGCGTCCAATCTGCTGATGTTCGGGATCCTCGCGGTGGGCCTCGTGTCGCTGACCGGCCTCGAGCAGCAAGCGTGGCCCACGGTGCCCTTCAACCAGTTCGAGATCTCGGTGCCGTTCCCCGGCGCAACGCCCGAGGAGGTGGAGGAGGCCATCGTCGTCAAGATCGAGGACGAGGTCCGGGGGCTGGCCGACGTGAAGGCGGTCCGGTCCGTAGCGGCCCCGGGGATGGCGTCCGTCAGGGTCGAGGTCAACTCAGGCACGGACATGGGCGCCAAGAAGGATGAGATCGAGTCGGCGGTGGGGCGAATCCAGACGTTCCCGGGTGGGGCCGAACGGCCCCAGGTCCGGGAAATGACGAACGCTCAGAGCATGATGCGACTCGTGCTCTACGGCGACGTTCCCGAGCGCTCGCTGAAGGAGCTCGCCTACCGCCTCGAGGACGATCTCGCAGCGCTCCCGAACGTGTCCCTGGTCGAGACCAGCGGGGTGCGCAACTACGAGATCTCGATCGAAGTGCCGCTCGAGCGGCTGCGGGCCCTTGGGCTCACCCTGACCGACATCGCCAACACGATCCGCCGCGGTTCCCTGGACCTGTCCGCGGGCAGCATCGATACCGAGCGGTCCCAGGTGCGGATTCGGACCCTCGGCAAGAGCTACGACCAGCAGGATTTCGAGGACATCATCATCCTCGGCCGCGAGGACGGCACCGCGGTGCGCCTGGGTGACATTGCCGAGGTCCGCGACGGCTTCGAGGACTCGGGTTTGCTCGTGCGGCACCAGGGCCACCCCGCCGTCTTCGTCGAGGTTTCGCAAGCCGACGGCGATAGGGTGATGGATGTGGCGCGCGCCGTTCGGGACCACGTCGCGAACGAGGTAGTCCCCTCGCTCCCGGCTGGCGTGGGCATCAGCATCTGGAACGACGACTCTTCGGTCTTCACGGAACGCGCCCTCCTTCTTCTCAAGAATGGAGCCTTGGGGCTGTTGCTGGTCCTGATCGCGCTGGGTCTGTTTCTCCAGCTTCGGCTGGCGTTCTGGGTCGCCGTCGGCCTCGGCGTGTCCGCGATCGGCGCCCTCGCCGCCATGATGCTGTTCGACATCCCGCTCCATGAGGTGTCGCTCTTCGCTTTCGTGCTTGCCATCGGAATCGTCGTGGACGATGCGATCGTCGTGTCCGAGCACATCCACCTGGAACGAAAGCGCGGGACGCCGGGGGTGGTGGCGGCGATCCGGGGGGCGCGGCGCATCAAGGTGCCGCTGATCTTCGCGGTGCTGACGACGATCGTGGCGTTCCTTCCCCTGCTCTTCATACCCGCGGGGTTCGGAGAGGTGTGGAAGGCACTGCCGATCGTCGCCATCGCCACGCTGCTCTTTTCGCTCGTCGAATCGTTGCTGGTGCTGCCCAACCATCTGTCCCATCATCTGCATGGCCCGGATTGGGTGCCCGGTACGCGTCTGGAACGATCCGTCGCCCGGATCCAGAATCGTGTCGATTCCCTGCTGAACCGCCTCATTCAGGGACCCCTGGATCGCGGGATCCAGTTCGCGACGGACTGGCCCGGGGTGACGGTCTCGGGGGCCGTTGCCCTGCTCATCCTGAGCGTTTCCCTCCTTCCGGCCGGCATCGTCCCGACCACCTTCGCAACGGAGGTCGAAGGCGACTTCGCCATCGCCACCCTCGAGATGCCGGATGGAACGACCGCGCCGCAGACGTACGCCGTGGCGCAACACCTGGAAGCGGCCGGCCGCCGGGCCGTGGAGCGGCTTTCCGACGGCCGGCCAGCCGACGCGCCACCGCTGCTGTCCGGCGTCACGGTCGTCGTCGGCCACCGGTCACGGCTCGAGACTGGGGGCCTCAACCCCTCGCCCACCCTGAACCCGGAAGCCAATGTCGCCACCATCGAGTTCAAGCTCCTGAGCGCGCAGCAGCGGCGCATCACTTCGGGAGACGTCGTGCAGGCATGGCGTGAGGAGGTGGGGGACCTGCCTCGGGCGCGCGCGATCACCTACATCAGCCAGATCTATACGCTGGGCAACCCGGTCGAGGCGGCGCTGTCTCACCCGGATCCGGAACGCCTCAACGAGATCGCGAATTCCACCGTCGCCGGCCTCGGCGGAGTCGGAGGCGTCTTCGACATCCGCTCGGACCACACTCCCGGGGTTCCGGAAATCCAGGTGGGAATGCTCCCGGAGGCGCGCACGCTCGGCCTCACGCTGGACGATCTGGCCCGGCAGACGAGAGCCGCCTTCTTCGGCGCCGAAGCCGTCCGGGTACAGCGAGGACGTGACGAGGTTCGCGTTTACGTGCGGCTACCCGAGGAGCAGCGCGACTCGGTTACCGACATCGAGGGCTACCGGCTCCACACGCCCGCCGGTGCCGACGTGCCGGTCGGCCGCGTGGCCGCGCTGCGTTCGGGCACCTCGCCGCCGGCCATCCGGCGCCAGGACGGCCAGCGCGTGGTCACGGTGAGCGCTGATGTGGATCCTGTTGTGGTTTCCGCCGCAACCGCCAACGACATTCTGGAGAACACCATCCTGGCGGGCTTCATCGCCGAGAACCCGGAACTCACGTACAGGTTCGGAGGGGAACAACAGCAGCAACTCGACTCCCTGGGCGGTCTCTATCGCGGATTCGCGATCGCGCTGCTCCTGATCTTCGCGCTGCTGGCCATTCCCCTGCGCTCCTACACCAAACCGTTCATCGTCATGGCCATCATCCCGTTCGGGTTCGTCGGCGTGATCCTCGGTCACTGGATGCTGGGCGTCGCCGTGAGCGCGGAGTCCTTTGTCGGGATCTTCGGGCTCGCCGGCATCGTCGTCAACGACTCCCTGGTGATGATCGACTTCACCGACCAGAAGCTCCGGGACGGGGTCCCCGTGCGGACCGCGATCATCGAGGGCGCGAAGGGACGCTTCCGCCCGATCATGCTGACCTCCCTGACGACTTTCCTGGGCTTCACCCCGCTGATTCTCGAGGATGCGATTCAGGCGCAGTTCTTCGTTCCCTTCTCCGCCTCGATCGGCTGCGGCATCCTCTTCACCACGGCGATCATCATGTTCCTGGTGCCCGCGCTTTCCTCGATCCACCTGCGCCTGACCTCGACGCGGGTGCGCGCGGCACAGTCCTAGTCTACGGGCCGCCTCGCCACGAAACAGTAGAGGGGCGTGAAGATCCCCGTCTTGCCCCCCGCGACGTAGGCGTTGGCGGTCCGGTCGAGCAGCGCGACGACCTCGGCCGAGCCCTTGGGGAACGCACCGAGGAGTTCGGCGATCCGGAGTCCCCACCGCAGTGCCTTGCGGCCCATCGGGGTCCGGCGGAGACCGCCGGGCAGCCCGCGCGGGGTTTCCATGGGCTGGTACCACGGCGCCTCCGCACTGCCCTGATGAACGGCGAGGTCCGCACCTTCGAGGACCTCGAATCCCGCGGCCTCGAGCGCCCGGTTGACCTCCCCGAACGTCGCGATGTCCTTGAGCGCGATGCCCCGCCTGAGCTCCCGCTCGATGGCGCGGTGCCGGTTGCTCCCGGGGTCGTACAGGTCCGTCATGCACATTTCCTGGCCCCAAAGGAGCGCTCCAGGTTTCAGGACCCGGTGGATCTCGGCGAACGCGGCCACCTTGTCGTCCGCGTGGCAGGTTGACTCGATCGCGTAGCCGCGGTCGAAGGTCTGGTCCGCGATCACGCTCATGTCCATGAAGCTGCACTGAAGACACTCGGTCATGCTGGCGATCCCGGCAGCCTCGTTCAAATCCCTTGCCTTGTTGCACTGGACTTCGCTGGCGTTGACCCCGACCACCCCGACGCGAGCTTCCCGGGCGACGCGGCGCATCGGACCGCCGATCCCGCAGCCGATATCCACGACGGCCATGCCCGGACGCAATTCGAGCTTGGACATCATGAGTCGCTGGTGCCGGATCTTGGAGTCCTCCAGGCTTTCGCCCTGCGACAGCGGCGCAAAGTGGAGGGACTCGCCCCAGCCCCAGACCATGAGCTCCGTGCAGAGGTCGTAGTACTCCTGGACCGTGCGCGTGTGGTCGTACCCGCCATCGGCATCGCCCTCCCGGGATGCCCTGCCGGTCCACCCGTCGAAGTCCCGCACCCGGCCGGTAGCGTTTGATCCGCCGAATGCGGTTCTCAGCCCGTCCGCGAGTTCACGGATCTGCCGCGCGGGCGTCATGGCGGATCCTGGCCTGGGGGACGGCTGGAGTCAGCCGGAATCCGGACTTCCCTTCCCCCCAAGACAGTGGCTAGTGTACTGAACAGACTGCCGTCCGTGAGTGTGCGGCGAAGGAGTCCGAAAGATGCGCGGAACACGGCGAATTTCCCTCTTGTGGGCGGGCCCCCTGCTGGGTCTGCCACTGCTCGTCGCGCCTTCACTCCGCGACCCAGCCGAGGGCGCCGGGATGAGTGTCAACGGGATGGTGGTGACCTCCCATCCGCTCGCGGCGCAGGCTGGTTTGCGCATGCTCCAGGCCGGTGGCAACGCCTTTGACGCCGCAGTCGCGAGCGCCGCGGTGCTCGCGGTCGTCGAGCCCCTGATGTCCGGCCTCGGGGGTGTCGGCGGTTACGCCCTGATCCACGACGCCGAAACCGGGGCGATCCGCTCCCTCGACTTCATCGGCGCCGCGCCGGCCGCAGCGGACCCCGCAGCGTTCACGGCAGGAAGCCGCCTCTGGGACCGGACCCACCCCGCGCGGGACAGCTTCATGGCGCCCCTCGTCCCCGGCAACCTGGCCGGTTGGGCGGCGCTTCTCACGGAGTACGGCTCCAAGTCGTGGCCCGAGGTCCTGGCGCCGGCCATCGAGTACGCCGAGAACGGATTTGCCGTTTCGCCGGCGGTCCACGGTCCCTTCGGCAGCAGCGGTTTCGGCGCCGACGTGGCCCGCTATCCGTACGGGGCGAGCATCTTCTTCAAGGGCGGCAATCCCTGGCCGGTGGGCGAGGTGTTGAAGCAGCCGGACCTCGCGAACACGTTCCGCAAGGTCGCCGAGGGAGGGCCAGAGGTGTTCTACGGCGGCGCGCTCGCGGAAACGGTCGTGGACTTCTTCGGGACGAACGGCGGGATCCTCACCGTCGAGGACTTCGCGAACTACCGGGCCCGCTGGGGCGAACCGCTCTCGACGACCTACCGGGGCTACACCGTGTACAGCCAGCCGCCGGGCGGTTCGGGGCTGACCGTGCTGCAGACGCTCAACATCCTCGAGCAGTTCGACGTGGGGGCGCTCGAGCACAACTCCGAAGAGTTCATCCACCTGGTCGCCGAGGCGATGAAGCTCGCCTTCGTGGACGAGGACGCATACAACACCGGCAAGGACTACGCCGACATCCCGCTCGAACGGCTGCTTTCCAAGGAGTACGCTGCGCAGCAGGCGGAGCGCATCGACCTCTCGCGGGCGCAGTACCACGCGGCGGTCCGGCCCGAGGGCGGCGTGCCCGCCGCGGTGGAGCACACGACGCACCACACGGTGGTGGACAAGGACCACAACGTGGTGACCATCACCCAGACACTCATGCTCCCGGCCGGCGTCGTGGTCCCCGAGACGGGCGTCATCTTCAACAACGGCATGTCCTACTTCAGCCTCGATGCTGACGACGTCAACGTCATCGAGGGCGGGCAGCGGCCTCGCTTCGTGATGAGTCCCACGATCGTGACCCGCTACGACAAGCCCTACTTCGCGCTCGGGTCGGCGGGCGGCTGGACGATTCCCCAGACCATCCTGCAGGTTCTGGTGCGGGCCCTCGACTACGAAATGGACGCCCCCGCCGCGGTGACCGCTCCGAGGTTCGTGGTGCGCTACCTGGCGAACTCGATCCCCTACATGGAGGGGACCGACCTCGTGCTCGAGAAGGACTTCGGGGGCGAGGTCCGGGAGGCCCTGAACGCGAAGGGGCATCGGCTCCGGGAGCCTCCGAACCGCATCGGGATGCTGAACGCGATCAAGATCTATCCCGGGTCCGGGGTGCTTTCCGGGGGGCCTGATCACCGCCGCGAAGGAGCCGCCGCCGGCTGGTGACCCGCCGCTCGGAAATCCGAGAGGTTTCCGGAGTACCAGAAGAGGCCGCCGGCCGGTCTGAAGACGCGGCTCGCGAGGAAGTCGAACCGGAAACATGCCTGACGAAGGATCGCTCCGCGTTTTCCGCCGGCATCGCCTCCTCCTGACCGTCCTCTTGTTCGCCGGCTACGCGGGCTACTACCTCGGGCGGGTCACCGTTCCGGTGGCGCTGCCGCTCATCGGCGAGGCCTTCGACTACTCGAACACCCAGACCGGGCTGATCCTCTCGGTGTACTTCGCGGTGTACGCGGCCTCGAAGCTCGTGAACGGTTTCCTGGGCGACCGGATCGGCGGCAAGGCGATGTTCTTCATCGGGTTGTTCGGGTCCGTCCTGATGAACGCGGCCTTCGGTTTCGGCCGGGAGCTCTTCCTTTTCGTCGCGATCTGGGGGGTCAACGCCTATTTCCAGACGATGGGCTGGCTCGCGGTCATGCCGATCATGGCGCGCTGGTACCCCAGCCGGGAGAGCGGCCGCGTGATGGGCTTCATGTCCATCAGCTACCAGCTCGGCGACTTCCTCGCCCGCGCCTCGGCGGCGGTGTTGATCGTGGCCCTGGGATGGTCGGGACTCTTCTGGGCGCACGCCTCGCTGCTCGCCCTGTTCGGCCTGGCGCTCTACCGTCTCATCAAACCCGAGCCGCCGCCGGCGATCCATCCCGCCGGCCCGCGGGAGGCGCAGCCCGAAGGGGCGCCTCCAGGGGCGGAACGGAGCCGGTCGCGCCGCCGGATGCTTCGGAGCCCCGCCTTCTGGATCCTGTGCGCGAGCTACGTCCTCCTTTCGGTCGTGCGCTACAGCTTCTGGGGCTGGTCCGTGGACTACCTGGTCCAGGCCGGCGCCGGGATCGGTGCGGCGGCCGCGACGTCCGCCCTTTTCCCGCTGCTCGGTTCGGCCGGATCGATCACGGCGGGGTGGGTCTCGGACCGGCTGGGCGCGCGCCGGGGGCCGGTGCTTGCCGTCATGTGCGCGGTGCTGACGTTTTCCATCTACGTCTTCAGCCGCCTGCCAGTCGCCGAGGGGCCCTGGCTCGCGGCCGCCCTCGGACTTGTGGGCTTCACACTCTACGGTCCGTATTCGCTGATGTCGGGAGCCATGGTTATGGACTTCGGGGGGAAGGAGGCCTCGGCCTCGGCGTCAGGGATCGTGGACGGGATCGGGGCGGCGGGCGCCATCTTCGCGGGCGTCGGGATGGGGTATCTGATCGATGCCTATGGCTGGGACGGCGCGTTTGGCATCATCGTGGCGATGGCTTCGGTGGCGACCGTCCTGAACGCTCTGCTCTGGCGCCATCGGCCGCTGCGCGCCGCGACGGATCTGGAGGACTGAGGTGCAAGCGTCCCGTTGGCTGAACGCTGTCGATACTCATACCGAGGGAGAACCCACCCGGATCATCACCGGCGGGGTCGGCCACCTGGCCGGCGACTCGGTTTCCGCGAAGCGGGACTCCTTCCGGCGCCACCTCGACCATCTGCGCACCGCGCTCGTCTCGGAGCCCCGCGGACACAAGGACATGTTCGGGTGCGTGCTGACCGAACCGGCGGGTCCGGACGCCGAGTTCGGCATGTTCTTCATGGACAACGGCGGCTACCAGGACATGTGCGGTCACGCGACCATCGGGGTTTCGACGGCGCTCGTCGAACTGGGGATGGCTCCCGGTGAGGGCCCGCGCCGCCGCATCCGGTTCGAGACCCCGGCCGGACCCGTCGAGTCCGTCGTGGCGGTCGAAGACGGGCGGGCCGTCTCGGTCACTTTCCGGGGGGTCCCCTCGTTCGCGGCGCACCTGAACGCCTCGCTGCCGGTGCCCGGGTTCGGCGATCTGAAGGTGGACGTCGCTTACGGTGGCAACTGGTTCGTCTATGTGGACGCCGGCGAGCTGGGACTCGAGGTCTCACTCCGGAACATCCGCGAGGTCGTGGATCTGGGAATGCGGGTGCGGGAAGCCGCGAACCGGACCCTGCCGGTCCGCCACCCGGAGATCCCTGGCAGCAACCACATCAACATCGCCACCGTACTGGCGCGCCCCGAGGATCCCGCGGCAACCTATCGGAACGTGCACGTCTTCGGACCGCGCCAGTTCGACCGCTCGCCCGGCGGCACCGGCAACTGCGCCCGCCTGGCGGTGCTGCACCGGAAAGGGGAGCTGGGCCCGGACCGCTCGGTGCGGATCGAGAGCGTCACCGGCGGGATGTTCGTGGCCCGGATGCTCGGGGAAACCCGGGTTGGCGACCGGCACGCGATCGTGCCGGAGATCAAGGGTTCCGCGCACGTCACGGGGTTCCACCAGTTCCCGCTGGATCCCCGCGACCGCCTGGGTCACGGGTTCTCTACGGAATCGGCGTAACCGTCGAGCGACCCGGGCGGACCTATCCGGGCTCTTCGACGAGGGACAACGTCAGCTCCGCGAACGGTTCCTCCCGCACGTCCGCGGGCAGCTCCTGAATGAGGCCGATCGGTTCATGGGGAGTCACATCGGCGTTCCGGGCGGTGAACGTCGCCCCGCTGTCAGTCCCCGAGTCGTAGCCGACCAGTGCCACCTCGATCCGTTCCTGCCAGCAACCGTCTTCCATCAGGGGCATCCCGCTCACTCCGACGAACCAGTCGGGGCTGGGCGCGATCATCGAGACCAGCGTCACCAGCGGGCGTTCGTCCGTCGCCTCGAAGGACAGCGAGACCGATCCCGGTGACGGGAAGGAAGACTGCGAGCCTCTCACGCAGGTGGTGCTCCCACCGCGGCCCGCTTCCTCGTCGATTTCCCGGCAGAGTGACGACACGCTGCCGGTTTCGGCCATGCTCTCGATGCCCGGAGTAGCGATCCCGCCTGAACTCCAGAACGATACCCCCGGCGCATGAGCTGCCCCGACCACGCGGGAAAAGTGCGCTCCCGTCGGGAAGGGCGGCTGGTCGCCATGCGAGGACGCATTCCAGACGGCCCGGAAAGTCACTGTGTAGGTCGCTGAGTCCGGGCACTCGGGTTCGGGCGCGGGCATCGGCTCCGGCGGCGGAGCCGGAGCCGGTGCGGGGGGCGCCGGTGGAGGTGCTGGCGCCGGTGTGGAGGGGGCGTCGGATCCGCAGGCCGGCGCGAACGAGGCGAGGACGATACAGGCGAACGTTCCAGGGAGGGAAGCGCGTCTGACCGACTGGAGCAGCATGGACATCCGCCGGCAAGTTAGCGCGACGGCTCGACGGATTCGCCGAGCGGCCCCGTGCGCGCGCCGGTCAGCGAATCAGGAAGGGGAGTTCTCCGACTGCCGAGCGATTGCGGCTGTCGTCGCTGACCCGGACCACGACGGTGTATCTCCCGGCCCGGAGCGGCCCGGTCTGGAGCGACAGCATGATTGGCGTGCCTCCACGACGACTCGGATCGAGATCGAAGCGCCCTGGCCGCTCGGCCTCAACGGCAATGTCGCCGATGGCGTTCCGGATCTCGTAGGCCACCCGCACCTGGGAGACCGGATTCTCGTGCCCCGGGAAGATGAAGAAGGCCACCCGGGCGTCCTCGGCCTGCGCAAATGTGGCGACGGGCCTCACCGGTGGGCCGACCGCTTCCGGTGCGTGGGCCTCGGCGACGAAAGGAAAGACGCTCGAGAGCGAGAAGGTCTCTCCGAATCCGGCGGGGATGGTCAACGCGGACGACCCCGCATGCACCCTTTCTCCCCCCCGCTCCACCACCAGCTCGAGCCGGTGTTCTCCGGACGGCAACTCCGCGGGCGTTGAAACCCAGAAACGCCGGATGTCCACCGGTCCGGCCGCCTCGCTCAGGACCGCCCCGCCGGGCCCCACCACGCGGAGCCGCACCTCGGCGGGCTCCTCCAGGTACGACTCCGGCAGTGCGGCGGCGAGCACCCCGAAGGCGCCGTGCGGAGTGGGGTTCAGCAGGTAGGCGTAGGTGTTCAGATCCTCCGGGAAGGCGTAGTCGTAGTCGCCGCGGGCGGCGGCCTCGATCACGTCGCCACGGCGCCGGGCGAAGTAGCCCGGCCGGGCGATGACCCGGAGGTCGGGCCGGTCCCGCACGCGCACTTCGATCTGGCGGTACTCCCCGTCCAGTTCCGTCTTCGTCGGTGAGAACGACAGGAGGTAGTAGAGCTGGTTCTGGATGCCGATGCGGTTCAGCGCGACCGCGAAGTTGGTCTGGTTCGGGAAGTAGGTCCCTCCGGTCGCCACCGCGAGTGAGGCGGTGCCGCCCTCCATCGGGACGTTGGCGGCCGCATCCATGCGCGTCAAGGGGTGGTCGTCCGGCTCGACCGGCAGGGGATTCCCCATCACGTCGAAGGCGTTCAGCGCAGGATTCAGGATGTTGTTTTCGAAGCCGTACACCCCCGCGAGGTTCACCGCGTAGAGCGTCGCATTGGCGTGGTTCAACTGGAGGATCGCATCCCGGAGCGAGTTCGTTTCGTCGAGGGCGCGCCGTCCCGGGAACTCATCCACCTCGGTTCCGGCGATCTCGCCGACGACCTGGCGTGGATCCGCAAAGGTCTGGAGGTCCATGGACAGGAACACCACGATCTTGCGGCCTTCCACCCTCTCGAGCGCTTCCGCGAGCGCGAAGAGCATGCGGAACGAGTCGCGGGCGTCGATTTCGGGACCGACAGGGCTCTGGTAGGTGCCCGGCACGATCCGCCGCACGTTGGCCAGCGTCGCTTCCTTTCCGGAATAGAACTCCTGGAGAACCCGGACGGTGTGCGCGAACTCCAGAATCATGGTTTCGTCGCCGTCCACCATGTGCTGGGACACGAATTCCTCGAGGCCCCGCTTGGCGCGCCGCAGGTTCACGGGGTCGGCGCCGCGACGATTGAAGACGATCACGAACCGGCGGGGCGACGCGTTGCCGGCGTCGGCCGCCTCGAGTTCCGGCGCCAGGGGCGGGACGTCGTCCGGGACCGCCTCCCCGAGTTCGTAGCGTTCCCAGTCCACGACGTCGAGGCTCGCTACGCGCTGCTCCTCTCCGTCCTCGAACAGCTCGAAATCCCCAGGGCTCAGACCGGGAACGGGGTTTCCGTCGCCGTCGAGCACCAGCACGTCCACGATGACCCGGGTGGCGGCGGCCCGGAACCGAAAGGTCTGACCCGCGACGACGGTTGCCGCGAAGACGGTCGCGAGGACGATCAGCCCGCAGGCGAGTCGCTTCCCTCGGAGCATCTGTGCCGGGTTCCGGAACATGGACGGTGGGCCCGCGGTCCTATTCCGGGGCGGGGCTTGGCGCCGGCAGCACGGTGCAGCCGCTGCATCCCGGAACCCGGACCTGCAGGACTCCGGATTCTCTCTCGCCAGCTCCCGTTTCTCCAACAACCGTCAACTGGTACCAGACCCGATGGCGGGCTTCGATGCGGTCGAGCGGCCTCCGGAACCCGGTGGTGCGCGCGGTGTAGAGCCCGCCGGTCGCAGCAGCCAGGCCGGAAAGGATGTCGTCCCCGCTGCGGGGCGAGACGGTTCGGAAACGGCCCTCGAAGGAGGTAGAGGAAAAGGCTCGGAACGGGTTCGACTCGTCGCGTTCGGCAGTCAGGATGTGCTCGTCGTACTCCCGGACCCCCTCGAGGTGGAGGACGTGGACGGTCGCCTGCGCTTCGGCGAGCCGGTGCGTGATCGAGGCGAGTCCGGCGTCCGTCTCGCCCCGCGCGCCAGGGCGGATCATCGTTACATTGGAAGTCCTGAACACGCCTGGCTGTTCCGACTCGTACGAAAAACTGCTGACGCTCTTCGAGAACAGCACAACGATCTTGGGTCCGGGAGTCGCAGCCAGACGCTCCGCGACCAACACCAGCAACTCTGCCGCCGCGGCGGCGTCGTCCGTCACACCGGCGGGGCTGCCGAATCCCATCGCGGGAATGGTTCGCAGTCCTCCCAGCGCCACGGATTCTCCCGGCCCGAACGCGCGGCCGATGCGGAGCGTTTCCCCGAGGTCCGCGAAGAGGGACTGGTCCTCGTCGAGCACTCGCTCCTCGATGAAGGACTCGAGTCCCCGGAGGGCCCGGTTGAGTTGTGCGGCCTCCGCACCACGCCGGTTGAACACGAAGACGAACCGCCGCGGCGCCTCACCGGCCCGGCGTTCCTCGGCGGTCTGTACCCGGTAGGTGCGGCCCCGGCTAGCGACCGCGAAGTCGGTGGCGGTCAGGCCGGACACGGGGCTGCCGTCCTCGTCGAGCACCAGGAAATCCCCCGCGGTGGCCGGTCGTCCGGGCGGCTGCGCCGCTGTTTCCACGGCGCCGAACAGCAGTGCCGCCGCGAGCGGAACGTGCAGCCGGCCCGTCATCCTCCGTCTGCCGGCGGACGCCGGTTCACTCCGGGACCACATGGCCCGGGCGGACGACCACCCGCAAGTCAGGACGGTTTCGGACCCTCACCTCGTGGGGCTGGTAGCGGCCGGGGATGCTGCTTCCAAAGGGGGCGAAACGGAGTTCGTACCAGAGCCGGTTCGCAGCCTCGATCGCCTTGAGGACCTGTGCGAAGTCTGTTGCCTGGGCAGCATAGGTTCCGCCGGTGTCGGAGGCGAGGGAAGAGAGGAAGTCATCGCCAGGCCGGTCGAAAGCGTTCATTCTCCTGCCGGACAGCGAAGCGGATGAGTTTCGCACTCGGCGTGCTGTTATCCCGCGGCCATCCCCATAGTCCCTGATCGGACCGGAGTACTCGTCCCGATTGGACACGAGAATGCCTTCCTCCTGGCGCCGTGCGCCTTCGAGATGGATCGTGTAGAGGGAGGCGTTTGCCGCGCTGAAGGCGTGAGCAACCATGCTCGGGGCGTCATCCGAGCCTGCCCTGGACGAGGGAAAGTCCGCCCAGCCCCAGGGCGCTACCGGTTCGAGATCGCCTCCCGGAGTTCCGACAAAGGTGCTGAGGCTCCCGGAGAAGACCACGACCACCTTCCTGCCCGGAAGCTCGCGGAGGCGCTCGGCGAGCGCGGAGAGCATGAAGACAGCGTCTGCGGCGTCCTCGGCGGGCCCGAGGGCGCTCCGGAAACCCATCGCGGGGATGTTCTCCACCTCGGGAAGCAGGTCGCCGGGCCCCTGCCGCCAACCACGCGTGACTCGCGGCACCGCGGCGAAATCGATGACGAGCGCTTCGTCCCGACTGCGGAAGCGTGTCGATGCGAACTCGGCAAGTCCCTCCTTTGCGCGCCGGAGCTGGGCTGGAAGGGCGCCGCGCCGGTTGAGTACGAAGACGAAGCGGCGGGTTTCGGTCTCCGCGGTCGCCATCCGCACACCTGCGACCGGCCTGACGCGGTCCCCGACGATGATCTCGAAATCGCCCCGGTTCAGTCCGGGAACCGGGTTCCCGTCGCGGTCGACCACGAGCGCGTCCACCATGACGCGGCCATCCTGGCCCAGCGCGGGTGGAGCCGCCAGCAGGACCGCGGCCAACCACCACAGCGCGACAAGAGGGGGCGGCCGCCTGCCCAATCGTGAGCGCACCTCGGCAAGGGCCCGCAGTTTCTTTGGCATGGGTGTGACCTCCGTCCGGATCACGATGCGAAGCACACGTCCGGACCCGAAGATCCGGGCGTAACGCGATGTCACGTCCCTGCAATTTCGTTGCCACCAGCGCCGGCCTCGGAGCGCCGGCCTCCGGCCGGCATCGCCGAGCGCAGCGAGGCGAAACTGCCCATCGGAGTGGTCCTCGTCACCTACCTGCCAAGGAGAAAGGCGAGACGTCACTCCCAAAGAAACCGGTCGCAGCCCTTGCTTCCCCGTGGCGCGGCACCATCCACGCGAGTTTCGCGCTCCCGCGCGATGCCGGCCGGAGGCCGGCGCTCCGAGCTCAGATTCGGAAGAGGTAGTTCAGTTTGATCGAGAGGCTGCGGTTCCGCACGAAGAACACATCGGACCACTCGTCCACTTCCGTGTAGACGAGGAAGAAATCGGTGCCCGGTTTCGGGATCCAGTTGAAACGGACGTTCGAGGCCAGATCGCCGGTCGTGTTGTTGTACTGGAAGAGGCCGAGGAGGATCAGGTCGTTGCGGAAGGCGAGCTGCATCCGGGTGGAAACGAGATGGGTATCCAGGTCCCCTCGCGGCAGCCGGATCCGGTTGTAGGCGTAGTTGCCGCGCAGCCCGAAGTTCTTGTTGATCCGGTAGTTGCCGCCGAGTTGCCACAGATCCCGGGTCCCGCCCCAGAAACCGCCGAACTCGTAGCTGGCGCGGACCGCGGCGTAGCGGCGCCGGTAGGTGTTGAGCGAGAACTGCATCCTCCGGAACGGGTACTCCCCGGCGGGGACGACCACGTCGCTGATCGAGTAGTCGCGGGTCGTGAATTCGTACTGGTCGGTCAACTCCACGGAGACTTCGTCGCCGCTCTCGAAGGTCGCGCGGCCAGTCAGGCTGGCCCGCCGCGTTTCCAGGACGTTGTCGAGGTTCAGGGTGTTGTTCAGGCTCGCCTGGAGGTGGAACTGCCGGAGCCGGGGGATTTCCGGACGGGGCGACACCCGCGCCTGCAGGTACGTCTTGCGCATCCCCTTCCGTTGCACGAAGCCGATTCCGGGGTCGAAGTTCTCTCCGATCTCGATGAACTTGACGGTGCCGCCGAGCAGGTCGTCGTTGTAATCCAGCCGCCCGGTGGCGAGCCCCGTGCTGCTCTGCCCGGTCTCCTCGAACACTTGCGCCCAGATGCCCTCGAACGTCCATGCGTCTCGAAAATGGAGGCTCGTGTCCAGCCCGGCCACCCGGTTGAACGCTCCGTCGCTGCTCCGGTCGGTGAAGACCGCGCCGACCGTGGAGCGGGAGAAGATGTCCCGCCGCACCCGGGCGACGGTGAAACGCTCGGCGACGGAGTTCTCGGTGGCGCCGGTCGCCATTCCCATCAGTCCCACGGTGTAGGCGCCCTGGCGTCCGGAGAGCCGCGCCCCGCCCGTGATCGGGACTGCGTGGCCGTCGTTGGAGAGCCCGATCCGCCGGGTGAACACGATGTCGGCGTCGCGCCGTTCGCTGAAGGTGAAGTTCCGCTGGCCTTCCAGGAAGATTCGCCGCTTCTCGGGAAAGCGGAGCGAGAACCGGGTGAAGTTGATCTGGAGGTCGTCGACCTCCTCCTGCGCAAAGTCGGTGTTCCACGTCAAATCGGCGGTCAGGCCGGGAGTCACCCCCCACTTGAAGTCGAGTCCGCCGTCGCTGCGCCCCCGGTCGCCGGTCCACTCCCCGCCTCCGTTCACCTGGCCGAGCGCGTAGGGACGGATCTCGATGTGGCGGCCCGGCTGGATCCCTTCGAGCCCCCGCAGCTTGCCGAGTTCGGCGGGCCGGTACCAGGTGGAATCGTTGGGAACGAACGGCCAGTAGATCTCCTCCGTCTTCACCGGGATGTTCCGTTTGAAACCGACTCCGAAGACCACTTCCTGACCGGGTAACGGTCGCCGGAAGCGCAGGGACTTGAACGGAATCCTCACCTCGGCGGTCCAGCCGCCCGGAATCGCCTGACCGCGCGACTCCCAGACCGCGTCCCAGTCGATGTTGCGGGTGTCGGGGCGTTGCCCGTTCTGGCTCATGTCGAACAGGATGCCGTTGGCATTCGTTGCCAGGAACACCGCGCTCCGCTGGTCGTTGTAGGCATCCAGCATGATGGCGACCGCGTCGTCGCTGCCGATGTTCTCGTCGCGGAACATCGTGCGCGGGCGGCTTTCCTCGGCCTCCCGCCGCGCGTGGAAGGTCTCGTGCCCCTCGTCCATGTTCTCGCCGAGCGTGCAATAGAACCCGAAGTAGAGGTTCTCGTCGTCGTACAGCACGCGCACGATGGTCCTCTCGGTCGAGGGAAGTCCCTCGTCGGTCTCCCCTTCGTAGAAGTCGCCGATCGGCCGCGCGCGTTCCCAGGCGGCCTCGTCCAGCCAGCCGTCCATCTCGATGGGTTCGCGGACCCGCTCGGCATGGATCTCCCACGTTCGGGCCCTGAGGGCGCGTACCCGTTCTTCGCGGGTCATGCGCCGAAGTTCCGCCGCGCTCGGCGAGGTTGCCGGAGGCGCCGGCAGCCGGGCGGCCGCCGACGAACGGACGGCGGTCGTTCCACCCTGTAGTTGGTCGCCGGAGGCACGGTCGCGGTCGTCCTGCCCGGCGCCGGACGCCGCCAGTCCGAGCGCCACGATGACCGACGCGCAAACACTCCGCGCGCGCATCGTGACCAGTGCTTAACAGCCTGTGGATGAAGTGACGGGAGCACCGAGAACGGCGAGGCCCAGTTCTCCCGGTGGGGGTCCGTCTGACAAGGCGCGTGAGGGAGGAATACCGGGCGTATTCCGACCGAAACGCAACGATGAGGGCCGCAAAGCGGCCCGGTTCAGACGGGATGCATCGCCGTTCGAATGCCGCGTGACTCTGTCCACAGGCTGTTGAGACCTCTAGTTGTCCGGACCCGCGCTCACGCCCCGAGCGCTGCTCGCGAACCGGGTGGCGATCTCGGCGAGCCACGGCTCGATCGCGCGGTAGAGGGTGTTGCGGCAGTGGAAGCGGTAGAGGTAGGTCTTGCCGTCCACCAGGTTGTAGATCACCCACTCCAGGTAGTCGGCAAGCTGGGTCTCCACCGAGTAGAGCACCGCGATGCCGCGGCCGTCCTCGAGGATGTCGTGGCGGAGCATCCGGTAGTTCTCGCCAAGGCTCTCGGCGGCGGCGCTGTAGAAGCCCTCGAGCGTCGTACCGGGTTCCGCGTTGGCGATGGTGACCTCGAGGGTCGCGTGCACGGTGGTGCCGTCGGTATCCACCGCGAGCGGCCCGCTCCGGAAACCGACGAAGAGCGTCTCACCGGGTTCGCGAAGGAAGTGGGAGCGCGTCCAGCTCTGTGGATACCGCAGCGCGAGATCGAACTCCGGATCCTCGTACACGTCGAAATAGTCGGCGGACTCGATGGAGAACCCCTCGTACATGCGGTCGAGGGTCGGCCCGTAGGCCTGGACGCTCCGCGCCTCGCCGGTGGCGAACACCCCGTAGAGGAGCCCCTCGCGCTCGATGAGCAGCAGCCGGCCGGACTGCGGCCGCCGTTCCCACTGAAAGGTCCAGAGGAAGCCCTCTTCCGAACCGATCCGGACCGGCTCCTCCGAGAGCACGATCTGTTCGCCGATGTAGAACCGGTCCGCGACCTCCCGGAGCGTCTGGTCCGTCGGGGCCGGGCCGGCCATGACCTGGACCTGGATCCCGTCGCGCTCCGGAACGTCCACCGAAGGGCCGCTGAAGGTGGTCATCCGGTAGCCGCCCTGCTGGTCGGCGGCCGAGGTCCATCCTTGCGGGAGGGGCAGGGATACGGCGATGTCGGGCACGTACACCGTGATGAGGCGCGGCTGGCCCGTCGGCAGACAGGAGAGCGAAAGGACCGCCCCGAGCGCCAGGACCAGGAGACGTTTCACGCCAGTACTCCGTTGTCGCGTCGCTATTCCAGGCGGTAGTTCGGCGCTTCCTTGGTGACCACCACGTCGTGCGCGTGGCTCTCCCGGTGGCCGGCGCCGGTCACCTGGACGAAGTCCTCGTAGTGCATGAGCTCGCGGATGTTGCGGCAGCCGGTGTAACCCATGCCGGACCGCAGACCCCCGATGAGTTGTTCCACGACTCCGGCGAGCGGTCCCTTGGTCGGCACCCGGCCCTCGATTCCCTCCGGCACCAGCTTCGAGGCCGGCCGGCCGGCCTGGTAATAGCGGTCGGCCGACTCGCCGCTCATGGCGCCGAGCGATCCCATCCCGCGATAGCTCTTGAAGGTGCGCCCCTGGTAGAGGATCGTCTCGCCGGGGCTCTCGTCGCTGCCGGCGAGAAGGTTGCCGGCCATGACGCACTCCGCCCCGGCGGCGATCGCCTTCACGATGTCCCCACTGAAGCGGATCCCGCCGTCGGCGATGACCGGCACTTTCGCGGCCGTGCGCACCTGCCGGATGGCCGAGAACTGAGGCATGCCGGTTCCGGCCACCACCCGGGTGGTGCAGATGGAGCCGGGGCCCATACCGACCTTCACCCCGTCGGCGCCCGCTTCCATGAGGTCGCGCGCCGCTTCGGGAGTGGCGATGTTCCCGGCCACCACGTCCACCGAATCGGGAAGCGCTGCCTTGAGCCGCCGCACCGTTTCGAGCCCGCTCTCGGTGTGGCCGTGGGCGGTGTCCATCACGATCGCGTCCACCTGGCGCTCCGCCAGAAGCCGCGCGCGGGCGATCGCGCCATCTCCGACGCCCACCGCGGCGGCGCAGCGGAGCCGGCCCAGCTCGTCCTTGGTTGCGTGGGGATACGCCATGGCCTTCTGGATGTCCTTGACGGTGAGGAGTCCGGCCAGCGATCCCTCGTCGTCCAGCACCGGCAGCTTCTCCACGCGGTGCTCGTGGAGAATTGCCTTGGCCTCCTCGAGCGTGGTGCCGAGGGGCGCGGTGTGGAGCGGCGCCCGGGTCATGAGTTCGTGGACCCGGAGGTCGTAGCGGGACTCGAAACGCAGGTCCCGGCTGGTCAGGATGCCCACCAGCCGGCCGTCCTCGATCACGGGGAGTCCGGAGATGCCGTGCCGCTGCATCAACTCAAGGGCCCCCGAGATCGGGGCGTCGGGAGGGACGGTCACCGGATCCACGACCATCCCGCTCTCCGACCGCTTCACCTTGGCCACCTCGGCGGCCTGCGCCTCGGCCGAGAGGTTGCGGTGGATGACCCCGATGCCTCCGAGCTGGGCGATGGCGATCGCGAGGCGGGCCTCCGTAACCGTGTCCATCGCGGCGCTCACCAGGGGGATCGCGAGCCCGATCCGTCGGCTGAACCGGGTGCCGAGGTCGGCTTCCGCCGGGAGGACGTCCGAGTAGCGCGGACGCAGCAGGACGTCGTCGAACGTCAGCGCCGGTCGGGGCGGCTCCGGCAGTAGGGTCATTTCGTTTTACCGGTTGTCAAGCCTTCCGGGCAGCACTTCTTGTATTTCTTGCCGCTGCCGCAGGGGCACGGGTCGTTCCTGCCGATCTTCTTCTGGCCGCTCTTCACCTGGACGAGGCGTCCGCTCGCCGGAGCGGCAGCGGGAGCCGGGGCTCCCAGCGGAGCCTGCAGACCGCCACCGCCGGCCCCCACCGCGGCGAGGCCGGCGCCCGCGTTCGAACCCGCCCCGCTGAACGTGAGTGGCCGCCTCGCCGCCGGAGCCGGTTTTGGGGCGGGAGCGGCCCGGACCGCCTTGAGCACGAACAGGAGCCGGACCGTTTCCCGCTCGATGCGGTCCCACATCTCCTCGAACAGAACGAAGGACTCCTTCTTGTATTCGATCAGCGGGTTGCGCTGGCCGTAACCGCGGAGTCCGATGCCCTGCTTGAGGTGGTCCATCGCGTAGAGATGGTCCTTCCACTGCGCATCCAGGATGTGGAGCATGATGTAGCGCTCCTGGACGCGCATCAGTTCGGCACCGACCTCCTCTTCTTTCGCCGCGTAGCGGGCGGGCACCGCTTCCTCGAGCAGTGACTTCATCTCGTCGCGGCCCAGTTCGTCGAAGGCGTGGCCAGCTGGCGAGTCCGGGACGAACCCGTACTGGCCGCGGATTCCTTCCCTCAGACCCGCGTAGTCCCAGTCATCCGGATCCGCCTCGGTCGAGAGCCAGGTATCGATGAGCGATTCGGTGGCGACCGCTGCGAGGTCGAGGACGTAGTCGCGCTGGTCCTGCCCCTCCAGGATGCGGCGGCGGAGGCCGTAGATCGCCACGCGCTGCTTGTTCATCACGTCGTCGTACTCGAGGAGGTGCTTGCGGTAGGCGAAGTTCTGGGCCTCGACCTGCTTCTGCGCGCGCTCGATGGCGCGCGTCACCATCCCCGCCTCCACCGGGACGCCTTCCTCCATCCCCAGACGCTGCATCAGTCCGCTCATCCTGTCGCTGCCGAAGATCCGCATCAGGTCGTCCTCGAGCGAGAGGAAGAAGCGGGAACTGCCGGGATCTCCCTGGCGGCCGGCGCGGCCCCGGAGCTGGTTGTCGATGCGGCGGGCCTCGTGCCGCTCGGTGCCCACGATGTGGAGGCCGCCCAGCGCGACCACGTCGTCGTGGGCCGCCTTCGTTTCGTCCCGCGCCCGGGACACCGCGCTCTCCCAGACCGCGGCCTCGGCTTCCGCCCAGTCCACCCCCTCCTTGCGAAGGCGCGCCTTGGCGATTTCGTCCGGGTTTCCGCCGAGCAGGATGTCCGTCCCGCGGCCCGCCATGTTCGTCGAGATCGTTACGGAGCCGCTCCGTCCCGCCTGGGCCACGATCTCGGCCTCTTTCTGGTGGTACTTGGCGTTCAGCACCACGTGCTGCACCTGCTGGCGCTTCAGCACGCGGGAGAGCCGCTCGCTCTTCTCGATCGAGGTGGTCCCGACGAGGATCGGACGGCCGCGCTGCTGCTCGGTCTTGATTTCCTCCGCGATGGCGTTCAGCTTCTCCCGCTCGGTCCGGTATACGACGTCCGCGTGCTCGACCCGCACCAGTTCGCGGTTTGTCGGGATCGGGACGACTTCGAGGTCGTAGATCTTCTCGAACTCCGCGGCCTCCGTCTCGGCGGTGCCGGTCATGCCTGCCAGCTTTCCGTACATGCGGAAATAGTTCTGGAAGGTGATGGTGGCGAGCGTCTGGTTCTCCCGCTCGATCTTCACGTTCTCCTTGGCTTCGACCGCCTGGTGGAGACCGTCGGACCAGCGCCGCCCCGGCATCAGGCGTCCCGTGAACTCGTCCACGATGACGACCTGGCCGTCCTTCACCGTGTAGTCCTTCTCCCGCTTGTAGAGCGCGTGGGCCCGGAGCGCCTGCAGCAGGTGATGGAGGAGCGTCATTTGCGCCGGGTCGTAGAGGTTGTCGACGTGCAGGAGTTCCTCGGCCTTCGGCACGCCCTCCTCGGTCAGGGTGACGGAACGCGACTTCTCGTCCACCGTGAAATCGAGGTCGCGGCGGAGTCTGGGAATGATCCGGTCCACCGTGTAGTAGAGGTCGGTGGAGTCCTCGGCGGGGCCGCTGATGATCAACGGGGTGCGTGCCTCGTCGATCAGGATCGAGTCCACCTCGTCCACGATGGCGTAGTGGAAGAGCCGCTCCACCTGCTTGCCGTCGCGGTCGCGTTCGGTGCGGGGGTAGGTGCGGTGGACGAAGTTCTCGGCGCGGAACTTCATGTTGTCCCGGAGGTAGTCGAAGCCGAACTCGTTGTTGGTCCCGTAGGTGATGTCGGCCGCGTAGGCGGCGCGCCGTTCCTCGTCGCTCAGGTCGTGCTGGATCACCCCGACGCTGAGGCCCAGGAACTTGTAGAGGCGGCCCATCCACTCCGAGTCGCGGCGCGCGAGGTAGTCGTTCACGGTGACCACGTGGACGCCCTTGCCGGAGAGCGCGTTCAGGACCGCGGGGAGGGTCGCCACGAGCGTCTTGCCCTCGCCGGTCTTCATCTCGGCGATGCGGCCCCGATGGAGGATGGCGCCCCCGAGGAGCTGCACGTCGAAGTGGCGCATTCCGAGGGTGCGCCGGGCGCCCTCCCGGCACACGGCGAACACCTCGGCCATGAGGTCGTCGACCGGCTCGCCGTTCTGCGCGCGGGTGCGGAGGTCGGCGATCCGCCCGGCGAGTCCCGGATCCCCGAGTTCCTGAAGCTCGGGCTCGAGTGCGCCGACCTCGGCCACGAGCGACCGGAGCCGCTTCAGTTCCCGGTCGGATTTCTTCCCGACAATCTTGGTCAGGACGTTCTGGAACACGCGTCGGAGCCGGGTAAACCGAATGAATTTAGCAGCAGCGGGGGCCTCGGAGCGCCGGCCTCCGGCCGGCATCGCCGACCGCAGGGAGGCGAAACGCACGCCGCCACCCGAAA
>VXWI01000100.1 GCA_009835985.1 Acidobacteriota bacterium | reverse complement strand
CTCCCGGCGAGGGGGCTCGGGGTCGTCTGCCACGACTTCACCGGGGATGGACGGCCGGACTTCTACGTGGCGAACGACACCGAGGCGAATCACCTCTGGGTGAACGGAGGCGACGGCGCGTTCGCCGAAGAAGCGCTGCTGCTCGGCGCCGCCCTCAGCGGCTTCGGCCGTCCCGAGGCCGGCATGGGGATCGAGATCGGCGACCTGAGCGGCGACGGCGTCCTCGACATCCTGCTCACGCACTTCGCCGACGAGACGAACACCGTCTATCTCGCCGAACCGGGGATCGGATTCGTGGACGGTTCCATCGACTTGGGGCTCGGAACGCTCGGTCTCGCGACGACCGGGTTCGGCGTGGCCCTCAGCGACTTCGATCTCGACGGGTTCCTCGACGCGGTGATTGCCAACGGGCGGGTGGCCCGGCCCCCGGGCGAATCTCCCCGCAATCCGTTCTTCGCACAGTACGAAGAGACCGCCCTGGTGCTGCGCGGCGGCCACGAGCGGTTCGAGGACGCAGGCGCCGCGTCGCCCGAACTGAGCGCGCGGTCGGTCGTCGGCCGGGGGCTGGCGGCCGGGGACCTCGACGGGGACGGCGATCCCGATCTCATCCTCACCGCCGCAGCCGGTCCGGCCCGGGTCTTCGAGAACGTTTCGAACCGCGGCGGGAACTGGCTCCTCGTGGCGACCCGGTTGCCCGGCGGCGTCCCCGATCACGGCGCCACCGTCCGGCTCCGAACCTCAGCGGGAACGCGGGTTGCCCGCGCCAACCCCGGTGTCTCCTACCTGAGCTCCGGCGATCCCCGGGCCCACTTCGGGATCCCCGGAGGGGACGCGGTCGAGAGTCTCACCGTCCGCTGGTCCGACGGCTCGGAGGAGGCGTTCCCGGCGCCCACCCCGAACCGGGTTGTGGTCGTGGTCCGGGGCGCTGGGACCAGCCATGACTGAGCCGCGCTCCCTCCGGCCCGGAAGTCTGCTGGCACTCCTCGCGGTGTTCGCGGGGGCTTGTGGCGGGCCCGAAGTCCCGGAGGTCGGGACCGAAGGCATGGAACCCGCCGTACGGGAAGCCATCCACGACGCCCGGGACGCCCTCGCCGCCGACCGCGGAAGTGCGGCCGCGTGGGGGCGCTTCGGCATGGTGCTCCATGCCCATCGGCTGGGCGGGCCTGCGAGTGTTGCCTATACCGAGGCCGCCCGTCTCGATACGGACGACCATCGCTGGCCGCACCTCCACGGGCGGCTGCTGGAGACCGCCGAACCCCCGCGCGCGCTGGATCTGGCCGACGAGGCGCTCCACCGGAACCCCCGTTTCGCTCCGGCCCTCGCGCTCCGGGCCCGGGTGCTGGAAGCGCTTGGCAGCGATGATGCGGCCGAGGCCGCCTGGGAGGCGCTTCAGGATGCGGCGCCTGGATCCGTTGAAGCACCGCTCGCCCTCGGACGCCGGCGCCTCCGGCGGGGAGACCTGGCGGCCGCCCGGAGCGCTTTCGGGCGCGTCGTGGAACGACTTCCGGCCTCAGCGGCGGGCTGGTCCTTCCTCGCGCAGGTCTCACGACGGCTCGGCGACTCGGAGGCCGCCGTTGAAGCGAGCGTCCGGGCTCGCACCGCCGCCCGATCGGCTTCGCTCGGCTCCACCAACGATCCGGACCCGGTAATGATCGCCGTCGAGGATCTCCGCGCCGACAGCCGCGGAAGGGAAGCCCGCGCCCGGCGGGCGGCGGCCTCTGGAGATCACGACGGCGCGGAGGCGATCTACCGGCGCCTGGTGGGCGAACGGCCGGGCAGCGCGAACCTCCGCTACAACCACGGCAACGCCCTGGCCCGCCTGGGCCGCACCGAGGAAGCGGAAGCCGCCTATCGCGCTGCGCTCGCTCGCGACCCCGATTCGAGCGCGGCCATGGCGAACCTCGCCAATCTGCTGGCCCGGGGCGGCCGGGACCGGGAGGCCGATGACCTCTACCGCCGCTCGATCGCCGCCGACCCGAGCCATCTCCCCACCCTGCTCGGCGCCTCCAGCCTGCACTTCCAGCGGGGCGACTTCCGGCAGGCGGAGCGCCATCTCCGGGACGCGCTCGCGAGCGACCCCGACCATCCCGGCGCCCTCCAGGGGCTGGGGCAACTGCTCGCCACCGCGGGCCGGCTGGGCGAGGCGGCGGAGGTGCTCTCCCGCGCGCTCGACGCCGCCCGGGAAGCGGACGCAGCCCCCGGCCAGCTTGCGGGCATCCACTTCCTCCTCGCGGACGTGGAGCGGCAGCGCGGGCGTACCGCTCAGGCCAGGACCCATCTGACGGAAGCGGAAGCTCTCGGAATGAGCGTCCCTCCGGCGTTCCGGGCTCTCCTCGAACCCGACGGCTAGCCGGTCCGCGCCCGCGGCAACCTGTCCACTCTCCCGGCGCCATCGAAGTTGCCGGCCCCGAAGGGCCCCGATACAGTGATTTCGGAGCCCTTTGGTACCAAGTGAGGACGCCATGAACCAACTCCCCAGGCGACGTTTCCTGCAGGCGGGGTCCGTCGGACTCGGCGCCGGATTCCTCGCGCCCATCGCCACCGCCGGCGGATCGGCGTACACCCCTTCGCCCGCCACGGACTCCACCCGGGTCCGGATGACGGGAGACGGGCTCGGGCTGACGCCCGCCGAGCAGGGACGTCTGCTGGCGCGGATGGCGGAAGAGGGCCGCATCGAACGGGATTCCTATTCGAACGGCGGCGTCGTCCAGGTGCTCGAGGAGCAGTTCGCACAGGTCCTGGGGAAGGAACGCGCCGTCTTCATGCCGACCGGGACGCTGGCGAACCACCTGGCGGTACGCAGTCTGGCCGGCCCCGGCGGCGGCCGGGCCATCGTGCAGGCCGAGGCCCACCTGTACAACGACTCGGGGGATTGCGTGCAGACCCTGAGTGCGATCCCCTTGGTTCCGCTCGCGCCGGGCCGCCCCACCTTCAGCCTCGAGCAGGTGAGCGAGATCGTGGAACGGACCCGCGGCGGGCGCGTCGCCCGGCCGATCTCCGTGATCTCGATCGAGACCCCGGTGAGGCGGCGCTCCGGTGAAACCTTCGATCAGGGAGAACTGACCCGAATTGCCGCCTACGCGAAGACCGAGGGCATCCGGCTGCACCTGGATGGGGCGCGGATGTTCCTCGAAAGCGCCTATACCGGGATGGACGTGGCCGAACTCGCCCGCCCGTTCGACACCGTGTACGTGTCGCTCTACAAGTACTTCAACGCGGCCTCGGGGGCCATCCTCGCCGGCCCCGCCACGCTCCTCGACGGCATGTTCCACACGCGCCGGATGTTCGGCAGCGGACTCCCGGGCGCGTGGCCCTTCGCGGCGGTCGCCCTCAACTTCCTTCCGGGATTCATCGACCGGTTCACGAGCGCGGTGGGAGTCTCCGAATCCTTCATCGCCGAGGTGGAGCGGCACGGCGCCTTTTCGGTCGAGCGGATGGCGGGCGGCACGAACCTGTTCCGGCTGCGGGTGGACAGCGCCGACCCCGAGGCATTCCGGCGGCGGCTTCGCCAGCAGGAGGTGGACCTTGGAAGCGTCCGCCCGGACGGCAGGTTCATGATCGGCGTGAACGAGACCTGGAACCGCGCCGGGGCGGACGAACTCGTCCGGCGTTTCCGCTCCGCGCTGGCCTGACGGGTCGCGCCCGGGGCGCGGGCGGGCTTCCTACGGGGAGGGGGGCCCGAGGTGCTCCCCGAAGAAGCGGCCGACCCGGGTCCAGGCGTCGCGCAGGACGTGTTCCCGGTGGAAATAGTGGAACTCCCCGGGATAGGTGACGAGTTCGAAGTCCTTGCCGGCGCGGAGGAGGCCGTCGGCCAGGTTGATGGATTCGAAGTAGGACACGTTCACGTCTGACGTCCCGTGCAGCATGAGGAGCGGACGTTCCACGCGATCGACCCGCTCGGCGGGCGCCGCGAGCTCATAGACGGCGGGGTTTTCCGCGGGGTCCCCCATCCGGCCCCTCACCCAGGGGCCGCCGGGATCGCGGAACCAGAGGCCGAAGTCTCCGACGCCGGCGACGTTCACCCCCGCCGCGAACAGCGTGGGGTCCAGGGTGAGCGCCTGCATCGTCATGAAACCTCCGTAGCTCAGCCCCCAGACCCCGATGCGGTCCGGATCCACGAACTCGAGCGTCTGCAGGTAGTCCCCGGCGGCTGCGACGTCCTGGTAGTCCCCTCCCCCGACGTCACGGTAAGACTCCTGCCGGAAGTTCCGGCCGTACCCGATGCTCCCGCGATAGTCGGGCATGAGCACCACGTAGCCCTCCGAGGTGAGGAGCTGGTGGAAGGAGTGGTACACCCCGTAATCGCGGCGGACGTGCCACCCGTCGTAGTTCTGGGCGATCCCGTCCCCGTGCACCCACACGATCGCAGGATGCTTCACGGAGCGATCGAGGTCCTCGGCAACGAACAGGTAGCCGGGCACTTCCCCCCCGTCCCGCGCCGGATAGCGGAGGAACTCGCCTTCGGTGAACAGCGCCGGGTCGAGGGAATCGGGCTGTGAATTCGTGAGCCGTTCCGGCGCTCCCGATCCAGTGGTCTCCACCGCGAAGAGGTCGGGAACGGCGCGCGGGCCGGTGTGTTGGAACACGATCCGCGAACCGTCGGGAGAGAACCCACCGTGTTCCGAGCTCAGGCGGAATCCGGTGGCGACGGACGGCTGGGTGTTCGTGCCCCGCGCCGAGGTGAGCCGCGTCGGCACGCCGTCCGGCAGTTCCGCGGTGTCCACCACGAAGAGTTGGCGCTGTCCGGGATGGTCGGGATTCGCGTCCCAGCCGAGCTTCCCACCGTCGGGGGACCAGGCGAAGCGCCGCGCCTCTTCCTCCGACCCGGTGAGGGCGTGCGCGGAACCGTCGGCCAACGAGACCGCCATCAGGCGGTCCCAACCGGAGGAGTCGTCCACGAACGCCACCCACTCGCCGCCAGGGGAGGGGCGCGGTTCGCCTCCCAGGTAGTTGAGGCTCCACCACTTCTCGTCTTCCGTGACGTGCAGGGGCCGGAGCGAACCGTCACGAAGGTCGGCGAGCACCACCGAGCGCGTCCGGACGTCGGGTGCGACTTCCTGGAAGATCAGCCGCGCCGTATCCACCCAGCGCGGACTCGAAATGGTGCCGGATCCCGCCGCGATGCGCCGCGATACGCCGTTCCGGACCACCGGCGCCACCCAGAGATCCGGCGCCGTGCCGCTGAACCGCCGATAGAGCAGCGTGTCCCCGGAGACTTCGTGGGTCTCGTCCACCGTTTCCCGGTTCGAGACCGTGTAGGCGATGAAGCGGGCGTCGGGCGACCAGGCGGGCTCGCCCTCCGAGCGGTCGTCGGTGCGGGTCAACTGCATCTCGGCGCCGTCGGCAAGGTCGCGGACGAACAGGTCTCCACCTCGCAGGAACGCGATGCGGCGGCCGTCGGGAGAAGGCCGGAAGCCGGACTCACCGCCGGGCTCGTCGTGGAAGACGGCGCGCAGCGTCCCCGCGAGATCCGGATCCATCTGGTAGAGCCGTCCGTTGCGCGTGAAATGGAGCAGGTTGCCGTCCCCGCCCCAGAAGAGCCCGCCGATCACTTCGTAGGAATTCCCCCAGCGCGTCAACTGGCGCGGAGGCTCGCCGGAGCCCGGCGTCACCGCGTAGAGGTCCATCTGCTGGTTCAGATCCCAGACGAAGAACACTTCGTCGCCGTCGGGACTCCACACCGGGGCCGTCGGATCCCGGATGTCCAGGACGTCCTCCAGGGTCATCCGCGGAGCCTCCTCCGCCTCTTCGCATCCCGTGAGCACGATGGAGGCCGCAAAGAGCACGGCCAGAAGTCGCGCAGTGGCCGGTCCGGCTGCTTCCCTGGTGCTCTTCATGGCAGTTCTCGCCTCGTACCACGCCGTATGACGCGTAGGTGCATGCCGGATGGTACCCGGGACGCCGTCGGCGCGATTCGCCGTGCCTCGGCGCGATCGGTTCGCACCGCGCTGACGCGAAGCGGCGTCGCGTGCTGCCGGCACGCCTCACGCACGCCAGCGATACGTCCTCCGCGGCGCGGCGCGCCGCTGTGCCGACCGGAGGCCGGCGTTCTCGTACAGTCGTCCTCCCGACGCAACTCCGGGGACGGGCGGAAAGGTGTCCCGTTCTGGCTCCGTGAGGAAGGAAGGAGACGGATGGAGGTGGGCCCGGAAACCCGGACCCTGGAGCCGCGCACGGGACGAGCGCACCCGAAACGCCGATTGCGGGAAACCGGCAGGGCACCGGCAGATTAGCGCGCCCCGTTCGGCTGTCAAGGACCCGTTCCGCCGCGAAATCCGAGACGCTCACCGGCCTCCCGAAATCATCCCGGAGAAGCCAGAATAGCGGCGCCAGACCCCGTCTCGACGCACCGCGCATGCCTGACAAGCGATCCAAGACAATCACCGCCTACGAGGAGAAACGGGATTTCGGACGGACTCCCGAACCCTCTGCGGGAAGCGCGGCGGATACCGGGCCGCCGGGAGGGCGGCGCTTCGTGGTCCACCGCCACGAGGCCCGCCGCCTTCACTACGACCTGAGGCTGGAGATGCACGGGGTCCTGCGCTCCTGGGCAGTCCCGCGGGGCTTCTCCTACGACCCCGAGGTGAAGAAACTGGCCGTCCGGACGGAGGACCACCCGCTGGCCTACACGCACTTCGAAGGCGTGATTCCCGAGGGGGAGTACGGCGGCGGCACGATGGGCATCTGGGACCGGGGCACCTACCAGATCACGGAAGGGGGCGAAGACGAGGGAGCCGCCGGCGTGGAAGCCGGGAAGCTCGTGATCCGGCTGGCCGGCCGCAAGCTGCGCGGAGCGTGGCACATGGTGAAGACCAAACGGGGCCCGGACGAATGGCTGTTGTTCAAGGGGCGGGACCGCTACGCGCGCGCCGACGCGGAGCGGCAACCCTTCTTCGACCTGAAGGGCGCCGCGCCCTGGACCGGGGAGCCCCGTCCGGCTCCGGTCGTCCCCGAAGGCGAGCGCGAGCCCTTCACGGACCAGGACTGGATCTTCGAACCGCAACTCCGGGGCATCCCCGTCTTCCTCGAGCGCTCCGGGGCGCGGCTTGTGTTGACCCGGGGCGATGACCGAACCACGCTCGATCTGCCGGAGGTGCTGGCCGAGGCCGAAGCGGTGCGCGCGGAGCAGTTCCTTGCGGGCGGGACACTCGTGAGCACCGACGAGGCCGAAAGGCCCTCTCCCGAGCGCCTGGCGGCGCGACTCGACGGGAACCCGTCGATCCCCGTTTCGCTGTACCTGAGCGATCTGCTCCGCTACGAGGACTGGGACATTCGCGGCGTCCCGCTGCTCGAACGAAAGGAACTGCTCTCCACCCTGTTGCCGGCGGGCAAGGCGCTCCTCTTCGGAGACCACGTCGCGGTCCGGGGAGAGGAGTTCCACGCGGCGTGCGTGGCGGCCGGACTGCCGGGAACCATCGCGCGCCGCGGCGGGGCGGCCTATCCGTCTCCCGGGCTTCCCTCCGACGCGCGGGCCGCCTCTCCGGACTGCGTGCGCATCCCGTCACGCGGCGCGGGGACCCCGGACCCTTCCGAACACCTGCTCGCGGGCCTCTCGCGCCAGCGGGCGCTGCGGGACTCCGCGCAGCCGCTCCACTTCACGAACCTCGACAAGGTTTTCTGGCCCGATCAGGGATACACCAAGGGAGACCTGATCCGCTACTACGACCGCGTGGCCACGCATCTCCTCCCCTACCTGCACGAGCGTCCGTCACACCTGCTCCGTTACCCCGACGGCGTCGGAGGCAAGGCGTTCTACCAGAAGGACCTGCCGGACCACACGCCGGACTGGATCGTCAGCGAGGCGATCCCCTCGGGGCACCGGGGCGAGACGATCCGCTACCTCATCGTCAACGATGCGGCGGCGCTCCTCTACGCGGCAAACCTGGGAAGCATCGACATCCATCCCTGGCTCTCGCGCCGAACCCGCCGTGAGACGCCCGACTGGGCGGTCTTCGACCTCGATCCCGGCGGGGGGCCGTTCAGCGACGTGGTGCGCCTCGCACGGGCGTTCGGCAAGGTGCTCCGCGGGATCGGCCTCCGTCCCTACCTGAAGACCTCGGGCGCCACCGGACTGCACATCTACGTTCCCGTCGAACCGGTGTATCCGTACGAAGTGGTCCGGCAGTTCGCCGAGGCCGTCTCCACGCACGTCGCCGGCGAACACCGGGACATCGCGACCGTCGAACGGACCACCTCCCGACGGCGGGGACGGGTCTACCTCGACTTCCTGCAGAACCGGCGCGGACAGACCGTGGTTCCTCCCTACGCCGTCCGTCCGGTACCCTCGGCGTCGGTCTCGACCCCGCTGGACTGGGACGAACTCGACGGGGACCTCCACCCCGGGCGCTTCACGATCTCGAGCCTGCCCGAGCGCCTCGACCGGCTCGGCGACCTGTTCGCCGGCACCCTCCACGATCGCCAGCCGCTGCTCCCGGCGATCCGGAAATTCCAGGAGCGCTACCTGCCCCGCTCAGGCTGACGCGACTCGGACCTCCACCGTTGCGCCCAGCGAGCGCAGTTTCGCCGGCAGGTCCGAGTAGCCCCGCTGCACCGTCTCGAGCGGCGTGATCCGGCTCTCGCCGGAAGCCGCGAGCGCCGCCCCGATGAGCGCCATTCCCGAACGGATGTCCCGGGCGTCGAGGTCCCTGCCCCGCAGCCGGCTCGGGCCGGTGACGATGACGCGGTGCGGATCGCACAGGAACATGTCCGCTCCCATGCCGATCAGTTGTTCCAGCGAGAACAGGCGGAGTTCGTACATCCAGTCATGAACGAGCGTCGCGCCCTGCGCGGCCGTCGCCAGCACCGTCGTGAGGCTCACCATGTCGCTCGGAAAGCCCGGCCACGGGGCGGTGGTGATGCGCCGCGCCGCGCGCAGCCGCGACGGCTCGACCAGCAGGCGGTCCTCGCCTTCCCGGAGGGCGACGCCAAGGCGCCGCAGGACCGCGGTGATCGGCTCCAGGTCCACTGCCCGGGCCCCCCGGACCTCCACGGTCCCCCCGGTCAGGGCGGACAGCGCCGCCCAGCTTCCGGCTTCCACGAAGTCTCCCGAGAGCGTCCAGGCGGCGCCTTTGCGGCGGCGGATCCCGGCCACCCGCAGGGTCGGCGTGCCCGCCCCTTCGACCTCGACTCCCATCCGGCGCAGGAAGCCGCAGAGCTCGACGACGTGGGGCTCGCAGGCCGCGTGGCGAATCTCCGAGACGCCCTCCGCCCCGGCCGCGGCCAGGAGGGCGGTTTCCGTTCCCGTGACGGACGCCTCCTCGAGATAGAACGAGGCGCCGCGCAGGCCCTCCGGGGCCTCGAGTTGCCGGCCCGGTCCCTCCACCTCGCGCACCCCCAGCGCGCGAAGCGCGGCCAGGTGTACGTCAAAGCCCCGGCGTCCCGCGAAGTCTCCCCCCGGCTCCCCCATATGCACCCGGCCCCGGCGCGCGAGCATGGGCGCCGCCAGCAGCGCCGAGCCCCGGAG
>VXWI01000016.1 GCA_009835985.1 Acidobacteriota bacterium | reverse complement strand
GCCGCCGGGCTCCCCTGAGCACGCGGAGGCGGGGCGGCTGCTGGGGATTGGCGATGGGGAGGCGGCGCTCGAGAGCGCCTTCGCCGCGATCACCCGGTCCGACCACTTCGAGCCGACCGACTGGAGCCAGGAGGTCCCGGAGGGCCGGATCGTTCTGGACGAGTTCACCGGCGCCGCGAACGCCGCGTACCGGCTGCGGCGCGCGGCGTACCGGGTGACGCTGGGGGATGCGCTGGCGGCTGTTGGCGACGCGGGCGGGGCGGCGCGGGAGTACCGGCGCGCGGTCGCGCTGGACCCGCGGGCGGAGACGTGGCGCCGGCTGGCGGACCTCCCGGGAATCGCGCTGTCCGCGCGGGTCGATGCGCTCCTTCGTTCGTGGGCGCGTTCCGGGGGGTCGGACAAGGAAGCGCTGGAGCTGTTGCGTGCAACCGGGGCCTTCCGGACCGAGAACGGGCTGGCGGCAGCGCTCGACCGGTTCCGCTTCCGGGCTCCCGAGACCTCGCGCCGGCGTCCGCCGGAGGGGACGACGCCTTACGAAGGGGTCTTCCCGAGCCAGTCGCTGGCCGTCGAGGGGGGCATCTGGTCGAGCGAGCGTTCGTTCGGAGAGGGCCGGCCGCTCGTCCTCTACTTCCCGGCGGACGGCTGTCCCCGCTGCGGCGAGGTGCTGGACGAGCTGCAGAGCGCGCTGCGGGGGCAGCCCGTGGACGTGATCGCCGCGGTGTCGGACGCCGACCTCGCCATCCTGACGCGGATCGCCGGGTTGACGGGCGGCGGGTTCTTCGTGCCGGAGCCGCAGTCGGCGGCGGCGCGGGCGGGGATCCGGGAGCGCCCCATCGGGCACGTCGTCCGCCGGGACACGGTGGGATTCCGTCCTGATGGGGACACCGGGGGCACCCTCTGGCTGGCGGCGCGGGCGGGGCTCTCCGTCTGGCGCATTCCGCTGGGCGGCGGCTCAGTCCGCCGCGACCTGAGCGCGCTGTTCCGGTTCCTCGACGACTCCCCGGTCGAGGGCAGCACCGCGGAGCTGGTAGAGGTTCCGGACGACCCCGAGGACTTGACCCAAGTCCTCCGCCGTCTCGCAGCCGGCGCCGAGCCGGTGCGGGACATCGAGGACCGCCTGCTGGACGCGGTCCGCACCGGGTTGCGGGGGGCGAGCGATCCGGCGGCGCGCGGGGTGTCCTTGCTGCGGGCGGCTTCCGGGCTGGAGGCCGGGGACGCGGCCCGGCTCGCGCTGCTGGCGCGGATCACGCCCCGCTTCGGGGAGCGCCTCCTGCAGGCGGCGCAGGCGCTGGACGGCGACGTGGTGCGGGCCGTCCCGGGCGGGCGCCTGCGGGCCGCGGCCATGGAGGAGTCGTTCGTGATCCAGCGGGACTACGAGGGCGCGGACGGGGCGGCGCTCGTGCTGTCGGCCGTGGTCCGGCCGGGAGATCCGGGGGAACTCGAGGTGCTTGAGATCGTTCCCGGACGGGCGCTGAGCGTGACCGCCCGCGACGAGGGACTGGTGTTCGTTCGGGAGCGGCCCGACGGGGAGGCCTGCCTCGCCTGGGGCCCCGCCAGCGGCCCCTTCGAGGAGGACTGCGCCGCCGAATTCCGTGAGGGATCGGCCGTCGTTTCCCGGAGCCAGCTCGCCGGCGGCAGCGACGGCGGGGAGCCGGGCTACCCGGTGCGGGTGGACGGCGGCGCGGAGGCCCCCGAGGTGATCGCGCTGACCGAGGGGTTGGCCGCGTTCGCCGCCGGCGAGGTGGAGGCGGCCGGCGCCGCGTTCACCCGGGCGTCCGAAGCCATCGGCCCCGGATCCCCCCTCGACATGGCGGCCATCCGCTTCAACCTCGCGCTCGTGGCGGAGGCCCAGGGCGACCGTGAGGAAGCGCTCGCCGCGCTGCAGGCAATCGGCGACGCCACCTTCCCGGGCGTTCTGGAGGAGGCGATCCGCCGCCTCTACCGCGCCGGCGAAGCCCGCCGATAGCACGACGGCTTGGAACGCCGGCTTCAGCCGGCACCCGGACCAGATCTCAGAAACGGCTCCGAGTAGAGGCGGGCACACGCGAGTTCATGGGTGTTTGTTGATCGACAAACAGTATGGCCATATATTCTCTGTATGGCGACGATGACGATCAAAACCACGTATTCGCTCGATCTTGGCACCGTGCGCGCTCTGGAAGATCTGGCGCGACGGTGGAGTGTTTCGAAGTCCGAGGCGCTGCGCCGAGCGATCCGCAGTGAGCTCGAGCGGCAGCCCTCAAGGCGGGACACCAGAATGCGGGCCCTCAGAGAGCTTCAGGCCTCGGTGGCACGCCGCGGCGTGGATTTGGCGGCCTGGGAAAGGGAAGCACGTGAAATGCGGCGCGCTTCGTTCCCGCGCCTTCCCGGTGACCCCGAGTGATTCATCTGGACACCAGCTTCCTGATCCGCCTCCTCGACCCGGACGCCCCCGAGACTCGCCTGCTGGAAACGATGGATCCGGACGAGTCCATCGTCGTCAGCGCACTCGCCTGGGCCGAGTTCCAGTGCGGGCCGCTCAAGCCCGCGGAGCGGGAGAAGGCAACGCGCATCGTGGACTCTTACCGCGATTTCACGATCGAGCACGCGGGCGTGGCTGCGCGTCTCTTCAACGAATCCGGCCGGCGGCGCGGCTCCCTGCTGGACTGCGCCATCGCGGCGGTGGCGATCCATGACGGGGCGCGTCTCGCCACCGCGAACCTGACCGACTTTCGCCGGTTCGAAACTGCTGGCTTGAGGCTTATCGGCCACCTGGGGTCCGACGCCCGTCCGGGATGGGGCGACGCAGGGTCGCGACCTCCACCCGAAGTTCAGGACTCCGGCACCGGCTGGTATACCGGCGGACAGCGCGCGGACCCCGCCTGGAACGGGTCACCGGCATTCGCCGGCTCCCCAGCTTCGTCTCAAACGCGGCCACCCGGGGTGAGGGAGGCCTCGCTGGCCGGCTTGAGCGCCCCGGAGTTGCACCGGAAGTACTGGGACGCCGTCCTCGACGAACTCAATCGCGTTGGCGGACCCGTTTCCGGCAACAGTGCGCTCCCGCCGTTCGCCCGGAGAACCCCGGCGAGGGACAACTGGATGAACTTCCCGATCGGCAGAAGCGGGTTCTACCTCTACACGACGACGCACCGCGCGGCGGGACGGATCTCCGCATCCCTCTACATGTCGAAGCACCGAGCGTCCGCCTTCGACCGGTTGATGCGCGACCGGGAGGCCATCGAGTCCGCTATGGGACCGCCCATGGTGTGGGACGACCAGAAGCCGAACGAGCGGGAGATCGGGGTGCTGCTGAAGAACGTGGCCCTGAACGATCCGAACGATTGGGCGCGGCAGCACGAATGGCTGGTCCGGAAGCTCAACCTGCTGGACCGCGTGTTTCGGCCGAGGATCAAGCGGCTTCCCTGAGCCGGCGCGCCATCGGGCTCACCGGCGTACCGTGTTTCGCGGCCTGCGGCCGCGATGCCGGCCGGAGGCCGGCGCTCCGACCTACTCCAGCCCCACCAAGCCCTTCACCGACGCGATCAGTCCGGGCCGGCACGCCGGAGTGTGCACGTTCGCTTCGACTTTTCCACATTGGTGTCCGAAACGGGAAAAAACGGACCGGAATTACGTCTAGACAGATAGGGGGAAACAGCGGGTTTCCTCCACTGCACATCAGGAGGAGTTCCCGATGCCGAACACCGGCCATATCCCGCCGATCGATCCGCTCTGCGCGTCCGACGGGGGGTTGGTAGCATGACTGCCCCACAGGTTGCAGAAGCAGTGTTCGACAGCCACCGGTTCGTGAAGCGGCTCACCGAGGCCGGCATGGAGCGGAGGCTGGCCGAGGTCCTGGCCGAAGAGCACATGGGCCCCTGGATCCGAAACGTTGCCACGAAGATGGACGTCGAGGACTTCCGGCGCGAAGCAGCCACGAAGGCCGACACGGAACTGGTCCGGAAGGACCTAGCCAAATTCCGCACGGAGGCCGCCCCCAAAAAGGACCTCGCGGACCTACGCGCCGACATGGCCTCCAAGAAGGATCTCGCGGACCTCCGCGCCGACATGGCCTCCAAGAAGGATCTCGCGGACCTCCGCGCCGACATGGCCTCCAAAGAAGATCTCGCGGAGCTCCGTGCCGACATGGTCTCCAAGGAGGATCTCGCGGAGCTCCGCGCCGACATGGTCTCCAGGAAAGATCTCGAACACACCGTCGAGCTGATCCGGTTGGACGTGGAGAAAAGGCTTGCCCACCTGCGCGGCGATCTGATCAAGTGGATGTTCGGGGCGCTGATGGCCCAGGGGGCTCTCGTGGTGGCCATCATCAAGCTGTTCTCGTAGGTGGAGGGTTCAGCTTTCGTCCGCCTGTCGGCGGACTGTGCCGGCTGAAGCCGGCGTTCCAAGCCGGCGGCGCCGTCCGGGCTCGCAGCGGTACGTGTTTCGCGGCCTGCGGCCGCGATGCCGGCCGGAGGCCGGCGCTCCGACTTACTCCAGCCCCACCAACCCCTTCACCGACGCGATCAGCTTCAGTGAGTCGTAGCCGACGCCGTCCTTGAAGACGGTCACCACGTTCCGGATCTGGAAGGGGTCCGCCACCGGGTCGCCGTCGATCAGGATCAGGTCGGCGAGCTTGCCTTCCTCGATGCTCCCGAGGTCGCCGTCCACGCCGAGGACCCGGGCGCCGTTCAGGCTCATCACCTGAAGGGCCTGGGCCGGGGTGAACTCGGCCTCGAGCAGCAACTCGTAGTTCCGCTGGTCGCCGAAGCCGGGCAGCGCGCCGCCGTTCCCGGTGGGGTCCACGCCGGCGGCGAGCAGGCCGCCCGCCTGAAAGTAGCGGTACTCGAAGGCCTGCGCCTTCGGGAAGAGGTCCTGCATCACCGCGTCGCTCGCTCCGGCGATCTCCTCGCGGCGGGCGAGGTACTCGTCACGCGCCCCGGGCGACAGCGCCTCCAGGTTCCGGTCCTCGAGCGGGGGCCGGCCGGGCACCGAGAGTTCATAGACCGCGAGCGTCGAGGTCAGGGCGACCTCGTTGTCCACCATGTGGGAGATGGTGGCGTTGACCTCGTCCGAATCGATGTCGATGTCCCGGAGGGTGTTCCGGAAGTCGGGCGGGCAATCGTCCGGCTCCTTGCCGGGGTGGTACTCGGTGTTCGTGAAGAACCCGTGCTCCAGCGAGTCGATGCCGAGGTCCACCGCCTCCCGGAAGGTGACCGAGCAGAGATGCGCGGTGAACTTGAGGCCGTGCTTGTGCGCCTCCTCGATGGCCGCGCCGAGCTCGGCCCGGGAGATCCGGGTGTAGGCCTTGAACCAGGTCGCTCCCTCCTCGGCCCAGTAGGCCACCACCCGCCGGGCGTCCTCGGGATTGGACACCTGGGTCATGTAGGTGCTGGCGCCGGCGCCCGAGATGTAGGGGCCGGTGATGTGCATCCGCGGACCGACGATCTCGCCGGCGTCGATGGCGCGGCGCATGTTGATCTCGCTGTACGGGGAATAGCTGCCGGTGGTGCGGATGGTGGTGACGCCCGCCGCCAGGTAGAGCCGCGGCGAGGTGGTGTTCATCTGCGAGTGCCGCGCCGCCGTCGTGTAGAACGTGTGGTTGTGGATGCCGATGAGGCCCGGGATCACGGTGTGCCCGGACCCGTCGATCTGCCGCGCACCCTCGGGGATTGCGACATCGCCGTCCGCGCCCAGGCTCTGGATGCGGCGGTCCGCGATGACCACGGTCTGGCCGGAGCGGGGGGCGGCGCCGGTGCCGTCCACCACCTGGACTCCGGTGATCGCGATGACCGGTTCGCCGTACTGCACGAACTGCCGGGCGTCTTCGGTGAGTTCGTCGGCGCTCTGGGCCGCGGCCGCCGCCGGAAGCGCGAGGAGCACCATTGCCCCGAGGATCCCGAGGGCCTTCCGGGCCGCGGAACGGTGAAAGAAGAGTTCGGACATCTGCGCCTCCTTGCCGGAGCTGGAACCGGCGAACGGTATCCCGAATCCGGCCGTCCATGCGAGAATCACCGGTTCCCATGCGCGCCTCGACCCGTTCGCGTCTTGCCGGCCTCGTCGGCGCCCTGCTGCTCGCCGCCGGGGCGAACGCCCAGGAGAGTGTCACGCCGCTCGAGACCCCCGCCCCGGACGGGAGCGGGATGTACTCGCTCTACGCGGCGCCGGAGGGCGCGACCTTCCTCAGCTGGGTGGAAACGACCGGGGAGGGACATGCCCTCCGGTTCTCGGAACTCCAGCGTCCGGGGAGCAGCGAGGAGGTGACCGGGGACGCCTGGGGGGAGCCGAAGCCGGTCGCCGAAGGGTCCGGCTGGTACGCGAACTGGGCGGACCACCCGAGCATCGCGCTCGTCGGGGAAGACCGTCTCGCCGCCCACTATCTGGTCCGGAACCCGGAGGCCGAGGGGCACTACGGCTACGGGCTGAAGATCGTCTATTCCATGGACCGGGGCGTGACCTGGCGCGAGGTGTTCTCGGAGGGGCTCAGGAACGTCGAGAGCTATTCCGGGTTCGTTTCCTTCACGCCGGAGTTGGGCGGATTCTCGGCGGCCTACCTCACCCCGCCGCCGGGTTCGACGGACCCCGGGGACATGACCCTGCGGCTCGCCCGCTTCCACGAACAGGGCTACCAGCTCGGCAACCAGCGGCTGGACCCCGACGTGTGCGCCTGCTGCCCGACCGCGATGGCGACCATCGACGGTGATCCCGCGGTCGTCTACCGGGACCGGGTCCGGAACGCCCCGGAGGACGACGTGCGCGACATCGCCATCACCCGGAAGGTGAGGGGCCGCTGGGAGCCGGGGAAACCCGTCCACGCGGACGGCTGGGGCATCAACGCCTGCCCGGTGAACGGTCCCGCGATCGCGGCGACCGATAGCGCGGTGGCGGTGGCCTGGTTCACCATGGCCAGCGGGGAGCCCGAGGTCCGGTTCGCCTTCTCGCAGAACGGCGGGGAGAGCTTCGGAACCCCGATCCGGCTGGACGGCGGCAACGGACGCGGCTACACGGCGGTCACGATGCTCGACGACGGGAGCGCGGTCGCCGCCTGGCTCGAGGCCCCGGAATCCGGGCGCGGCGAGGTCCGGGTGCGGCGGGTCTACCCGGACGGGCTGGTCGGGCCGTCCGTCAAGGTGGCGGACGCCCCCGCGGGCCGGGAGGCCGGGCTGCTGCAGCTCGCCCGGGTCGCCAACGAGCCGCCGGAGCCGGAGGAAGACGAAGAGGCCGAGGACGAGGGAGACGCCGAGGAGGAAGCGGCCGAAGGCGAGGACATCGAGGAGGTGTTCGACGTCCAGGAACGCCTCATGGTCGCCTGGCGGGACGGGAAGGTCCGCACCGCGCTGGTGGCGGTCTCCGCGCTGGAGTTCTGAGGGCGCCGCCGGCTTGGAACGCCGGCTTCAGCCGGCACAGCGGGCCGACCTGCTGGATGGCGCCGCCGGCTTGGAACGCCGGCCGGTTCTCGCGGTAGCGGCCTCCAGACCGGCACCGCGGTGCTCCGCACCGCGCACGTCGCAACCCCCACCCGGAAATCTGGCTCGCGCCTCGCCGCGGAGTTCAAGGGCGGACGTGGCGCGTACGGCTTGGAACGCCGGCCGGTTCTCGCGGTAGCGGCCTTCAGGCCGGCGCGTGCGGCGGCGCCATCCGGCCCGCAGTGCCGTCCAGCGGCTGCTCCGCCACCGTGCGCCCGAACCGCGCCAGCCACGCCTTCGAGATCGCGTCCGTGTCCCCCATCACGACCCGGCGCCGAGATAGACGCCGGAACCGATGACGGCCTTTTGGCCGGTGTCGAACACCGGGATGCTCACCGCGTACCCGAGCTTCGGGGAACCGGTGTCCTCGTCCCCCTCGACGGTGGGGTCGTCATAGTAGTACTGAAGAAACTTCTGGCCGTCGCGCCGTGCGCCTTCGATCAGTTCCTCGGCGAACCTCACCCCGTTGATGTCCGTCCTCGTCAGGTCCGTCGGCCTGCCTTCCCGAAACGGCTCGGTTGCGTGAAAGAAAATAATGTCCCCGGCGGCCACGATCCACAAATAGACGGAACCCGACTTCCAATGCCCTCCTTCTTCCCGGAAGGCGTTTCTAACTGCTGCAAAGTCGGCGTAGCCCTCACTATTGAGGGCCCGATCGCTGTATACCTCGGCCGCTGCCTCGACGAAGGCAACGAGGGTGTCGCGGTCCATGACCTGCGATGCGGTGACGGCGGGTCGGGGCAGGTCCGCGATACGGAGCGGGGCATGGGAGGTGTCCTGCGAGTAACCGCCGACCAGCACGAACCGTCTTCCGCTGATCCCCGAGGTGTATTCGACGGCATATGCCGTCTTCGGCTCGCCGTCGTGGTACCGGACAAAGTCCCCGCCGCGGGCGCCAGCTGCGAGGAGTGCCTCGACGACCCTGAAGCCGTTGTCGTCCACGACGTTTAACAGGTCTCTGTTTTCCGCCGCTTGGTCGTTCCCGTGGATGAACGGGTTCCCGCTCGGGGTGAACATGATCAGGAACATGGATCCCGAGTTCCAGTCGGGGTCCGTTCTAAACCTATCCCTCAGCCGCCCGCCTTCGGCGATGTCCGTGATCGCCGCGATTTCCGCGGCGGCCCCTTCAACGAAAGCCTTGAGGGTTTCATCGTCCACGACCTGGCTGGCAGTCGTCCGAGCAGGGGGTGCCGGAGCGGGTGGGGGAGCCGGCGCTGGCAACGGCGCCGCCGGCGTGGAGGCGTCCTCGCCACATCCGGCAAGGATGGACGCGGCCGCAGGGGCAACCAGGATGGTCGTGAGAGCGAGAACCAGGCGCGGCCGAACGGCAGTGGGCAGGGCTGGGAAAGGGTTCATTGAAAGAAACACTCCGGGGCGCGCCCTCGGGCGGGCCAGCAAGGATGGCAACAGCGAGACGCCGAACAGCCGCAGAATCGTACCCTTCGGGTAGGTTTCGGAATCCTGCACGTGGATCATTGCGCCGATTTCCTGATCGGGATGGACATCATCACCAAGGGCGACCTCCATGTGACCCGCGGCGGTACGGCGGCGGCACCAACGTCATCCCTCGTGTTCAGCGTTGCCGAATAGGAGCCCAGCGAACTTGCTGCCCCCGACGAGACAAGGGGGAGATCGGGGTTGAAAGCCCCCGCGGCAAACCGGCCGATTCGCGCCCCGAGTGGTTCGGCGGTGGAGCCTCATTCCGTGGGGAGGTGTCTTTTCCTCCATCTGGCTCCCGGCATCGCCAACATCTCGGCGACGTGGCTGGGATTGGCGACTCTCTGGAACCCCTCGTTGCCGCCGGAGCTGATCTTCGGCGTATTCACATCCGCATTTGTGCTGATTCCCGTGCAGCTCGGCTACCTCTACTACCTGGCCAGGAAGCGGGGCAACCGAGGGTGGTCGCTGGAAGGCGTCGTTGTTTACAACCGACCCGTCTCCTGGTCTCGCTATCTCCTGTGGGTGCCCGCGATCCTGGTGCCAACCGCCGCCATCTTCGCAGCATTTGAGCCGATCACCCACTGGCTTGAAGAAGCGCTCGTCGGCGTCAGCGTCCTGGCGAAGTACCAGGCGACAGGAGTTTCGGACGTCGCCGGAATCGTTCTACTTGCGAGCATCCTGCTCACCGGCATCCTCGTTCCCATCACCGAGGAGCTCTATTTCCGCGGGTATCTGCTCCCAAGAATGCCAAGCCAATTCGGGCGCCTGAAGCCCGTTGCGCACAGCCTGCTTTTCTCCGTCTATCACTTTGGCTCGCCCTGGTTCATTCCGGTCCGCACGCTGGGATTGCTGCCGCTGATCTACACGACCATCCACACGCGGAGCGTCCGCCCCGGCATCGTCGCGCACTGCCTGGTCAACCTGGCGAACTTCTCCGACGCCATCTCGAGGCGGATCGGGGAGCCGTGAACCTGCGGCCGTGAAAACCCGTTCCGCGGATCGGCCAGCCGTGATGGCGCCGCCGGCTCGGAGCGCCGGCCTCCGGCCGGCCCAGTTCTCCCGGTGGGGGCCGCGCGGGAGCGCGAAACCCGGGTCGGTGGTGCTGCTCTACGGCGATGTGGGGGGCCGCGCCCAACTCCCCTGGGGCAGTGTTGCGCCGTTCCTGGCTGGGACCACTCCATGTGGCTTCGCTGCGCCATGCGTTTCGCGGCCTGCGGCCGCGATGCCGGCCGGAGGCCGGCGCTCCGAGGCACCGTGAGTCGTGGGTGGGGTTAGGACGTGCGCTGCGCTGCCGCGCAGCGCGTGCCGGCTAAAGCCGGCGTTCCAAACCGTTGCGTCACTTCCGCTCCGCGTCGAGGAGCGCGCGTTTCCGCTCCAGCCCCCAGCGGTAACCGCCCAGGCCGCCATCCCCCCGCAGCACGCGGTGGCAGGGCACGAGGACCGCGACGCGGTTTGCCGCGCAGGCCGAAGCAACGGCCCGGGCCGCTCCCGGCTGTTCGATTCCGGCAGCCAGCTCGCCGTAGCTGATCACGTCGCCGTCCTCCACGCTCAGCAGGAAGCGCCAGACCTTCATCTGGAAGGCGGTGCCGCGGAGATCGAGCGGTAGTTCGGGCCGCGGGGCGCTTCCGGCAAGGTGCGCGTCCAGCGCCGTGATCCAGGCGTCGAGTTCCGGGGCATCCTGCGCCTCCGAGGCGACGAGGTCCGCGTTCGGGAACTCCCGGCGGAGCTGCTCCAGCAGGGCCTCCGGGTCCTCCCCGAACTGCACGAAGGCGACGCCGCGTCCGGTGGCCGCCATCAGCAAGGCGCCGAGCGCCGTCTCCCGGGAGGCGTAGGCGATCGTCTCTCCGGCGCCGCCGGCGCGGTAGGCCCCCGGCGTCATCCCGATGTTACGGACGCGTTCCCCGTAGACCCGGCTCAAGGAGCCGAAACCGGCCGAGAAGATGGCGCCGGTGACGTCGTCTCCCTCCTTCAGGGCGGTCTTGAAGCGCTTCATGCGGACCGCGTCCTGATATGCCTTGGGCGAGACGCCGAACGCCGCCTTGAAGACGCGCTGGAAGCGCGATGGCGAGAGGCCCACCTGCCCCGCAAGTTCGCGCAACGTGAGGCGCTCCTCGGCGTGGGTTTCGATGTACCTGGCGGCTTCGACCAGTTGCGTCAGCCGGGATTCGGGGGCTCCGGGACGGCGGTTCTTGTCGGGTGCGGACGGCATCGGCATGGTTTCAACTCCCGACGTCATTCCAGCGCAGCCGCCGTCCGGGCGCCATCCGTTTCTTGCCGCCGAATCTAAGGATTCACCTCGAACACGAAGCTCATCCCGGTTTCGAGGTGCTCGGCGATGTGGCAATGCGCCATCCACTTCCCGGGGTTCGTGATCTCGAGCAGGAGGTCCACGGTCTCCCCCGCCGCGATGAGCACGGTGTCCTTGAACACCTGGTTCCTCACCGGCGCGCCGTTCCGGCGCAGCACCAGGAAGCGCTGCCCGTGGATGTGGAAGGGGTGCTGCATCGCGTGGAGGGCCGCCGCATCGTTCGTGATCCGGATCGTGACCACGTCCCCGACCTGAAAGCGCCAGGCGATGTCCATGTCCTCGCGGCCGGTCGCCGGTTCGCGCACGATCCAGCGGACCTCCTCCGGGGTGGCCACCGAGTTCATCATCGGCATGGTGTCCGCCCACTCGACCGCCGGGAAGAAGACCCGGTCGGCGCGCATGCGCTGCATGATCGCGGGATCGAGCCCGGTCACGTCCATCGTGAGCACGAGTTCGTAGTCCGGCTCCCGGTCAAAGTGGTCGCGGAAGCGCGCCACGTCCTCCACCACCGGAGCGTCCTCCCGGAGTTCGGCGTAACGCGGCGCTCCCGCGGGGTCGGCGTCCCGGTCCCGCACCGTCACCGTTCCCAGCCGGGTGACTCGCGAGAAGTAGCCCCCGAAGGTGTGCTCCAGCGGGCGCACCCGGTTCTCGAGCGCGTGCGTTCCCGCCGTCTCGTAGCGGACCTCCACGATGTAGCGCTCCGCGGGGGCGAGCGCCACCGAGTCCACCCACGCCTCGCGCTCGAACTTCGAGAGGTCGGACCCGATGACCTTGATCCGGTGGGTGCCGGGCTCGCCGAACGAGAGGTTGAAGGTCCGGGTGTTCGCGACGTTCGTCAGGAAGAAGCGGACGACCTCGCCCCGGTCGAGCTCCAGCGCGTACTCCGGCTCCCCGTTCACGAGCATCAGGTTGCCGAAGCGCCCCATGAGCGTGTGGGTAGCGCGCTCGGTCCCGAAGGGGAAGAGCCCCCCGTCGTCGGCGACCAGGAGATCGTCGAGCATGAGGATCTCCTCCCGGTGGACCGGCGCGTACCACGTCTCGGGCGAGGCCTCGACCAGCATGTTCCCGTAGAGCCCGAGGTCCTGCTGCACCTCCTCGCGGTGGTGGGGGTGGTACCAGTAGAGGCCGGCGTCGGGGAAGAAGAGCCGGTACTCGAAGCGCCCGCCGGGCGGGATCGGATCCTGGGTGAGGTGGGGCACCCCGTCGAAGGCGTTGTCGAGGCGCAGCCCGTGCCAGTGGACCGCGGTGGGCCAGGCCGTCCGGTTCTCGAAGTTGACGAAGATCGTGGAGTCCTGGTCCACGTGGATCAGCGGCCCGGGGTACTGCCCGTTGAAGCCGTACATGACGTAGTCGCGGCCGTGGATGGTCCGGCGGACCCGGTCCGCGATCAGGTCGAGCGTCTGCCCGTCCTGGAGGCGAACGACCTGCGAGGGCACGGCGTCCGGGAGCGTTTCATCCGCCGCCACCCGCGGCAGGAACGGCAGCGGTTCCGGCCGCAGAAGTCCGAGTCCCGGGACCATGGGTGTCTCCGGAAGCATCGGCGGGTGCGACCAGGCGGGCGCGTCGGACACCGGCCCGTGCCCCATGGCCGCGTGGTCCATCGCGCCGTGGTCCATGGTCATCATGGCGCTCTCCCCGGTGCCGGTCACCGGGACCATGAGGTGGTTGTCGGGCAGGATCCGGGTGGACGGCGAGGCGCCCCGGAGTGCGAGCCGGCCGGTGCGGCGCTCGACGTCCGCCGAGGGTTCGGCGCTGATCAGGATGACGAACTTGTCGAAGGCGACGGGGCCGAGGCCGGCGAAGGTCCCGTTGCCCACTTCTCCCAGCCGCACCACCGGATCCATGATGGGCGTCGTCGCCCAGGCGACGTAGGTGCCGTACTCCCCGAGCGAGCCGGGCTCGGGGAGACCCTCGATTTCGAGGTCGAGCCGGTAGCGCTGGCTGCCGTCGCGGGTCACGGAGACGCCGAAGGGGCTCGGGTCCCAGCGCAGAAAGGCAGTGCCGCCGGCGGGGGCGAGGTCCGGAGTCGGGTAGAGGGCGACGCGGTGGAGTCCGGGGGCGCCCCAGTCGGGCCGGTCGGGGGTCCCGCCTTCCTGGCCGGCGGCGGGGGACGGAGCCGTCCAGAGAGCTCCGGCCACCAGCACGGCGACCGCCGCACGAGAGTGTTGAGCGCGCCCTGTCAACCCTTTCTCTCCAGCCGTTCCGCGACGAATCCCGGGTCGAATGGTAGCGGCGAACCCTGTTAGATTGCGGCGATGCGCAGCCTGCGAATCCTCCCTCTGGCCCTCGGGCTCGCCGTGGTCTCCGGCTTCGCCACCAGCGAGGACGGGACCCTCGTGCTCGACAACGCCTACGCCGCCGTACACCGGAACGCCGCACCCTGCGCGGAGGCGGGTCCCGGCTGCGGGGAGCGCGTGGTGGTCGCGTTCGGGGACGTGAAGGTCGCCGCGGGCGGTTCCACCGTCGAACTCGAGTACGCCGAGGTGTTCGTGGCGGAGGCGGGGACCTCCTACGAGATCGAGGGCGACTTCGCGGAGGTCAACCTGAAGCCCGACCCGCCGCCGGTGGATGGCCCGGCGGTCGCCATCCCCGCCGCCAAGAACGAACGGCTCCACGACGCCGAGGACTACTTCGTGTTCGAGGAGCGTCTCGAACCCGGGGACACCCGCGAGCGGCACTCGCACGCGCAGCGGGTGGTGTTGGTGATGGGCGCCACCGAGCTCCAACAGTGGCCCGACGGCGCCGACGAGGTGTTCAAGACCCAGGTCCCCGGCACCATCAAGTTCAACCCGCCGGTGGTGCACGTCGTCAAGAACATCGGGGACGCGCCGCTCCGGAACATCGTCATCGAGCTGATCCCGCGCTGATCCACCCGTGTCGGCCCGACGCACCACCGCCCTCGTCTTCGCGGGCGCGCTCGTCGCGGCGGCCGCGGCCGGCCAGTCGCGGATCAGCGGCCAGGTCCTCGTGGCCGCCACCGGGGATCCGGCGCGGGGCGCCGCAGTAACGCTCCGCGAAACGGGCGCGAGGACGTACGCCGACACGGACGGCCGGTTCGCGTTCGAAGGGGTGAGCGTGGGCTCCCGGATCACCATCCACGCCGACCTCGGATTCCTGTGGGGCGAGGCCGGCCTGACGCTGGACACCGACCCCGGTCCCGACATCGTCCTCCCGGACGCGGTCCGGATCGCGTTCCGCGGAACAACCCACGAGCACGTCACGGTGACCGCGGCCTCCGGCGAATCGTCGGGGCTGGCGGAGTTCGGGTCGGCGTCCTCCGTCGAGGGCCTCGACTTGATCGAGGGCGTCCCCAGCCTCGCGGAGCTGCTTGAGGGCGCCCCCGGCGTGGCGATCCGCAGTCTCGGTCCCGGAGCCGCGCGTCCCATCATCCGCGGGTTCGACGGCGACCGGGTGCTGATCACCGAAGACGGGGTGCGCACCGGCGACATCGGCAGCCAGGCGGCCGAGCAGGGAACGATCGCGGACCCCACCCAGGCGGAGCGGATCGAGGTCGTGCGCGGACCGGCGGCGCTGCTCTACGGGACGAACGCGGTCGGGGGCGTGGTGAACGTGGTGTCCGCCGGCTCGCAGTTGGCGCACGGCGCGGCCTCCGGGTTCGAGGGCCGGGCCAGCCTCGGCGCCGGGAGCGCCGACGAGGGACGCTACGCCGGGGCGCGGTTGCACGCCGGAAGCGACCGATGGTTCGCCTGGGGCGGGGGCAATACCCGCAGGACCGGCGACTACCGGTCGCCGCTCGGGAACGTGGACGGCTCCCAGACCGCCCTGGACCAGGGCGAGGCCGGCCTCGGGCTTCGCGGCGACCGAGCCTGGCTCTCGGCGGGCGTCCGCATCGACGACAGCCGCTACGGCGTCCCGCTCGCGGGGATGCTCCACGGCGCCGACGAGGGGGAGGAGGAGACCGTCGAGGTAACCATGGAGCGGCGCCAGGTGCGGACGGACTTCGGATTCGAGAACCTGTGGGGCTTCTTCGAGACCGCGTCGTTCACGGCGCGCTACAGCGACTTCCTCCAGGACGAGATCGAGATGGAGGGCGACGGGCCCCCCGAACTCGAGACGCGTCACGAGAACCGCTCGCTCGTCTTCCGCGGCGAACTCGAGGGAGCGCGCGGGCGCTTCCAGAGCCGGGTGGGAGCGTGGGCGAACCTCCGCGACTTCACCTCCGCCGGCCCGGAGGCGCTGGCCCCCGACACCCGCCACACCGCGCTCGCCGCGTTCGCGCTGGGAGAGGTGGAGGCCACGGACCGGCTGAGCGTGCTCCTCGGCGCCCGGCTGGAGAACAACGCCTACGACGCGGACGAGCGTCCGGAACCCGGGGAGGGCGATGACGACGACGACGAGGAGGAAGAAGAGTTCGAAGCGGAAGGCGAGGAGTTCGAGCCGCCCGCGGTAGTGGACCGGGAGTTCCTGGGAGGTTCGGCGAGCGCGGGGCTGCGGCTCGATCTGGACGACGAACACGCCCTCGTGGGGACGGCGACGCTCTCGACCCGCGCCCCGGCGCTCGAAGAGCTCTACAACTTCGGCCTCGACGCGGGCATCCAGGCCTTCGAGATCGGCAACCCCCTGCTGGAGCGGGAGCGGTCGCGCGGGTTCGACCTGAGCCTCCGGCGCGACTCCGGCGTCTTCGGCGGCAGCGCCTCCGTCTTCTGGTACGGCATCGACAACTTCACCTACGGCGCCACCGCCGGCGGCCGGGGCGGGGTCACGGTGATCTCGACCGAACAGGCCGACTCCCGCCACCTCGGGTTCGAGGCCGACGGCCGCGTCCGGCTCGGAACCGCCGACCTGACCGCGAGCGCCTCGTGGGTGGACGCGGAGTTCCCCGACCTCGGGCAGCACGCGCCCCGGATCCCGCCGCTGAACGGGCAGCTGAAACTGGATGTCCCGTTCCGCAGCCTGCGGGTCGCGCCGCGGCTCCGCTGGGCCGCCCGGATGGACCGCCTCCACGCGGGGGAGACGCCGACCGACGGCTACGCGGTGCTCGACCTGACGGTGTCCTGGCTGCTGCTCACCGGGAACGCGACCCACCACCTGTCGCTCGTGGGACACAACCTCACCGACGCGGTGTACCGGCACCACACGTCGGTGGTGAAGGACGTGGCGCCCCAGATCGGACGGGGGGTTCGGATCAGTTACTCGGTCCGGTTCTTCTAATCCAAGGGAAGCAACCCTGTCGCGGCCCGCCGGGCCGCGATGCCGGCCGGAGGCCGGCGCTCCGAGCCGGTGTTAGCATCGCCGGTTGCAGGTCCCATCGCGGTGAATCACGTCAGGCTCCGGTTTCGATTCCTGGCGGTAGCGGCGGTGGCCGCGCTGGCGCTGGCCGCCCCGGTTGCGGTCCAGGCCCACGAACACCAGGACCAGACGGACAGCCCCTGCGGGATCTGCAAGGCCACGGCAACCGGAGTCCCCGCTCTCGAGAGCAGGCCGGAGTTCCGCTTCCCGCGGCACGAGTCGAGGCCCGGCGCCCCGGTGACCCGTTTCGCCGCCTCGGAGCCGGGCCAGACTTCGGCGATCCCCCGCGCGCCGCCCGCCTGATCGTCGGCAAGTCAGACCGGGAACCGTTCGGCTCCACCGGCAGCCCTGAACGTCCGGTTCCTCCGCATTCAGCGACCACAGGAGGTCCCACCGTGCTGCGGAATCCTCTCCTTCCACGTCTTTCGTCCGTCCTTCGCGGCGTCCGGCGGGCTGCTCTGCCCGCCGCCTGCCTCACCCTAGCGACCGCCGCCGGGGCGCATCCGACGATCTCGGGCACGGTGCTCATCGCCGAAACCGGCGAACCGGCGCAGGACGCCGAGGTGCTGCTGATCGAGACCGACCAGGTGGTCCATACCGACAACGAGGGCCGCTTCGCCTTCGTGGACGTCGACCACATCGGTTCCGTCACCCTCCACGTGGACCTCGGCTTCCTCAGCGCCGTCCGGACCGTGGCGATCGCCATCGAACAGGAGGAGGACGTCGAGCTCGGCGAGCCCATCGTCCTCGGGGCGCGGCATCGCATGCACGAGCGGGTCACCGTCACCGCCTCGGCCAGCGATTCGTCGCCGTTCCAGACCTTCGGCTCGGTGCACGCGATGGAGGGGCTCGACCTCCAGAACGAGCCGGCGCGCAATCTCGCGGAGCTGCTGGAGGGCACGACCGGCGTGGCGGTGCGCAGTTTCGGCCCCGGCTCCGCCCGCCCCATCGTGCGCGGCTTCGACGGGGACCGGGTGCTCACCATGGAGGACGGCGTGCGGACCAGTGATCTGGGCAGCCAGTCGGCGGACCACGGCGTGCCGGTGGACCCGCTCCAGGCCGAACGGGTCGAGGTCGTGCGCGGGCCGGCGACGCTGCTCTACGGGTCGAACGCCATCGGCGGCACCGTGAACGTGATCTCCATGGCGTCCCACCTGGCGCACTCGCCGCCGCCCGGGTTCCGGGGGCAGGCCAACCTCGACTACTCGACCGCCGACGCGGGAATGCGGGGAGGGGTTCGCGCCCAGGCATCCGGCGGGAACTGGTTCGCCTGGGGCGGGGGCAACGCGAACCGGACCGAGGACTACGACTCCCCGGCCGGGGTGGTCGAGAACACCGAGAGCTCCATGAACCAGGGGGAGGCGGGGTTTGGTGTCTTCGGCGAGCGGGCCTGGCTCTCGGGCACCGTGCGCCTCGATGACGCCCGCTACGGGGTTCCGTTCGCCGGAGACTTCCACGGCAGCCACGTGGGGCACGACCACGGGCCGGTCGGCGACGACGAAGCGCTGACGGTGGACGTCACGATGAACCGGCGGCAGTTCCGCACCGACTTCGGGTTCCGCGGCCTCGGTTTCGTGTTCGACGAGGCGGAGTTCACGGTCCGCTACGCCGACTACGACCAGGACGAGATCGAGACCTTCGAGGCCAGTGGCGAAGAAATCGTGGCGACCCACTTCGACAACCGGTCGGTCGTGTTCCGCGGTGAGCTCAAGAAGCCGGCGGGGCGGGTGAACAGCCGCGTCGGGGTCTGGGGCAACGTGCGGGACTACGAGGCCTGGGGCCACGAAGCGCTCGCGCCGGAGACCCGGCAGAACGCGTTCGCGGCCTTCACCTACAACGAGATCGAAGCGAACGACCGACTCGATCTGCTGCTCGGAGCGCGCGCCGAGCGGAACGCCTACGACGTCGGGGAGGACACGAACCCGCTCCGGCCGGCGGAAGTCGTGGACCGCACGTTCCTCACCGCGTCGGCGAGCACCGGCGCCCGGCTCGCGGTGGGCGACTCCACCGCCCTGGTCGGGGTGGCGAGCCTCGCGACCCGCGCCCCCTCGCTCGAGGAGCTCTACAACTTCGGCCCCCACATCGGGAACCTGGCGTACGAGATCGGCAATCCCGAACTCGACGAGGAACGGTCGCTGGGACTCGAACTGAGCCTCCGGCAGAGCTCGGAAGCGCTCACCGGGAGCCTCAGCGTCTTCCGTTACGACATCTCCAACTTCGTCTTCGGAGAGGTGCTGGGCGGAATGATCAGCGGCTTGCCCGTCTGGCTGTTCCAGCAGTCGGACGCGACCTACCAGGGCTTCGAAGCGGAGGGACACCTGAGCCTCGGCGCCGCCGAGCTCGTGGCGAACGCCGCCTACGTGGACGCGAAGCTCGCGAGCGGCGAGTACGTGCCGCGCATCCCCCCGCTCGGCGGTCACCTACGGCTCGACGTCCCGGTCGGCAAGCTGCGCCTCGCGCCCCGGCTACGCTGGGCCTCCCGGATGGACCGCCTCTACCGCGACGAGACCCCGACCGACGGCTACGCGGTGTTCGACTTCACCGCCTCCTACGTGTTCGTGGGAGCGGGCACGACCTCGAACATCTCGCTCGGCGGCTACAACCTCACCAACGCCGAGTACAGCCACCACAACTCGCTGATCAAGGACATGGCCCCCCAGATGGGCCGCGGCTTCCGGATCAGCTACTCGCTGCGGTTCTATTAGGGCGGCTGATTTCGCCTCCCTCCGGTCGGCGATGCCGGCCGGAGGCCGGCGCTCCGATCTAGAAGCGCAGGCTGACGCCCAACTGACCGCGGCGGGTGTCGCCGAGGCCGCTGCGGAGCGTCCCGTCGAAGTTGAAGAGCAGCGAACCGGTGTGGCTGTCGAGGAAGTTGTCGGCGCCGGTGAGGTTGAACACCTCGACGATGGGTTCGAGCGTCGCGCCGTTCGGCAGCGCAAAGGCGCGCGAGATCCGCAGGTCCCAGGTGAAGAACGCGTTGTCGCGCCGCAGGGTGTTGCGCGTGAGGATGGAGCCGTCGGCGCAGATGCGGTCCGAGGGCTGGTTCGCGCGCTCGCCGGGCAGGGCGCACCGCTCCGAAGCCGGTGAGGCGGACAGGACCCGGAACACGTTGTTCCAGTTCACATCCCCCGGCAGGGTGACGAGCAGGTAGCCGCTCACCTGGTGGCGGCGGTCGCGGTCCGACCAGCCGAACTCGGGGCCGAGGTCCGAGGGATCGGCGTAGCGGAAGGTGAACGGGTCGCGCTCGTTGTCGTCGTCCGAGCGGTCGAAGGCGAGGGTGTAGTGGGCCTCGAACGTCAGCGGCCGGTCCCCGAGCGAACTCCAGCCGCGCAGCCCGACGGTCAGCGCCTGGTAGCGCGAGCGGGCGCTGCTCTCGGCGACGGTCAGCGCGTTGATGCCGCCGCCCGACGGGTGCGTGCCGACGCCGAAGGGTGATCCGAAGGCGGCAGCGTTGCGGTCCACGAACCGGAAGAGCTGATCGGTCCGCGCGTAGACGAAGTTGGCGCTCGCCGCCATGCCACGCCCGAGGTCCCGGTCGAGCCCGACGCTGAACGACCAGGTGCGCGGCAGCTCGAGGTTCCGGTCGGCGACCTGGATGTCCGGGAGGAAGGGGGCCGTCGCCTGGGGGTCGAGCTGCCGGTCGATCTCCGGGACCGGGCCGAGGAAGGTGTCGGCGCTGCTGCGGAAGAGGATCTGCTGGAAGGCCCCGTTCGTGGAACGGTGCTGGGCGAACACTAGCAGCGGGATGCGCGAGACGTAGGAGCCGGCCGCCGCGCGCGCCACCGTGCGGCCGTCGCCGGCGACGTCCCAGGCGATCCCGAAGCGCGGCTGGAAGTTGTCGAGGTCGTGGGGGATCCGGCCGTCGGAGGGGAACGCCGGGTCGGCGAGGTAGGGCGCGAAGAACGTGTCTTCCGGTTCGACGAAGACGTCGGGGTGCCACGTCCCGTCCCAGCGGAGTCCGAGATCGAGCGTCACGTTCTCGCCCGGATGCCAGGTGTCCTGCACGAACACTCCGACCTCGTGCATGGACGCCCGCTGCCGGCCGAGTTCGGCCGGCGGGATGCCGGGCACGGTCGCCGACTGGAGGTAGAGCAGCACCGGCCCGGTGATCGCGGCGCCCTCGGGACAGCCTCCCGTGGTGCTCGCCGAGCCGTCGGAGCAGTGCACGTAGCCGCTCCCGTGGGTCGCGAAGCCGATAAAGCCGTCCACCGAATCGAAGAGGTAGCGGCTGTTGGCGAAGCCCATGAACTGCTGCTCCACCCGGGTGCGGTTGACTTCGATCCCGGCCTTGAAGAGATGGGAACCCGTGGCGTACGACAGGTTGTCCACGATCTGGAGCCGGTCGTCGAAAGCGGGATCGATCGGCAGGAAGAACGGGAGCCCGATCCGGAAGCCGTCCGCGAAGTCCATGCCGATGTCCGGGAACGGGCGCCCGCCGAGCCGTTCGAACTGGGGCTGGCCCGGGAGGGCCGCGCCGGGAATCAGCGGGCCGTCGTACCAGCGCGGCCGGTCCTCCCGCGCCCACTGGACCCGCAGCTCGTTCGAGAGCGCGTTCGTGAGCAGCGAGCGGAGGCTCCCGTTCACCGCGTGTGAGTGGCCCCGCTCGATCCCGTTCATGGAAGCGCCCCACGAGTCCACGTCGAAGGTGCCGTTCACCTGTTCCGACCAGGTGTAGTTGTATTTGAGCGAGGCCTGGTGGCGGCCGCTCAGGTTGAAGTCCAGCTTGGCGAGGAGGGAACGCGCGTCGTCGGTGCGCCGGATCGGCCCGAACTCGTCCTCGAAGAGCCCCGGCCAGCGGGTGTTGAGGAAGGCGTCCAGCCGCTCCAGGTTCGCCGGGTTCGCGACGCGGCGGGTGGCCTGCTTGGTCTCGGCCGCCGCCTGCTGGTCGTAGGCGAGGAAGAAGAACGCCCGGTCGCGGACGAGCGGGCCGCCGAACGTCGCCCCGAACTGGTTCCGCCCGAAATCGGGCTTCCCGCCGCCCCGGTCCGCGGAGTACTCGGCCGCGATCTCGTCCCACTGGCCGAAGTAGTGGGCGGAGCCGGCGATCTCGTTGGTGCCCGACTTGGTGATGACGTTGATGAATCCGCCGGCCGAGCGGCCGAACTCCGCGGGGGCGCCCTGGTTCACGATGACCAGTTCGCCGATGGCGTCCTGGTTGAAGGTGAACGCCGCCCGCTGGCCGCCGCGCTGCTCTCCGAAGAACGGGTTGTTGAAGTCGGCCCCGTCCACGATGAAGTTGTTGAAGATGCCGCGCTGGCCGTTGATGTTCAGTTCGTCGCCGTCCGGCCCCTGGGAGACGGACGCGCCGGGAGTGAGGAGGGCCAGGTCCACGAAGTTGCGGCCGTTGCTCGGCACCGCGTCCACGACTTCCTCCCTCAGGCGCTGGGAGCGGGTGAAGTCCGTGGTCTCGATGGGGGACGGCAGCTCGCCGAAGACCGTCACCGTTTCGGCGGCCACGATCCGGAGGTCCAGGTGGAAGTCGAGCACCTCCCCCACCCGCAGGATCGCGCCCTCGATGCGCTCGGTGCCGAACCCGCCCGCGGCGGTGACGGTCAGGTCGTAGGTCCCGGGGGGCAGCAGGCTGCGGACGAACCCGCCGGAACCCGAACTCTCGACGGTGGTCACCAGGTCGGTGTCCCGGTGCTGGATGAGGATGACGGCGCCCGGCACCGGGTTGCCCAGCGGATCGCTCACCTCGCCGCGGATGACGCCGGTGGTGGTGCCGGCCTGGGCGGCGAGGTCGGGCGCGTGGAGGCAGGCGAACGCCAGCGCCAGGAACCACGGAGCCCGGGGACGAAGCGGCCCCGGCTTGTGTTGTTCCCCGGCGGCGAAACCCACGGCGGAATTCTAGGCCGGCATGGCGCATGGGCCTGGAACGCCGGTCTCCAGACCGGCACCGCGGTGCTCCGCACCGCGCACGTCACAACCTCACCCGGAAACAGCGGCCACCGGCTGCTAGCCTGTCCCCTCCCCAATCGGGGCGGGCGAGACCCCGGGAGGCAAGGCAGATGAGACGCACTCCACAGATGGCGGCAGTACTCACGGCATTGGTTCTGGCCGCGTGCGGCCCGCCCGCCACCGATGCCCCGCAACCCGCTGACCTGCTGATCCGCGGGGCGCGGATCGTCGACGGGACCGGCGGCCCCTGGTTCCGGGGGAGCCTCGCCGTCACCGGGGACACCATCGTGAGCGTCGGACCGGGCGAACCGGACGCCCTTCGGGTGATCGACGCCGAGGGCCTGGCCCTCGCCCCCGGGTTCATCGACATGCACGCCCACTCGGAGTACGGGCTGGTGGTCGATCCCCGCGCCCTGAGCAAGACCGCGCAGGGAGTGACCACCGAGGTGCTCGGCGAGCACCTCTCCGCGGGGCCGGTCATGGGGCCCGCGGTGGACGACCCGATGATGGTCGCCCCGCCCATCGAGCGGGACTGGACCACCCTCGGGGGCTATCTCGACCGGCTGGAGTTCGCCGGGGTGGGCCCGAACGTCGTCTCCTACGTGGGCTCGGGACAGGTGCGGGCCTCCGTGGTCGGGTACGAGGAACGCGATCCGACGGAGGAGGAACTGCAGCGGATGGAGGCCCTCGTCGCCCAGGCGATGGAGGAAGGCGCGTTCGGGATCGCGAGCGGGCTGGCCTACATCCCGAACGCCTTCATGAGCACCGAGGAACTCATCCGGCTCACCCGGGTGGCCGCCGGGTACGGAGGGATCTACGTGACCCACCTGCGCAGCGGCCTCGAAGGGCTCGCGGAGGGGATCACGATCGGCCGCGAGGCGGGGACCGCGGTCGAGATCCACCACCTGAACTCCACGTCGAGCTCCCGGATCCCGGAGTATGCGGCGATGATCGCCGAGGCGCGGGCTACGGGCGTGGACGTGACGGGGAACGTCTATCCCTACATCGCGGGCTGGACCTACCTCCGCTCCCTGCTGCCGGCGTGGGCGCAGGAAGGCGGCGTGGACCGGATGCTCGGGCGGCTGACCGACCCGGCCGAACGGGAGCGGCTGCTGGCCGAACTCCGGGAGTCCGAAGCCCGGCGGCCCCGCTGGGGGCGGACGTTCGTGAGTTCCTTCCGGGACGAGGTGGACGGGCTCTCGATCGTGGACCTCGGGGAAGCCCGGGGCACGACCCCCGAGGAGGGGCTGCTCGACCTGCTGATCGAACAGGAGGGCGACGGGTTCCAGATTTCCTTCGGGAACGAGGAAGTGAACCTCGTCCAGGCGCTCGCCCAGCCGTTCACCCACATCGGCTCCGACGGCAGCGCGCTGGCGGCGGGGATGCGGACCCCGATGGGGAAGCCGCATCCGCGTTCTTTCGGCACCTATCCGCGGGTCCTGGCGAAGTACGTGCGCGAGGAGGGGCTCCTGACGCTGGAGGAGGCGATCCGCAAGATGAGCTCGGCGCCCGCGAACCGCCTCGGGCTCGCGGACCGCGGGGTGCTGCGCCCCGGCATGAAGGCCGACATGGTCCTCTTCGATCCGGACACGGTCCAGGACGAGGCAACCTTCGAGGAGCCCGAGCGCTACCCGACCGGCATCCCCTGGGTCTTCGTGAACGGCGTCGCGATCATCGCCGAGGGCGAGCCGACCGGCGAGCTGCCGGGGCAGGTGCTGCGGGGCCCGGGGTACGTGGGGCGTTGACTCGCGGCGAGGACTTCCAACCGCCCGCGTGAGGATCAGGACCGAGGGACAGCCAACCTTCAGGCCGGCCTGCGCACCAACCCAAGTCGCCGTGTAGGCTTCCCGCCTCAAAGGCGAGCCGGATGTCGAACACGGAATCCGATCTGGAAACGGCCGTGGCCAAGGTTCAGGCTCTCGCCCGGAAACACGGAAGCCCGACTGGGCGTGAAGTGGACGAATTCATCGCCGAACGGCGGGTGGAGGCAGCGAAGGAGTCGGGAGGTTCTGACCCCTCGTGTTGCTCGATTCACCGTGGGACGCGGCGGGCAAAGAGCCCGCGAGCCACACGTTGAGGGTCGGCGCGTCCCCTTGGTTGTGGTGGGACGCTGATTCCCGAGAGTTGACCAGGAACCATGGGTAGTCGCGCGCGCCACCCCGCCCGGGAGGGTGCGCCGGAGCCCGACCGGCGGCGCCGCCCGCAGCGGCGCTTGAGCGGGTCCGGCCGGGCGCTCGGCGTGGTCGCGTTCGCAGCCGCGACGATCGGCGCCACACCCCCCGCCGCCGCCCAGAACGGGAACGGACGGCCCAACGTGTTCTTCGACTGCTCCGGGCCCCGGTGCGACTCCCGCTACTACCGCACCGAGATCACCTGGGTGAACTGGGTCAACGACAAGGAGGACGCGAACGTCCACCTGATCATGACCAGCCAGCGGACGGGCGCCGACGGGCGGGAGTACGTCTTTCATTTCCTGGGGGTCGGGGAGCACGAGAGCTATGACGGCGAGCACGCCTACCGTTCGTCGCCCACCGACACCGACCGGGAGACGCTGGACGGGATCGTCCACACCATGGGCCTCGGGCTCGCCACCTTCGCGGACGACGCCGGATACCGGAGCCTCGTCGTCCTCAATCCGATCGACCGGGAGGAGGCGGCGGTCGCGCGCGGGGTGGTCGCCCGGGACGAGGTGGACGATCCCTGGAACCTGTGGGTCTTCCGCATCGACGGAGAGGTGGGGATTGACGGCGAGACCACCGAGCGGCGCACCAGTCTGGAAGGCGGGTTTTCCGCCTCGCGGGTGACCCCCGACTGGCGGGTCCGGTTCTGGGGAGACATCGAGAACGACCACTTCTCGATCGACCTCTCGGACGGAACCTTCACCGACACGCGAACCGGCTGGAGCCTGGACACCCGGGTCGTGTATTCCCTCCTCGATCACTGGTCGGTCGGGCTCGACACCAATACGAGCCGGAACCTGACCTACAACCAGGAATTCCGGATCGAAGTGGCGCCCGCGCTGGAATACAGCATCTTCCCCTACGAGGAGGCGACCCGCCGCAGCTTCATCTTCCACTACTCGGTCGGTCCCGCGTACCGCGACTACTACGAGACCACGATCTACGGCGAGACCGAGGAAACACGCTGGGAACAGGCTCTGGACGTGCGGTTCAGCCAGCGCCAACCCTGGGGCAACGCCTCCGTCAACGTCAGCGGATCGCACTTCCTGCACGATTTCAGCCAGCGCCTGATCCGCCTCGGCGGAGATCTCGAGTTCCGGATCTTCCGGGGTCTGTCGCTCGAGGTGTCCGGGAACATCTCCTCGGTCAACGACCAGATCTACCTGGCCGCGGAGGAAGCGACCGACGAGGAGGCGCTGCTGCGGCTCCAGGCGCGGGCGACCGAGTTCGACTACGGCGTGGAGGTCGGTTTCGAGTTCCGCTTCGGGTCCATCTTCAACAACGTGGTGAACAACCGGTTCCGTCGACGGCGTTTCTGACCGCCGCCCCGGCGCCGCCGGCCAGGAACGCCGGCGCTCCCCTCGTTACCGCACCCGGCGCTCGACGGCGCCCTCCTCACCCGTGGAGTGGTAGCTGTCGCCGTAGTACTTGCTCGTGATGCGGGTGTGGAAGTCCTCGGCGCGGACCGGCGGGTAGAGCGGCGCGCCCTGGTTCGGCAGCACCTCGAGGACCTCGTCCTCCCAGACGTAGACCGCCATCGGGAAGGAGGTCCGGGGCCGCGCCCGGGCGGCGGGATCGCGCGGCGCGCTCACCCGGTGGGTGGTGGACGGCAGCCGGTTGTTGGTGATCCGCTGCATGTAGTCGCCGGTGTTCAACACGATCGCGCCCGGCGGCGCCGCGACCCGCACCCACTTCATGGTCTTCCGGTGGAGGAGCTGGAGCCCCTCGGTCTCGGCGGCGGGGAGGATGGTGAAGAGGTCCACGTCCTCGTGGCCGAGCATCCTTCCCGTCGTCCCTTCGGGGACCTCGGTCATCGGCGGGTAGTAGTTGAGCCGGAAGCCGAAGTTCGTCGCAGTGAGCCGGTCGTCGAAGAGCCCGGGGGCTTCGCCCAGGTAGGAGAGGATCGACCGCATGATCGGGTGGATCAGCCGCTCGTGGGCGAGCACCAACTGCCGGAAGAAGGCCTCCCAGCCCGGTGAGGGCCAGAAGTCGGCTTCCTCCCAGCCCGGGTCCTGCCCGAGGTCAAACGCCCGGCGGCAGAAGACCCAGCCCTCCACGAGGTCCGGGTGGATCACCGTGGTCTCGCGCATCGGGAAGTAGCCCTGGTTCACCGACCCCTGGCGTCGCGCCCGGTAGCGCGCCTTCACCTCGAGCGGGTGGCACTCGAAGAACTCCCGCGTGCGCCGGTGGGCCTCGGCGTAGAGCGCCGGGTCCACCCCGTGGCCGGTGAGGATCGCGAACCCGGTGTCCTCGAGCGATTCGCCGAGGTCCCGGCTGAACCGTTCGCGGTCCGCGGCGTCCGGCGAGTCCAGAAGCGAGAGATCGCAGGGCCTCAGGACGAAGTCCTCGTCGAACTCCTCCTCGGCGCCCTCCGCGAGCCGGTAGCGCTGCAGCTTCGCGACCTGCTCGTAGGCGCGGAGTTCCTGATTGAACTCCGACGGCGCCTGGGTCGAACGGGGTGCACCACGGGCGGGGAACCGGTCGCGGTTTCGCCCGCCGCTGGCGGGCGATGCCGGCCGGAGGCCGGCGCTCCGATCACTCACCCTCGGCCTGCATCTCCGCCGCCACCCGCTCGGCCTCCCGGAGGATCCTCAGGGTGTTCCCGCTCCAGAGCTGGGCGATCTGGTCCTCGGAGTACCCGCGCCGGACCAGCTCCAGCGTGACGCTGAAGGTCTCGGACGCGTCGTCCCAGCCGTCCACGCCGCCGCCGCCGTCGAAGTCCGACGAGATGCCGACGTGGTCGATCCCCATCACCTCGATCGCGTGGTCGATGTGGTCCACGAAGTCCGCCACGGTGACCGGGAACTCGGCGCTGATGTCCGTGAGCCGGGCCCGCAGCCCCGCCTGGTCCTCCTCGCTCAGGTTGCGGATCTCGCCGAAGGAAGAGACCCCGAACTCTGCCATGGCGCCGTCGATGGCCGCGGTCTTCTCGGGCGGGTCGGTCTTCACGAAGCTGCGGAGCGCCACCGTCTGCATCACGCCGCCGTTCGCGGCCAGCGCGCGGAGCTGCTCGTCGTCCATGTTCCGGGACACGTCGGCGAGCGCCGTGGCGCTCGAGTGCGAGGCGATGATCGGGGCGGCGGACACCTCGGCCGCCTGCAGCATGGCGTCCCGCGAGATGTGCGAGACGTCCACCAGCATGCCGAGACGGTTCAGCTCGGCGATCGCTTCCCGGCCGAAATCGCTGAGCCCCCCGTGCTCCGCCTCGCCGTCCCCGAGGTCCTCCCGCGGATTGCAGGAATCGGCGAGGTCGTTGTGTCCGTTATGGACGAGGCCGAGGTAGCGGGCGCCGAGCTCGTGGTACGTCTCCAGCAGCGACAGGTCCCTGCCGATCGGGTAGCCGTTCTCGACGCCGATCATGGCGACCAGCTTCCCCTCGGCGTGGATGCGCTCGGCGTCGTCCGCGCTGTAGGCGAGCTCGATGACGTCCGAATGCGTCGAGGTGGCGCGGTGGATGGCGTCGAACTTGGTCATCGCGCCTTCCCTGGCCGCCTCGTAGCCCTCGGGGGTCCGCTCGCCCTGGCCGTTGTAGACGACGAAGAACCCCGCGTCGAGGCCGCCCTCCTGCATCCGCGGGTAGTCCACCTGGTACTGCTCGTTGACGTTCCCGGGGTCCACCTCCTCGGTCGCGTAGTTGAAGGGGATGTCGATGTGGGTGCAGAGGGTCATCACCGCGTCGTGGATGCGGCGCGCCTCGGCCTCGATCCGCTCCTCCTCGGTCATCGGGGCCGGCTCTTCGGCGCCGCCGCCGCAGCCGGCGGCAAGGGTGGCGACCAGCACGGCCAGCACGCGGCCGGCCACTCGAAAGGGACGATGTTCAAGGGACATGTGGCCTCCTGGGTCCCGGGCCGCGAAATACCCCGAGGCGCATCGGGGTTCAATCCGGGAAAGCACGCGATGGTACAACCGCCAGTCGGGAACCTCGCCGCCGGTTCAGTCCGCGCGTCGAGGCGTGAGTCCGGCGGCAATCGCCGCCCCGCCCCTGGCCGTGAACACCCCCAGTGTCAATCCGGCGACTCCCAGGAATGCGGCGAAGCCGACCGGGCTCTGGAGTCCCCCCACGAGCTCCGCGGCCAGGCTGCCGGCGGGCAGTCCGGCGCCGAATCCGGCGACGCACCAGACGACCCACCGCCGGGCCACCGGCGCCGCGGCGCGGAGCGCCAGCCACTGCGCCGCGCCCAGCCCCAGGCCGGCGAACGCCCCGACGAACGTCAACCCGCCGAGTCGGCCGAGCATGCCGAGCGCCGCGAGGCGCACCGGCTCGCCGGTCAACGCCTGGCCGAGCGTCTCGACCAGCACGATGCCGACGGTCATGCCGACACCCAGCCCGAGGCCCGAGGTCCCGACCCATGACGCAGCGAACCGCGGGCTCCTTCCCAGGGCCAGCCACTGGGCGCCGCCGAACATCGATCCGGCCAGCGCCAGGGTGACGGGCGTCACCAACATCATGCCCACGACCGCCTCGACCGGCGCGGCCAGGCCCAGGCCGACGGCCAGCCCGCCCGCCAGGCCGAGCCCGCAGAGAACGGTCCAGCGCAGACCGAAGCCGCCTACGGCAACCCTGGTGTCTTCGCTCATCGAGTACCTCCCGTTCGGCCACCGCCGGTTGGGTCGCCGAGCCGGTCCGTTGCCTGGCTCGTCAGCCCGCTCGGAGGCGGTCAGTCTATGTCTCCGGGCGGTCGGGGGCGCGGTGGTACCGGGCCGAATGCGGGTGCGAGAATGGCTCCGTCCTTGCTTGCGAAGAGGCGGAGACCGAATGCGGAAACTCGGGAGGCTTGCGGCCATCGCGGCCCTCACATGCCTGGTGCCCACCGCAGCGGACGCGCAAGCGCGCAACCTCGACGCCTACGCCTCCCGGCTCGCGGTCTACCGGAGCGGCGATTTCGCCACGGCGCTGCGCGCCAGCATGGCGCTCCCCTTCGACCGGTTGCGGGACCAGGCCCAGGAGTTCGTCCGCGGGCTCCCGGGCGGCGCGCCGGGGGTCGAGCTCGACCTCCTTGCCGCCGCGATGATCCACCTCGACCTCGCCTGGGCGGCGGAAATGGAGCCCGAGAGGAACGAGGAGATCGCCCGTGATTTCCTGAACCGGGTCGGCGGCGCGCGGCGCGACGTCTGGATGCGCGACGCGCATCTGGGCCTTCTCGGAATCTACGTGGACCAGGGCCGGCTCGACGCCGCAGTCCGGATAGGGCGAATCCTCCAACAGGAGGTTCCGGACCACCTGCCGGTGCGCATCAACCTGGCGCGCCTCGCCGAGTTCATCGGTTGGGGCATCCACGACGAGCGGTTCCTCGATCAGGCCCAGGAGAGCTACCAGAACCTCCTGGACGCGGGCGAAGGCGACCCGGCGGAACTCCGTCTCCGACTGGCCCACCTGACGCTGCGGGAGGGCAACCCGGAAGAAGCGCTCCGGCGTCTCGACGACGCCGGCAACGACCTGGGCGCCCGGCATCGCTTCGTTTCGCTGCTGCTGCGCGGCGAGACGCTGCTCTGGCTCGATCAGGTGGTGGAGGCGGAAGCCGCCTTCGAAGCGGCCCAGGCGATCCACGTCGGCTCCCTGTCCGCCGCCGCGGGACTCGCCGCGGCCCGCCAGACCCGGGGAGACGGCCGGCGCGCCGCCGACGCAGTCCGCAGTTTCCTCTCCGGGACCAGCGGCCAGGACACCTGGTGGTACTTCCTCGTCCAGGCGCTTGCCGACGAGACCGGACGACTCGACCAGCTCCGCGGCCTGGCCCTGCAGCCGGAGCAATGAGGATGCACCGAACCACGCGGCGCCTGGTGCTCACCGGCAGCCTGTGCCTCCTCGCGGCAACCGCCTCCGGCGAGTCCGGTCAGGTCCGTTTCCGGGTCACCGTGGAAGAGGTACTGGTGGACGTGGTGGTCACCGAGCGGAACCGCCCGCTCGCGGGCCTGACCGCCGCGGACTTCGTGCTGCTCGACGGGGGCGTCCGGCGGGACATCCGGCTCGTCCCGCTCGAGGATCTGCCGGTCTCGGTGCTCTTCGTCATGGACCTGAGCGAGAGCGTGACCCGGGATCGGCGACAGCGCCTCGCGGCGGCGGCCCGGCAGTTCTCCGGCCAACTGTCGGAAAACGACCGCTGCGCGGTGATGATCTTCTCGTCGCAGCCCGTATTGACGCACGACTTCGCCGGCTGCTCGCAGCTGCCGCCGAACCCGTTCCCCGAAGAGGGCGTCATCGGCGGCACGGCGCTCTGGGACTCGCTGCTGCTTTCCACCGCGCTTGCCGGGGAGGAACCCGGACGGGCCGTCGTCATCGTCTTCACCGACGGCGACGACACGATGAGCTGGACCCCCGAGGCCTTCGTGGAGCCTGCGCTCCTGGGGAGCGAAGCGGTGCTCTACACGGTGATTCCACCGGACGCCCGAGGCACCACCCGCCGGCGGTACCGGTATCGGAACAACGACTACGTCCCCCCGTCGGTCGCACGCCGCCGCCGCATCGGCATCCGGCGCATGAACGGCGGGATCGCACCCGACGAGCTCGTCGCGCTGCTCGACGGACCCCGCCGCACCATCCGGCCGCGCGCCGGCATGCGGGCGCCGTCGGAACTCCAGTTGCTGCGGCACGTCGCCGAACTCAGCGGCGGCCGGCTGGTCCAGAGCCGTGACGAGGAGCGGCTGCTCGCCGCCTACGGGGAGATCCTGGAGGAGTTGCGGGCGCGTTACCTGCTCGCCTTCGCGCCCGACCCGGACGAACCGGCGGGCTGGCGCAGCCTGGAAGTGACGGTGAACCGGGACGGGGCGAGCGTCCGGGCGCGGAGCGGTTATCTGCACCAGCCGGGCGGCGGCGCGGACCCGGGACAAGACGTGCGCTGAGATCCGCGGGGCGTCCGTTTCGGACTGCTAAGCTGCCGGAGCGTTGATGGAGAAGGCCACCCGATGACCGAGGAACGGCGCCGGGAACTGGAGGATGTCGTGGTGCGGGTGGTTCGCGCCCGGTACCCGAAGACCGACTTCCCCGCCATCCGGCTCCGGCCCGAGCTGGATCACGATGGCGACCCCGTCCTGGTGGTGGAGATCTACTTCCGGCCGGAAGACGAGGAACTCCGTTGCAAGATGGGTTTGGCAGTAGAACTCATCGGGGACATGCAGGATTGCCTCTGGGCCATCGGGGAAACCCGGTTTCCCCATCCGGAGTTTCTTCGCGCCGGCGATGCCCGGGACTGACGGACTCCGCGCTGCGGAACTCCTGGCTGCGGCCCGCCTCCTGCTCGAAGCCGCTCGGGACCGACAAGACAGCGCCCACGCCCGGCGCGCGGTAAGCACCGCGTACGAGCAGCCCGTGAACAAAGTCACGCGGTATTCGACCGGCGATGCATCCCGGCTGAACCGCGCCGCTTCGCTTCGCTCTTCGTTGCGCTTCGGTCGAAATACACTCGGTATTCCTCCCTCGCGTACCTTGTCAGCCGGGCGCCTCGTCGGTCTCGGTACTCCCGTCACTTTGTCCACGGACTGCTAGGCCATGTTCCACTGCCTCGCGCGGATGTGCGTCGACCGGCTTGCCGTGAACCGAGGCGTTCCCCTGCGGTCTTCAACGCGGCAAACCGTTTATCGGTCGTTGCAGCACGGCCGCACCAAACGCCGGTGCATCAATCCACGGGTCATCGCCCCGTACCCCACGGCGATCCGAGCCTTCGCGCGTGGTTTTGCGGAGTTGCAGAAGAAACGACACCGCGCGGACTACGATCCGTCCACGACCTTCGAGGTGTCCGAGGCGAGAGAGAGCGTGGATCAGGCGGAAGAACTCATCCGAGCCCTGCTAGCGGCTCCGGAGGCAGACCTCCGAGATTTCGCGCTTCGGATCCTGCTCGCCGAGCGGGAGGACTGAGCCCACGGGTTCACAGCGCACCATCCGGCACCCGGCATCCGGGCACACGCGAGCCCCGGCCGACTCTGTGGCCGCGGCGCTCCTCCCGCTCGCGCTGCTGCTCTCGGGCTTCGCGTCGCTGACCTACCAGATCGTCTGGGTGCGGCGTTTCGCCGTGGTGCTCGGGACCACGAACGCCGCGCTGACGCTCGTCCTCGCGATGTTCCTCGGCGGGCTCGGGCTCGGCGCGCTGCTCGCCGGACGTTCGGGGGGAAAACTGGGCGCCGCGCGACTCGGCCGGCGGTTCCTGTTGCTCGAAATCGGCGCCGCCGGGTTCGCGGCGGGGCTGCCGCTCTACCTGGGCGCGACGCTCCCGCTGGCGCGCCTCGCGGATCCCGGCTCGGGGGCCTTCCTGCTCACCGCCGTCCTCTCCTCGCTGTTCCTGCTTCCCGCCGCCACCCTGATGGGTGCGACGCTGCCGACGCTGACGGCGCTGGGCCGGCGGATCCGGGACCGCGGCGAAGGACGCGCGGCCGGTTGGCTCTATGCCGCGAACACCGCCGGCGCCCTCGCCGGCAGCGTGGCCGCCGCTCGGCTGCTCATTCCGGAACTGGGACTGGGCGGGGCGACGCTGTGCGGAGTCGCGGCAAATCTCGCCGCCGGGATCCTGGTCTTCGCCCGGTTCGGGAGGTCCCCGGCTCCCGGCCCGAGCGATGCCGTCCGGGCCCCGTGGTTCGGCGCCCGGGCCCTCTTCCCCTTCGGAGGCATCGCGGCACTCTCCGGGTTTGCGGCGATGGCCGCCGAGATCGGCTGGGCCCGGCTCGCCGCGCTGCTCTTCGGCCCCACCATCTACACCTTCGCCTGCGTCATCGCCGCGGTGATCCTCGGCGTCGCCCTCGGCAGTGCCGCGGCAGCGCGGCTTACCGGCCGACCCGGCGCGGGAAGGGCCGCTTCGCCGCGCTTCTGGCTCGCTGTGGTCCAGCTCGTGGGAGCGGCCGCCTCGGCCGTGGTGGCCTGGTTCGGGAGCGGTCTCGTCCTTCCGGTTGGGGGGCTCATCGCCCAGAGCGCCGGCGACGTGCCACACCTCCTGAACCTCCAGTTCCTGGGGACCGCCGCCGTGCTGCTGCTGCCCGGGCTCGCGTTCGGCGCCACCTTTCCGCTGGCGGTGGCGGGCGCCGCCGCCGCCGCGAACGACTCCGCACGTGAGGCCGGACGGGCCACCGGGACGATCTACGCGACGAACGCCGGCGGCAACGTCCTCGGGGCGCTCGCGGCGGGATTCCTGCTGATCCCATGGCTGGGGATCGAGGCCGCCCTCCTCGCCGCGGTCCTCGCCCAGCTCGTCGCGGCGTTCCTCGCGAGTCCCCGGATCCTGACGCTGGCGCTCGCCGGTGCGCTCGGCGCCTTCGGGTTCACCGCCACCGGATCCTGGGACTGGGAAGCGCTCACCGGGGGGCTCTACCGGGTCGCGCCGCAGATGGAAACGTCCCGCCACCGGGACTTCCTGCGCAAGGGGCGACTGCGTTTCCTCGACCAGGGCGCGAGCGCCACGGTCACGGTCAAGGAGGTGGCGGGCGAGCTGTCGCTCGCGATCGACGGCAAGGTGGACGCGACCGACGGACCGGACATGCTCACCCAGCGGCTGCTCGCCCACCTGCCCCTCCTCCTCCATCCCGCCCCGGAGTCCGTGTTCATCGTGGGTCACGGCAGCGGCGTGACCGCCGGGAGCGCGCTCCGGCACGAGGTGGCGCGCGTCGCCGCGGCCGAGATCTCACCCGAGGTGGCGATGGCCTCCCGCCTCTTCGAGGCGAGCAACGGGGCGCCCTGGGAGGACGAACGCTTCGCCCTCCTCGAAGTCGATGCCCGCAACCGGCTCCTCCTCGACCGCGACGCGTACGACGTGGTGATCTCGGAGCCCTCGAATCCCTGGATGAGCGGCGTTTCGGCGCTGTTCACCGTCGAGTTCTTCGAACTGGCGCGTTCCCGGCTCACCGACGGGGGCCTCTTCTGCCAGTGGATCCACCTCTACAACCTCGCGGAGGAGGACCTGCGGACGGTGGCGGGCGGGTTCACCGACGTCTTCCCCGAGGCCGCGCTTTTCGTGCTGCACGACGGCGACGCGCTGCTGATCGGCTCGAAGGGCGCGTTTCCCGCCACGCCGCAACCGGTCATCGAGGAGCGCATCGACCGGCTGGCCGACGAACTGGCCCCCTACGGGATCACCGGCTTCGGCGCGCTCCGCGCCTGGCTCACCGCGACGAGCCCCGCGCTCGACGCCTGGGCCCGGGAGGCGCCCCGCCACCGCGACGACCATCCGATCCTGGAGTTCCGGGCGCCCTTGTCCGTCCACGCGGCGACCGCGTTCCGCAACCGCAGGGCGCTGGAAGGCCTCGCCGGGGAACCCGCGTTCGGACCCTTCGGGCCGGCGGCGCGGCCCGACGCGCGGGTCCTCGCGGGGCGCGCCGGCGCTCTCCTCTCCGCCCAGAATCCGGACTGGGCGTTCGAGATCGCCCGGCAGGCGGTCGCCCTCGATCCCGGCGAACGAAGCGGCGCCGCCGCCCTCGTGCGCGCCGCCCTCGCGAGCGGACGGGCGGAAGAGGGGGCGGCCGCCCTCCGCGCCGTCCTCGCCGCCGCTCCCGCGGACGGGAACAGCCCGCCTGTGCTCACCGTCGCGCTCACCCGGCTGCTGCTCCGCGCCGGCCAACCGGCTGAAGCCGCCGCGGTACTGGAGAGCGGCCCGGCCTCGCTCGCCGAAGACCGCGAGGCGCTGTTGCTGGCCGCCGAGGTCCAGGTGGAACGCGGCAACTGGGATTCCGCCGAGGCACTCGTGCTGACGGTCCTCCGGGCGGACCCGCGGGATGCGGAAGCGGCCGCTTGGCTCGCCGAGCTGAGCGTGCGGCGCGGTCGGACGGAGGAAGCCGCGGAACGGGCCGCCGCCATCCTCGCCGAGCGTCCCGGGACCGGGCGGGCGCTCCTGGTCCGCGCGGTGGCGCTCGCGGAACTCGGCCGCACGGCGGCAGCCCGCGAAGCGTTCGGCGCCCTCGTCCGGGAAAATCCCGGACCCGCCTTCCACTGGGCCAACTTCGCGGCCTTCGAAGCGGCGGCGGGGCGCGCTCCGGAAGCGGTGCGCCTCTACCGGGAAGCGGTGGACCGCGACCCCCGGAACCTCACCGCCTACCGGGGACTCCTCGAGGCCGCGACCCGCGCGGGAGATGACGAACAGGTCCGGCGGGCCCGCGAGGTGCTGGGAGGGAGGTAGCCGTTACCCCGGCGAACGGCGTTACGCGTGTTTCGCTCCCCTGCGGGGAGCGATGCCGGCCGGAGGCCGGCGCTCCGAGGCTTCCTACTCGCTATACAGCATGCCCGCGAGGACGCCGGCGAGCGACATCTCCGCGGCGGTCCAGACCAGCCCGACGACGCTCAGGTCCATGAGGCCCATGTTGGCCGCGCCGGCCGCGGGCAGCAGGGTATGGAGCCCCCACACCGTCAGCCCGGCGCAGACGCCGGTCTTCGGCCCCGCGCCGCAGCGCGGACGGATTGCCGCGTACAGGTAGGCGGTCAGCAACCCGAGCACGAAGGCGTAGACGACCCAGAACGCGATGGATCCGCCTTCGCCCTCGGGTACCGGCACCACCATCATGTTCAGCACGTACTCGCTGACGTTGATGAGGAGGCCGGCGACGAGGCCGCCCTTGATGATTCCCGACATGTTCATGGAGTTACTCCTCTCCCCCGGTCCGAAGCGGCCGGAGCGGACCGGCGATCTTGCCGGACGCGGGCCGGGGGCCGCAACCCCGCGCCGTCCGGATCAGCGGCCGCCGATGATGCGGAAGAGGTTCCGGACCGGGTCGTAGAAACGGTCCACCACCCGTTCCTTCAGCGGGATGATCGCGTTGTCGGTGATCGTGATGTGCTCCGGGCAGACCTTCGTGCAGCACTTGGTGATGTTGCAGTAGCCGACGCCCTGCGCCTCCTTCAGCTCCTCGAGGCGGTCTTCGGTATCGAGCGGGTGCATCTCGAGAGCGGCGGCGTGGACGAAGAACCGCGGGCCGATGAACTCGTCGTGCTTGTGGGAGTCCCGGAGGACGTGACAGACGTCCTGGCAGAGGAAGCACTCGATGCACTTGCGGAACTCCTGCACGCGGTCCACGTCGCGCTGGTCCATCCGCCAGGTCCCGTCCGCGGCGTCGGGCTCGCGCGGCTTGAACTTCTTGATCCGCTTCTTCACCTCGAAGTTCCAGCTCACGTCGGTGACCAGGTCCTTCAGCAGCGGGAAGGTGCGCATCGGCTCGATGGTGACGGGCCGGTCCTCCGGCAGGTCGCTCATCCGGGTCATGCACATGAGCCGGGGATTGCCGTTCACCTCGGCGCTGCAGGAGCCGCACTTACCGGCCTTGCAGTTCCAGCGGACGGCGAGATCGCCCGCCGACTCCGCCTGGATCTGGTGCACGGCATCGAGAACCACCATGCCCTCGGTGATGTCGGTGGCGTATTCGGCGAGCCGGCCCTGGCCTCCCTGCTCGCCCCGCCAGATGCGGAAGGTTCGGCTCGCCATCAGCGGTTCTCCTCGATGATCTGCTGGAGTTCTTCCCGGGGCGGCGTCACCGCCTCCTCCTCGATCTCCATCTCGCCGTCCGCGCCCTTCCGCACCACCAGCGTGGTCCGGCCCCAGTGCTCGTCCTTGGCCGTGTGGTCCTCGCGGAAGTGGGCTCCCCGGCTTTCCTTGCGGAGGGCGGCGGTGCGCGCCACCGCCTCGGAGACGAGCAGCAGGTTCGGCAGGTCGAGCGCGGTGTGCCAGCCGGGGTTGTAGGCGCGGTTCCCGGCGACGCTCACGTTCCGGGAGCGCTCCTTCAGGGCCAGCACGTCCTCGAGCCCGGACTCCAGCTCCGCCTGGCTGCGCACGATGCCGACCTTCGCCTGCATGAGGTCCTGCAGCTCACTCTGGATGGCGTAGGAACCGACGCCGTCCCCGCCGCCGTCCTGCCGCTCGAGCGGAGCGAGCGCGTCCCGGGTCGCGGCCTCGACCTGCTCGTTCTCCGCCCCGGACGCCCCGCTGCGCGGATTCGCGCTCGCGAACTTCGCAGCGTGCTCGCCAGCCCGTTTGCCGAAGACCAGCAGGTCGGAAAGCGAGTTCCCGCCGAGGCGGTTCGCTCCGTGGAGACCCCCGGCGCACTCGCCGGCGGCGAAGAGGCCCGGCACCCGCGACATCTGGGTCTCCCCGTCCACCTTCACCCCGCCCATCACGTAGTGGGTGGTGGGGCCGACCTCCATCGCCTCGCTGGTGATGTCGATCCCCGCCAGTTCCTTGAACTGGTGGTACATGCTGGGGAGCTTGCGCCGGATGTGCGCTTCGCTGTCCTTCAGCTTCTCCTTGATCCAGGAAATATCGAGGAACACGCCCCCGTGCGGGCTGCCCCGTCCCTCCTTGATCTCCCGCACGATGCAGCGGGCGACGTGGTCGCGGGTGAGGAGTTCGGGCGGCCGCCGGGCCTCCTTGTCGCCCTGGGTGTAGCGCCAGCCCTCCTCCGCGTCAGCCGCCGTCGAACCCGCGTAGAGGTCGGGGATGTCGTCGAACATGAAACGGTTGCCCTCGCTGTTGCGCAGCACGCCGCCCTCGCCGCGGACTCCTTCGGTCACCAGGATCCCGCGGACGCTCGGCGGCCAGACCATCCCGGTGGGATGGAACTGGACGTATTCCATGTCGATGAGCTCCGCGCCAACCTCGTAGGCGAGCGCGTGCCCGTCGCCGGTGTATTCCCAACTGTTGGAGGTGATCCGGTAGGCCCTGCCGATCCCCCCGGTGGCGAGCACGACCGCGGAGGCGCGGAACACCTGGAAGCGCCCCTTCTCCCGGTCGTAGCCGAAGGCGCCCACCACCCGGCCGCCGTCCGTGATCAGCCGCGTCACCGTCCACTCCATGTGGACGTCGATCCCGAGATGGATGCCGTGATCCTGGAGGGTGCGGATCATCTCGAGCCCGGTCCGGTCCCCCACGTGGGCGAGCCGCGGGTACTTGTGACCGCCGAAGTTGCGCTGCAGGATCCGCTGGTCGTTCGTGCGGTCGAAGACCGCGCCCCAGGCTTCCAGCTCGTTGACCCGATCCGGGGCCTCCTTGGCGTGGAGTTCGGCCATCGTCGGGTTGTTGACGTACTGCCCGCCCCGCATGGTGTCGGCGAAATGGGTTCGCCAGTCGTCGCGGCCGTCCACGTTGGCGAGGGCGGCGGCGATGCCGCCCTCCGCCATCACGGTGTGCGCCTTCCCCAGGAGCGACTTGGTGACGAGCCCGACGCTCGCTCCCGCCGCCGATGCCTCGATGGCGGCCCGGAGGCCGGCGCCCCCGGCCCCGACGACGAGGACGTCGTGCTCCGCGACCTGCATCTAGAGAATCCGGTAGTCGGTCCAGACGCCCATCGAGCACAGCCGGACGTAGACGTCGGAGAAGGCGACCCAGAAGAGGCTGCTCCAGGCGAACTTCATGTGCCGTACGTTCAGCCAGCTCGAGCATTCGTAGGCGCACTGGCGGGCCGGTTTGCCCGAGATCTTGTTGAGGAAGCCGCCCGCGAGATGGCGGAAGGAGTGGCAGCCGAAGGTGTAGCCGCCGAGCAGGATCACGTTGGTGGTGAGCACCAGGGTGCCGACCCCGATGCCGAACTGCTCGGCGCCGGTCGCCGGATCCACGAACCACATCGCCATCCAGGCGTCCCAGGAAAGGATGCCGATGAACGCCACCGCCAGGTAGAGGAAGTAGCGGTGGACGTTTTGGAGGATCAGCGGCAGGCTGTTCTCGCCGCGGTACGTCTTCCAGGGCTTGCCGACGGTGCAGTTCATGGGGCTGGCCCAGAACGCCTTGTAGTAGGAGCCGCGGTAGTAGTAGCAGGTGAGCCGGAAGCCCGCCGGGGCCCAGAGGATCAGGAGCGCCGGCGACCAGGGCAGGAAGGCCGGCCAGATGCTGGGTTTCCCTCCGAACCAGGCGTGGTGGGAATCGCCGAAGAGGACCGGCGAGTACATCGGCGAGAGGTAGTTGCCGAACTCGTAGTGGGCGTTTTGGAATGCGGCCCACGTCGAGTAGACGATGAACCCGGACAGGACGGCGAAGGTGGCCGCCGGAACGACCCACCAGTTGTCACGCCGGCGCGTGGCGCCGAACCCCTGCTGCTCCGGAAGGGCTCCAGCGACTGTCGGCACGGCGGCGCAGTGTACCGCCGTAACGGTCGAAATCTCGCCCCATGGCCCGGGGATATGGCCCGCCGGGACGCGCCCGCGGCGCGGAGCGCCGCCGGGGAGGGGTGTGGGGAGGGGTTCCCCTTCCCGCGGGCTGTCAGTACCGGCAGCGGAAGCCGGTGTGGTCCCAGGAGGAGTCGGCGGTGGCCCGGTTCTCCCAGGAAATGCGGTACCCCTGACAGGAGTTCTCGGCGCACAGGAACGACCCGCCCTTCAGACGCCGGTCATCGGGGCCGCCGCCGTCCACCCATTCCCAGACGTTTCCGGCCATGTCCGAGAGCCCGTAGGGGTTCGGAGGGAACATTCCTACCGGGGCGAGCCCGGCGAAGCGGTCGCCGGGACCCGGATGGGTGGGAAAGAAACCGTCGAACAGGTTCGCCACCGGCTCGCCGGCGAAGGGAGAGCGGTCGCCCCAGGGGAAGGGACCGTCGTCGCGGCCGCCGCGCGCCGCATGCGCCCATTCGGCGCCGGTGGGCAGGCGGCCGCCCGCAGCCGCGCAGAAAGCCGACGCGTCGTTCCAGCTCACCTGGGTGACGGGGTGATCGACCTCGGCGGGCGGCGCTTCCGGCCCCCGGGGCCGCCGCCAATCGGCCCCGTCCACCCGGACCCACCAGGGCGTGGCGGCCACCACCTGCGCAGCGGGCGGCTCCGTCCCGGGTTCGTGGAACACCAGCGACCAGCCGTAGCGTTCGGCGTCGGTCTCGTGGCCGGTCTCCGCGACGAAGGCGGCGAACCGGGCCGTGGTGACCTCCTCGCGATCGAGCCGGAAGCCGGCGAACTCCTCACCGGGCGGGATCCGGACGGTCCCGGGCGGGGCGGCGGGCGCACCGCAGCCCCCCAGCGCCAACAGCAGCAGGACCGCGGACGGCCGCACGCGTCCGGCCCTCAGAAACCGAAGACGAACAGGAACTGGGGGAGGAACTCGTGCGCCCCCTCGACCCCGAACTTGTTGCGCCACACCTGGAGTTCGGTCCCGATCAGCACCCGGTTTTCCACCCCCGACATGGCCTTCCCGAGGTCGTAGCGGATCTGGGGCTGGAGGAGGACCTGGTACGGCTGGCGCCCGATCTCGTTGTCCGTGGGACTCTGCCATTCGCCGTGGCCCTCGATCGAGAAGGCCGCCTCCCCGATCTGGAAGGGATAGGCCCAGTTGAAGTCCACTCCGAGGATCGGATCCGCCTTGGGCACCCCGCCCCCTTCGAGACCCGCGCCGACGTCCACCAGGTAGACGAAGTCCAGGTTGGCGAACGCGAACCCGGGCAGGTTGAGCTGGAGCTGGACTCCGGGGGTCAGCTTGGCGAAGCGGGACTGCGACCCCCAGTTGACGCCCCCGATGAGGGCGATGTTGCGGACCGGGCCGAAGGAGATCTCCTTGCCGCTCAGGGCTCCGAGGCTCAGCCGGGAGTACCACTCGAGATAGGCATCCCGGTTGGACACCGGGTCGTCGCAGCACACCATGTCCACGAAGAAGAAGTTGGATCCGTGGCTCCAGGCGCTCGCGTGTTGGAGGGTGAAGACGTGCTGGAACCCGGGAGGACTGACGACCCCGTCCACCCACGCCGAGCCGCCCTGGTACTGGAACTCGGTGCGGCTGAAGCCCTGGGCGCCAGCGGACAGCGGCAGCGCCAACCCCACCAGCACGGCCCACCAGGAGGCCATTCGCACCCGTTCCACGCCGGCTGATTCCATCACACTAGCGGCGGCGGATCGGAGCGCCGGCCTCCGGCCGGCATCGCGGCAGCACGCCGCGAAACCGCACACCGCTGGTCCGCGTGGTGTTGAAAACGCCTTGGAACCCCGCTCCACCGTCTGTTTAGACTTGGCGCATCGGGAGGAATCTCCATGAGGAGCGGTGCGCGAACGGCTGCCCTCGCGGCCCTCGTTCTCTTCTCGGCAACCTGCGGTAGCGACGAAGCCACCGGCAACCGGGAACAGGAGGACGCCTTCCTGGCGGAACGGATCCTCATGGTACGAAGCCAGATCGAGCGCCGGGGCATCCGCAACGAGGCGGTGCTGCGCGCCATGCAGACGGTGCCCCGCGAGGAATTCGTTCCGGCTTCGGAGCGGCGCCGTGCCTATTCCGACCGGCCCCTCCCGATCGGCGAGGGACAGACGATCTCCCAGCCGTACATCGTTGCCCTCATGAGCTCGCTGGCGCAGATCACGCCGGGCCAAAGCGTGCTGGAGATCGGGACCGGGTCCGGCTACCAGGCGGCGGTGCTCGCCGAACTCGAGGCCGAGGTGTATTCGATCGAATTGCTACCCGCGATCGGCGCCCGGGCCGAGACAACCCTCCGCGGGCTCGGCTACGACGGAATCAACCTGCGCGTGGGGGACGGTTACCTTGGCTGGCCGGACGCCGCACCGTTCGATCGGATCGTCGTCACCGCGGCGCCACCCGAGATCCCTCAGGCGCTGCTCGATCAGCTCGCGCCCGACGGACGCCTGGTCGCGCCCGTGGGGCCGGATCCCTGGAGCCAGCGCCTGGTGGTCGCGACGCGCGGCGAGGACGGAGAGATCGACATCCAGGATCACGGCGGGGTGGCGTTCGTGCCGATGGTTCCGGGGAAGCGCTGAACGGTCCGTCCGAACCGGCGCTCCCCCTATTCCCAGTAGTCCACCTTGTTCGCGCCGAGCTCTTCGGTGAGGTTCCAGATGCGGGTCGCGGTGCGCTGGTCGGCGAACTCGTAGAGCAGTTGCGCGAGTCCGGCCAGCCGCATCTTGAGGACCGCTCGGCGGAGCGCGATCGGTTTGTCCACCTGGATCCAGTCCCACCACCCGATGACGTGGCGGGCCATGTCGTCGAGGCCGCCCGCCCGGAAACTCACCGTGACGACGCCGTCGGCGTCCTTCTCGACCTTCTGGGTGGGGTGGAAGGTCCATTTCTCCGGCTCGGGCGCTTCCGGGTGGAAGCGCCACTGGACGTTCACGGGTTCTTCGCCGAAGGAGCCGAAGAGTCTGCTGAGGTAGTTCTGCAGGGCGTCCTCCCGAAGCCGGTTGGGCGTATCCAGCACCTTGACGTCGCTCATCCGGTCGAGGCGGTACTGCGCGAGGTCCCTGCCCTTCTCCTTGCCGACGAGGCGCGGGGCGCCGCCGTAGAGGAGCCCGGCCGGCTCCACCGTCTTGCTGGTCCCGCCCCGGTAGCGGAACCCGACCTTCCGCTGTCGCAGGAGGGCGTCCCGAAGCGTCGCGGTCACGTCTTCATCCGCCCGGATGTGCGGGCCGGGCCGCGAGGCGATGCCCCAGGCGTCGGTGATCGCTTCCACGTCGTTCTCGACGCTCGCCGCCTGGTCTCTCCTCTCGACCACACCGTGCAGCTTTCCACGAAGCGCGGTCAACTGGTCCTCCTCGTGGGCAAGACCCTCTCTCCGCAGGATCCTGATGGCCTTGTCCAGGGAAGCCATTTCTTCCGGATTGGGGGGCTGGTGCTTGAACACCCCCATCCAGTGGGACCCCCGGGTCTCGAGCCAGAACTCCTTTTCCCCGGTATCCCCCGTGGCGCTCTGGAGCGCATCATCGAATACGCGCCGCGCCTCCGCGATCCAGCGGAGCGCAGTGCGCCGGTTGATGTTCTCTTCCGCCTCGAGTTGCCGGTAGGTGACCCTTCGGCCACTCAGCAGCTTCCGGAAGAGGGTTGCGGTGCGGGCGATGGAACTGGCCACTAGACTCTCCTTGCGGCCGCCGGGTTGCTGAGGACGGTTCTCCCGTTGCGGTCGCAGTGACAAATATTGACAGGATCAACCGGCAGATGCAAACGCGAGGGTCGCCGATGAAAGACGGGGATGGACACAATACGACGCGTCCCCGGGTCCAGCTCGGTCGCGACAACATCCGGCCCTTCGGTCTCGACATTCACCACCCGGTCTTTGTCGTTTCCAGCGTCATCAGTATCGCGTTCGTCGTCGGGGCGTTCTGGTTCCGGGAAACGGCAGCGAGCAGCTTCAGCGCGCTCTACGCTTGGCTGACGGCGACCTTCGACTGGATGTTCATGGCCGCCGCCAACGCCTTCATCCTCTTTTGTCTGGTACTGCTGGCGTCTCCCCTCGGCCGCGTTCGCCTGGGCGGTCCGGACGCCCGGCCGGAGTACTCCAACTGGTCGTGGTTCGCGATGCTCTTCGCGGCCGGGATCGGCATCGGCCTGATGTTCTTCGGGGTGGCGGAGCCGGTCACTCATTTCCTGAGTCCGCCGCTCGGAGTGGAACCCGCGGACACCGCCGCCGTTCGGGGTCTGGCGGTGGCTGCCACCATCTACCACTGGGGCCTGCACGGGTGGGCGATCTACGCGGTGACCGCGCTCGCGCTCGCCTTCGCCGCTTACAACCTCGGACTGCCGATGAGTCTGCGGTCGGCCTTTTATCCCGTGCTGGGCGAGCGGGTGTGGGGCTGGTTCGGCCATCTCGTGGACATCCTTGCCGTGTTCGCCACGCTCTTCGGGTTGGCAACGTCGCTCGGCCTGGGCGTCGAGCAGTTGGCGGCGGGGCTGGACCACCTGTTCGGAATTCCTCCGAGCCACGCGACCGAAGTGCTGCTGATCACGGTCATCACGGCGGTCACCCTGGTATCGGTGGTCCTGGGCATGCAGAAAGGCGTAAAGCGCCTGAGCCAGGCCAACATGGCGCTTGCGCTGGGGCTGCTCGCGTTCGTACTGGCGGCCGGGCCGACCCTCGAGCTGCTCGCCGGATTCGCGCGCAGTCTCGGCCACTATCTCGCGGCGATCGGACCGCTGAGCAACTGGGTGGGCCGCGAAGACGTCGATTTCCTGCGCGGCTGGACCACCTTCTACTGGGCATGGTGGATCGCGTGGGCCCCGTGCGTCGGCGTCTTCATCGCCCGGATCTCCCGCGGCCGCACCGTACGCAGCCTCGTCGGCTGCATGCTGGTCCTGCCGTTGCTGCTCGAAGCGCTCTGGTTCAGCACGTTCGGGGGCACGGGGCTCGCGCTCCATGGCGAAGGGGCGACGGGGATGGCCGAGGCGGTGCAGGCCGGACAGCCGGAACTGGCGCTCTTCAGGATGCTGGAACTCCTGCCGCTCGCCGACGTGACATCGTTCGTCTCCATCGTGCTCGTGATGGTTTTCTTCGTCACCTCGTCCGATTCCGGAACACTGGTGATCGACACCATCACTGCCGGGGGCAAGGTCAACGCTCCGGTCGTCCAGCGCATCTTCTGGTGTTCGTTCGAAGGGGTCATCGCCATCGCCCTGTTGGTCAGCGGTGGCCTGGTGGCGTTCCAGACGGCCGCCCTCACCACCGGGTTCCCGATCACGCTCATCCTGGTCGCCCTGTGCTACAGCATCTGGAAGGGCCTCCGCGCCGCCCGGGCGGGATAGGGTCCACCGGACATGGAAACAGGTCCAGGGCACCGCGCCGGACAGGCGTCACCGGTCCCCCTCATCCTGCTGGGCATGGGGAACGTGCATCGCGAGTTGCTGGGAATCCTCGCCAGGAAGGCCGGGGGCCTCGCGGACCGCTACGGGGTGACGTTCCCCGTCGTGGCGTGCGCCGACCGGAGCGGGTTCGTCCTCGGGCCGGACGCGCCGGGTGGCCGCGTGTCCACGGCCGCCATGCTCGAGGCCAAGGCCGGGGGCCGGAGGCTCCGGGAGATTCCCGGTGCAGCGCCGATCTCCCTCGAGGAGGCGCTCGACGCCGCCGGGCCGCGGGGGATCCTGCTCGACGCCGCCTCGATGGACGTGGAAACCGGGGGGATCGGGCTCCGGGCGGCCCGGGCGGCCCTGCACCGGGGCGTCTCGGTCGTCTTCGCCAACAAGTCGGCGGTCGCGCTGGCCTTCGACGAGCTGGAGGCACTGGCCGCCGCGAACGGCGCCGGCCTCGGCTGGAGCGCCACCGTCTGCGGGGGCCTCCCGGTGGTGAACGCCGGCCGGCGGGATCTCGTGGCGGCGGACTTCCGGCGGCTCCGCGGCGTCTTCAACAGCACCAGCAACCTCGTGCTGGGCCGGATGGCGGAGGGAATGAGCCTCGAGGACGCGGTCACCGAGGCCCAGCGCCGCGGGATCGCCGAGACGGACCCGACGAACGACCTCAACGGCATCGACACCGCGCTCAAGCTGCTGATCCTGGTGCGGACGGTCATGCGCCGGAAGGCTTCTCTCGCGGACGTCGAGCGCACCGGGATCGAGGCGGCCCCGGAGCCCGCCGCGGGCGAGGTGGTCCGCCTGGTCGGCGAGGCCGTGCCGGACGGCGACGCGGTCCGGATGCGGGTCGCGCCGGTCGCGGTCCCGCGCGGCAGCTTCTTCGGGAGCATCGGCACGCTCGACATGGCCGTGGAGTGGGAGACCGACCTGTTCTCGACCCAGCGGCTCGTCGCCACCGAGGGCGACGCGGTCCCCACCGCCGCGGCGGTGCTGCGCGATGCGGTCCACATCGCCTGCGGAACGCCCACGGGACCATCACTTAGGATCGCGGGGTCTTGAGCCGCCGCGTTTCCCGCCGCACCGCGATCGCCGCCGGACTGGCCGGCGCGGCGGGGGCGCTGAGCGGGTGCGGCGACGGCCGACCCACTCCCGAAGCGCCGGTCGCCGGAAGCGGGGACGCTCCCCAGGCCGGCCGGGGCGTCCGCGCCGTCGTGGTCGGGGCCGGCGCCTTCGGGGGCTGGACGGCGCTCGAGCTTCGCCGCCGCGGAGCGCAAGTCACGCTGGTGGACGCCTGGGGTCCGGGCAACTCGCGCGCCAGTTCGGGGGGCGAGACCCGGGTCATCCGCGCCACCTACGGGCCCGACCGCATCTACTCCGAGATGGTGGTGCGGGCGCTCGCCCTCTGGAAGGAGGCCGGCGAGCGGTGGGGCGACCGGCTCTTTTTCGAGACCGGGGCGCTCTGGATGAGCGACGGGGTCGATCCCTACGCGACGGACGCGGTCCCGATCCTCGCCGACCTCGGCGTCCCCTTCGAGGAACTCACCGGCGAGGAACTCGGCCGCCGCTTTCCGCAGATCGACCCCGAGGGAATCGCCTACACCCTCTACGAGAAAAGCGCCGGCTACCTGCTCGCCCGCCGCGGCTGCCAGCGGGTGCTCGAGGGCTTCCTCGCCGAGGGCGGCGAATACCGCCAGGCGAAGGCGGCCGCCGGAACCATGGCGGGCGGGAACCTGCGGGAGGTCCGTCTCGCCGGCGGCGAGACGCTCGAGGCCGACCTCTTCGTGTTCGCGGGGGGGCCCTGGCTCGCCGAGCTCTTCCCCGGCTTCGACCCGCCGCTCGTGAGCCCCACCCGGCAGGAGATCCTGTACTTCGGGACCCCGCCGGGACGCTCCGACCTGACCGACGCCGAGCTGCCGGTCTGGGTGGAGACGGGGGCCAGCCTCTTCTACGGGGTGCCCGGCAGCAACTTCCGCGGCTTCAAGGTGGCGGACGACTCCCGCGGCGCCCCGTTCGACCCCACCGACGGGGACCGCACGCCCTCGCCGGAAGCCATCGAGACGGCCCGCAATTACATGGAGCGCCGCTTCCCGGCGATGCGGGGAGCGCCGCTGATCGAGGCGCGCGTGTGCCAGTACGAACAAAGCCCCGACGGACACCTCATCGTGGACACGCACCCCGAGGCGGCGAACGCCTGGATCGCCGGCGGGGGATCGGGCCACGGTTACAAGCTCGGGCCGGCGCTCGGGGAAATGCTCGCCGAGCAGGCGCTCGGCGAGCGCAAGAAGGAGCCCTTCTTCGGGCTGGACCGGTTCGGGGGGTAACGGAACCATGACGAAACGGATTTCCCGCCGCGAGGCGATCACTGCCGGACTCGCCGGCGCTGCTGCGTTCGGCGCGTGCGGGAACGGTGCCGGCGAAACCGGGACACCCGAGGCCACACCGGCCACCAGCCCGCCGCAAGCCGGAAGCGGCGTCCGCGCCGTCGTGATCGGGGCCGGCGCCTTCGGCGGCTGGACGGCGCTCTGGCTCCGCCGGATGGGCGCCGAAGTGACGCTCGTGGATGCCTGGGGGGCGGGCAACGCCCGCGCGAGCTCGGGCGGCGAGAGCCGGTTGATCCGGGCCTCCTACGGGTCGCGGCGGATCTACAGCGAGATGGTGGTCCGGGCGGCCGAGGTCTGGAAGGAGTACGAGGCGCGCTGGAACGACCGGTTGCTCTTCCCCATCGGCATGCTGCGGATGAGGGCCGGGGAGAACGAGTACACCAAGGCCGCGGTGCCGATCCTCCGAGACCTCGGCCTCCCGGTCGAGGAACTCGACGGCGACGAGCTGGCGCGCCGCTTCCCCCAGATCAACCCGGAGGGCCTCTCCTACGGCGTGTTCGAAAGGGACGCCGGCTACCTGCTCGCCCGGCGCGGCTGCGAACGGGTGCTCCGGGAGTTCCAGGAGGCAGGCGGCAGCTTCCGGCGAGCGGAAGCGGCGCCGGGAGACCTGGCGGGCGGCCGGATGGGCGAGATCCGCCTCTCCGACGGCGGCACCGTGGAAGCCGACTTCTTCGTCTTCGCCTGCGGGCCCTGGCTCGCGAAGCTCTTCCCCGAGTTCGACCCGCCGCTCGTCCGCCCCACCCGGCAGGAGGTCTTCTACTTCGGCCCCCCGGCGGGCCGCGCCGACCTGACCGAGGAGGGGTTTCCGACCTGGATCGAGGGCCCGTTCTACGGCATCCCCGCGACCCGCTTCCGGGGCTTCAAGATCGCGGACGACCGGCGCGGAGCCGACTTCGATCCCACCGACGGCGACCGGACGCCTTCGGCGAAGGGCATCCGCGAGGCGCGCGAGTACATGGAGCACCGCTTCCCGGGGCTCCGGGGAGCGCCGCTGATCGAGGCGCGCGTCTGCCAGTACGAGCAGAGCGCCGACGGGGAACTGATCGTGGACACCCATCCCGAGGCGGACAACGTCTGGATCGCCGGCGGCGGGTCCGGCCACGGCTACAAGCTGGGCGCGTCGCTCGGGGAGATGCTGGCCGGGCAGGTGCTCGGCGAGCGGGAGAAAGAGCCCTTCTTTGGGCTCGCGCGGTTGGCCGACCTGTAGGCAGCCGGACTAGACCAACCGGCGGATCACCCCCAGCAGCCGGTCCACGTCGTCGCGGCTGTTGAACATCCCGACGCCGGCCCGCAGCAGGGCCCCGTCCTCCTGGAAGGTGATCGAGACGCCCTCGTCGGCGAGCGCCCGGCTGAGCCGCTCGTGGTCGAGCCCGTGGTAGAAGCTGACGATGGCGGACGGGTTCTTCGGCGGAGTGAACATCCGCATCCCGAGCGCCGCGGCTCCCTCGCGCAGTTCGCCGGCGAGCGCCTGCGTGTGCGCGGCGATGCGATCAACCCCGACCTCGCCGAGGAACGCGAGCGCGGCCTCCATCGCGGCGACCGGACCGTAGGCCGGGCCGCCGTATTCGAGCTTTCCAGCGCTGGTCTTGAGGCGGAAGCGATTCCCGGGTAGCGACTCGGCGACCTGAAAATGCCCGTGCCGGTCGGCGGTCATCCAGTCCAGGTGCTCGCGGCGGACGTAGAAGGGCGCGCAGCCGAAGTCCGCGTGCAGCCACTTGTAGCCGTTGCCGCAGGCGAAATCGACC